>DBFJGL010000023.1:0-31099 GCA_048394785.1 Christensenellales bacterium | reverse complement strand
AAATCTTTGTCAAAAAGCAACCGCGGAAAAGATTTTCCGCGGTTTTCCTTCATTAAACAACTGTTTACGTTAGCCATTTATAAAAGCATTGCCGCACGTAAGCGTCTTGCGGTCGCCTTGTATTTAGGCATTATCTTTAACAATCAGTCGCGCCGCATTTATCCTGCGGCTCGGCGAATTACAGTTCAAGTTTCATATAATCGGGTTTAATCCACCCTTTTTTGCGCATTAACTCGCTTATTGCGACGCACACGACTACGGGAATGACCACAAAGCATATCGTAATTCCAAGTCCGATTTTCCAATCTTCTATCACTCCTGCGCTCGACTCTATCGTCGTAAAAACGCCCACGAGCCCCGACGTTCCCATTCCGCCGCCGGAGGCGTTGCAGCGAAGTCCGAAAGCACAAGTGGCTATGGGACCCGCTATCGCGCTTGCGATAATCGGCGGTATAAGAATTTGCGGATGGCGCATAAGGTTGGGGATTTGCAGCATACTCGTGCCCAAACCCTGAGCAATGAGCCCTCCCCATTTGTTTTCGCGGAAACTCTGCACCGCAAAACCGACCATTTGACACGCGCAGCCCGTGACCGCCGCGCCGCCGGCAAGCAACATCGCGTCGTACATTTCGTTGCCTGCCCCGAGCGCGAGCACGGGAGTAGCAATCGCAACCCATATCGCCGCGGAGGAGGTGGGCAGCGTAAGCAGAATACCCATAACCGCGGAAACTATAATGCCCATTACCGCGGGGGTCGCCATTGTAGCGAGCGCAACGCCCTCGCCGATTATATTTACGAACTGTATAAACGGCCAGGATATATACAAAGCAAGCATTGCCGCTGTCATCATCGAAAGCGGAATAACCACAATATCAACCTTGGTTTTTCCCGACAGAAGCAGTCCGAGCTCCACCGTGATTACGGCGACGACGTATGCGCCGATCGGATTTCCGGGAGCAAAACTTGCCGCAAACGCGCCTGCGATGATTTTGTCCGCGAACGCGCCTGCAAGTCCCGTAACCGCCGCGGTAAACATAACGAGTTTGGGAGCTTTCAGCGCATTTGCTATTCCCACGCCTATTCCTGCGCCCATAAGCATTTTAGCGATGCTTGCAACCGCATTGACAAACGTGCCCACGGCAACGCCGGCTTCCGTCCCCGAACCGCTTATCCAACCTGCAATCTGCGCAAGAATTGTGCCTGCGATAAGCGTGCAGAACAACCCCTGAGCCATACCCGTAAATGCGTCTATAAAATATCTTTTGAAGTATTTTTTCAGTACGGCAACGACCTTTTTCCCGCCGCCGACGGGTGCGCCGCCGCTGACTTCTTCATTAGATTGCGCGTCGGTTTCGCCCGCGCCGTTATTTTTACCGTCCGCACATTCCCTTCTCTCCTCAACATTCGGCTCGGAACGGAACTCGCTTTCGACGCTTTCTTCACGATTGTCGATTATGCCCTCGTTTTCAGTATTATCCGACATACTCCTCTCCCTTTATTCGTCAAGTACTACAAATTGATTTGTATCGTTGTTTTCGCCGTTATCTTTATCTTCATTATCTTCGGGTTCGACGACCTGTTTCGCCTCCGCATCCTTTACGGGCGCGCTTGTTGCAAAAAGCTTTTTGACGCTGCCGACAGTGAGGGCAAGCAAACACTCTATATCGCTTCTGTCCAAACCCTCGCCGCCGTCGCCGTAATCTTTTGCGAAAAGCGTTGCGGACGCAATGCCCGACCTCGCGAAAGAATTTGAAATATAACCGTGCAATGCGTTAAATTTTTGTTTGAACCCGTCCCTGCCCATCGTTTCGAGGTCAATATCCTGCTCGTGCGCCGCCGACCTTACCGCGGATACCATAGGCGTGGAAAAGGATATTTTCCGCAAAGCGTCGTATTCCGCTATTCTGAACCTGCCGCTTTCGATACTGCCCAGCGCAATCACTTCCGCGTCCTTGAACTCGGGGTGCGCCGCACAGAACGCCGCCGAGCCGCCGTGAGCGGAGTTTTCTCCGCCGAACGACGCAAATACAAGCCTTACGCCGTCGGGTATCAGCTCGGGATTTTCGGTAAAATAGCAGTATGCCGCCATTGCCGTGGATACGCTTATTCCGTTATTGGGGCGGGAATGCTGTTCAAACGGAGAAAAATGCGTGACCATCGCAAGAATACCGGCCACGCCCGCCAGCGCGGGTATTATGCTGAGCACCGAGATTTTTGCGGCGGTATCCGCTCCTATCGCCATCTTTATTATCGCGCAAGTCAAAAACAGCAATACGGTTACGGGCGCAAGTATGAACGCAAGTTTTCTCGACAGCGAAAAATCGGAAATATAACTGCCCATTACCGAGTCGTGATTTGCGCAGATTATGACCGTTTTTTCGTTTTCTGTTGCCTTTTCGGGCTTGTGCTCCGACACTACGTTGTAACTGACCTTGGTGTTGAATAATTTTTTGAGTTTTCCTCCTCCGAGAAATACCGCTCCGAGCGCGACTCCTCCCGACAGAAAAACAAACACCGACAGTGCGGTAAGCAAAATTCCCGCAAGCCTTCCGCCCGCAAAAGATACGAAATAAAGCAACAGCGAAAACGCGTACCAAATGCCTATAAGCGGAAACGCGCCTCTGCCCACCAAAGGATAAGCGCGATATGCTTCGAGCCGCGCTTTTTCGCCGCTTTCGGACTGTATTCTGTCGCGTATGGTTCTCGCGCACGACGTTTCTCCTTCCGAACCCGTAAGCCCGGAACCGCCGTCGCGCATAGCGGACGAAAACTCCGAAATGAATTCACCGCCTATTGCAAGCTCCTCTCTGTCGAGTATGCTTTTGTCAAAATCAAACGCTTTCATCGTCGCTCCTTTACGGCTTTTTAATAATTATATCCGTTTTACGGCACAATATCAAGCAAATCGCAAAGCAAGGGTTCGGTTCAGAGCCTACGCGGCAAAGTTCTCGCCAACCTGAGTATAAGATAACGTCCTCTGCTTAGGAGATTGCCGCGCATTGCAGGCAATGCTCGCAATGACACAGCAATTTAACGTGTCACTGCGAGAAACGGGGTGACGTGGCAGTCCCATATGCAGAGGTCAGGTTATTTATATTGATAATATTTGTCCGTTCCTGTTTAGGGGACTGCCGCGCTTCGCTCGCAGTGACACGTCAGGTGGCTAGGCATACCGAATTGCGTTTGATTTATCCGATTAAATAGCTTATAGCATCTCTGTCATTGCGAGAAACCGCATAGAACTTTGAATATGGTGTCATTGCGAGAAGTTTGAGCTTGCGAAAACGACGAAGCAATCCCCTAAACAGGCGACGATAACTTATACACAGTCACCCGCGTGCGATTAAGCGTGAAGCGCAATACGCGCAACATAACGCACGCGGAATGCGAGAAAATTTCAGGAGCGAGTTATATTGTGGCACCGTCACAATAATGCGAGCGTAACAATTTTCGAGCGTGTCATTGCGAGGAACGGAGCGAATGCAAAGTGACGAAGCAATCCCCTAAATAGGCGACAATAACTTATGCCCGGCAAAACCGCGTGCGATTAAGAGTGAAGCGCAAAGCGCGCAACATAACTCGCGCGGGGCGGCAATAGAAATTCAAATACAAAACCCCTCTTGCGAGGGGTTTGTGATTTGACTTATCGTCGTTTGTCGTAAAATCGACTTGCTTATTCCGCAGTATTGAACGCGTCGTGTTCGGGGAACGTGCTTGCGTCTTTAAGGTTTACGGAGAAGCCGAAATCGATACTGCTTCCGCCTATCGCAACGCCCGTCTTAATTTCGAGACCGTCCTTCAAGCTGACGGTGATGCCGTTGAACACGGCGTTCTCCAGCTTGTTGATGGTGTTTAACGGATTCGCGGTGTCGATAAACGCGGAGCCTGCGAAATACTCGGCAATCTGAGCGGTAACGTATGTGCCGATTGCTTCGTTAAACTTATCTTCGGTAACCTTATCGGTTTTTGTCGTGTCTGTTTGATAATCCGCATAAGTCTTGACTCCCGTAATATAATCGTACATTTCTTTCGCTTCCTTATACGTTATGTTATTGACAGTCGTGCCCGCATCTAAAATACCTATGCCGATTGCCTGGTCGATGCAATATTGGCTTGTGCTGAATATATACGCCAACACGCCCTTCATTTTATCTTGACCGAAGTTATAATCGCCTGCCGGTACTACGTTCGTGCCGCTTGCGACATAATTTTCGTCTGCATTTTTAGTATATGTTGCCGCAGGTACGGCTTTAAGAACGGAGTTAAGCATTGTGCCGAGATTTTCGATTTTATCTATGCCGAAAGAGCCTTCGGTTGCGTTTGCAGTAAACGCGCCGACTATGGTTTTAATAAGGTTAGAATAATCTATTTCGTGCCCCATTATATTCGCGTCTTTGAGCATGTAATAATCCTTGTTGTTTACTGTTTTGTACAGAACATAGTCGGCGGCATTTTGCGACAGAGCAACGGGAGTTTCGGACTCCGTCCACTCGGCTTTGGTGAGACTATAAATCATCTGCACGAGGTTCAATTCGAGTCCAACCGTAATTTCGCCTTCTTTCAAAGTTCCGCCGAGCATATAAGTTTTTTCGCCAAGCGTTATCTCTTTGCTGCCCGTACCCCAAGCGGAGTCGATAAGGCTGCCGAAATACGCTACCGTGTCCGCGTCATTTATCAAGTTGAACAGTCCTTGATATAATTGTGCGTAGAAGGTTTCATAAAGCACTCCGGACAGTTTTTTCGCAAACTCATCGGCGGTTATTCTGAGCGTCAGCACACCCTTGTTAAAGGTTGCCTCCGCAAGCAGCGCATCGTCCTTTTTGAGCTGCAAAAGCATCTTGGTTCCGTTTGCCGCGGCGTCTTTTTCAAGCAAGTCAACGGATATGTTTGCTTTGAGAGAATAATTGCCGTTGACGTTAAATCCCGCAACTTTCAAACCTGCGAGTTTTGCCGTAAATTCCGCCTCGAGATTGAACTCGGACTTATACTGCGCCGCTTTGAAATCAAGAGCTTTCTGTGTGTCCGCAAGAGAGGTCAGCGCGCCGCCCGCCTGTTCGTCCGCATCGGAAGCCGCCTTGATGGGCTCGATATCCATTTCGTTTATGCGTACGATTGCATAAGGATATACCGCATTGACGTCGAGCTTGCCGCCCGAAACGAAATTCTTAAGACCGAGCTCGATAATAAGGCTTTCTATGTCCTTTTCGGCGTTGATTTCATAACCGATTTTGAAGATATCATTAGCAGACAGTAAATCAAAGTTTAACAACTCGTTCAACATGCCGGCAATTAAGTTTACGTTTATGTCGAATACGTTGATACGATTGCCGTCCGCCGTGGTTTCATAATAGAAGGGCTTGTCGCCTTTTCCCAAAAAGCTTCCGAGCGCATCAGCCAACGTATTGAGAATGCTTTGAATGTCAACAGGCTGACCTTCTCCCGGCAAAATTGCTTCCGCACTGATTCCGAGCAAACTCAAAACATTTTGAATTTCGGGCTTGCTTAATTCGGTTTCCAAATCAATGCCGAAAATCTTGATGACGTTGTTCAGGATATTGTTGAGAGTCCAAGTTTCGCCCATTCCGTCAAACACGGCGTCGAGGATTGCGTCAATGCTCGTAGACTGTCCGTTTACCGTTAACGCTTGCTCTATAAACGCCTTGACCGTGGCTGTATACGTATCATTCCAACCGGTGTCGAAACCGACCTTTATGTGCTGTCCGTCAAAATCGACGTAAATATAATTCGCGTCTTTGAGGAAATAATAAGCGGTCAGCCATTCGTCGCCCGTAGTCTGATTGTAAAGAGTCGCTTTTACGGCAGAATTCTCCTGAGTGTCTCTGTCCATAACCAAGGACAGCTTAACGCCCAAATCGAAACTGTCGGCAACCGTGTTGCCGGAATTCTTTCTGGTCTGTATGGTTATGCCCAAATCAAGGTCAATCTTGAAATCGTCGGTTGCTGCGATTGTCGTATCGCCGAGCGATTTGGTTGATTCCCACAAACCGTTGAAATATTCTTTGGCAGCCATTGCGTTGGTGGTTTCTCCGCCTCCGCCGCCGTTTCCGCCGTTACCGCCGTTGTTGTCGCCCTTTTCGTTGTTGCAGGCAACAAGCGCGAAAACCATTATCAACGCAAGCATTGCAACGAGCAGCTTTTTAACGTCGAATTTTTTCATAAATACCTCCTTGCGCGATTGCTCGCACACACTTTGATTATATCTTACCACATCAGGCGTGTCAATGCGCCTAAAAGTTTCTTTATTTACCGTAAGTGCGGATTGTGCCGTTCGCTGTCGAAACCGCAGTGCTTGATTTGTATACCGCTTAAACGGTGCACAGCGTTATGCCGCGCCGCAATTTCGCATTTATTTACTATTATCTCCATATATCAATTATAAACCTATATATTAAAACAATATAAAACCTTGAAAAATAAGGATTTTGTTGCGCATTTAACATACGGATGTTAAACTATTGTCATGAAAACAATGCTTATAATCGGCGGAAGCAGAGGTATAGGCGCGGCGTTGGCT
Source organism: Christensenellales bacterium (assembly GCA_048394785.1). Classification (GTDB taxonomy): domain Bacteria; phylum Bacillota; class Clostridia; order Christensenellales; family CAG-917; genus DBFJGL01. Next base: position 24,564 of record DBFJGL010000023.1, on the reverse strand, counting down.
CGGCTCGCTGCGGGCGGATACAACGTTGCGTTTACCTACAATCACAGCGCAGAGCGCGCACGCGAGCTTGAGGACGAGCTTAAAGAGAAAGGCTCCGTAAAAGCGATTTTTTGCGACGCGGAAAGCGAAAACTCAATAGCGTCCGCGGTTGCCTCGGCAATCGCGCGCTTCGGCAAAATCGATACGCTCGTTTATTGCAGCGGCATTTCCCAAAACAAACTGTTTACCGACATCACTCTGTCCGAATGGAGAAAAATGTTTGCAGTAAACCTCGACGGCGCGTTTTTATGCGCGCGCGAAGCGTGTAAGGATATGATATCCCGTCAGTGCGGCTCGATTGTTTTCATAACCTCGATATGGGGCGAAACGGGCGGCTCTACGGAAACGCATTACTCGGCGTCCAAAGCAGGGCTTATCGGGCTGTGCAAGTCGCTTGCGAAAGAACTTGCCCCGTCGGGAATAAGAGTCAACTGCGTATCCCCGGGCGCAATAGACACCGATATGATGAAGGAGTACTCCCCCGACGAGCGCGCGGCGTTTATAGAAGAAATACCGCTCGGGCGGCTCGGGCTCGCCGACGAAGCGGCAAAAGCAATCCTTTATCTTGACGGCGCGGAATATATTACGGGCGAGGTTTTGCGCATAAACGGCGGTTATCTCATCTGATTTGCAGCTTAAACCCTATATATGCGATTTTCATGCACAGTTGCGCCTAAATCGATTATAAGGGCTTTCCTCTGCTTATGGAATTGCCGCGCGCAACAAAAGGTGCAAAAAATTTCGACAAAACAGTCGCCAAAATTAATCGTTTTAATTATCAGGACTTTGTCAATATAAAAATCCGCGGTGTTGCCGCGGATTTTTTGATTATTGTACTTAACAACGATTATTCGTCTTCTGCTTCTTCTTCCGCCGCTTTCTTGGCGTCTGCATCGGCCTGAGTCATTTTGCCTATGAGAGTCGCCTCTGCGTCCTCTGCCTCGCAATCGAAAGTGTCTACGTCTACGACGTGCAAATAATTATAATCGTCGGTGGCAAAATATATGAACTTATTGCCCACAAATTCGAGTTTGAGCCAATCGACTTTTATGCCTTCCTTGACAACTGCGGTTTCATTGTAATTTGCATCGTTGTCGCCCGCGATATAAGGTATCTTGTAAAGCGCGGTTGCAGACGATGAGTCGGTGTAATAAAGGTATCCGTTTCTGTGCGCAACGATGTTCGCCTCTCTGCCGAGAACTTCGTTATTGTAACCTTCCGAGGTAGAGTCGCCAAGACCTTTTATAAGATAATATTTGCTGTCCTTTGACACAATTGCGCCGTTTTCGTAACCGAGCGGATAAACATAAGACGATACAAGCGCGGCAAGCTGTTTTTCGTTTGCCTTGTCCATTCCTCCGTTTTCGCCGATTGTGAACTTATTGACGTAAAGACCGACGTCGTCGCCCGTGCCGTCAGTGCTTCCGACCTTTTTCTTGGACTTGGAATAATAAAGCGCAACACTGCCGTCTTCTTCGACGTAGGACGCTTTCAAAGTCAGTTTGAAGATTTTATCGGTGTATTTGACGTAATCTTCCGCTTCTTCCTCTGTCAGATAGGTTGTCTTGGTGACAAGCAGCTGTTCGCCTGTGCCGTCAAATCTCTTTGCGTAGAGGTTATTGTAATACTCATAGCTGTCGTCGCCCGTAACCGTCTGTGTATAGAAGAAATAATCGGTGACTTCCGCGCCCTGTCCCGACTTGTACAGCGCGTCGTAATTCCAGGTGTAGCTCTCCACGTTTTCGGCGAGATTGCCGGAATATACGCCCTTCATTTTATCGGAGCTCTTATCCCCTTTCATTCCGCTGAAATCAAAGAACTTAATCGCCTTTTCTCCGCTGACGTAATATACGACTCTCGTAGGAGTGAAAATATAATCGGTTTCGCGCGAATTCACCTCGCCGATGAGCTGAGTGACCGAACCGTCGAGCGACGTGCGCATAAAGTTGGTATGCGTGGTCGAAGGCGTACCGTTCTTATCTTTGTCGGTGTTAGGTGTGGCGTAATAAATAAAGTTGCCGTAAACCGCCAAACCGCCTTTGGTGCTCTTGTTGTAGATATTGAGCGGCACCACTACCGTAGCAGTATCGTTATTCACGTTGCCGTTTTCGTCGAGCTCGGCGCGCATAATCGCCTGCTTATAAGAGTTGCCCCACTCGTTGTCGGTGCTTTCTCCTTCATATCCGTTTATAAAATAAACGTAATTGCCTTGCTGAACGTAATAGCCGCCGTTGGACACGACGTCCGCGTCGGGATTGCCGCCGCCGATGGAATTCTGCTTATAAGGATTGCACGCTACAAGCGTAATCGCAAGTACGGCGAGCACCAGAATGGCAGTAATTATTGTAATCCGTCTTTTTAGCATTATATTCTCCTGTCAATCGGTCAAAGTATAACCGACTTTTACTCTTTTTGCAATATATTATTCCTTAGGTAAGTCCAATTTAATATGGACGTCTTTAAGTTGTTTGTCCGTAACGTCGGAGGGCGCGCCCATCAAAATGTCGCGCGCGTTCCTGTCCATCGGGAACACGATTATCTCTCTTATGCTCGGTTCGTCCGCAAGCAGCATAACTATTCTGTCCACTCCGGGAGCGATGCCCGCGTGCGGAGGCGCACCGAATTTGAACGCGTTGTAAAGCGCGGAGAACTTCTGCTCTATAACCTCTTTGCCGTATCCCGCAATCTCGAAAGCACGTTCCATTATAGCCGGCTCGTGGTTTCTGACCGCGCCGCTAGACAGCTCTACGCCGTTGACAACGCTGTCGTACTGATACGCCAGAATGTCCAAAGGATTCATATTGTTGAGCGCGTCGAGTCCGCCCTGCGGCATAGAGAAGGGATTGTGGCTGAATTCGATTTCGCCCTCGTCGTTGAGTTCGTACATCGGGAAATCGACTATCCAACAGAAACGGTAAGCGTTCTTTTCAATGAGGTCGAGTCCCGCGCCGAGTTCGTTGCGCAGATAACCCGCCTGTTTTTCGGCACCGGTTGCTTCGGCAACCAGCGCGACAAACGTGCCCGCTTTAAGCTCCAACCTCTCGGCAAGTGCGTCTTTGCTGTCGGCAAGGAATTTGGATATTCCGCCTGCGAGCTCGCCATTTTCGTCGAGTTTGAACCAATACATACCTTCCGCGCCGTTCAGTTTCACTTTCTCCGTAAGCGCGTCGATAAACTTTCTTGTCTGATTGAAATTGTCGGCGGCAATGGCCTTTACCTTTTTACCCTCGGTAAAGAACGGAGCTTTTCCGCATACGATATCGGTGACGTCCTTTATGATAAGCGGATTTCTGAGGTCGGGCTTATCGGAGCCGTAATCTCTCATCGCGTCGGAATATTTGATGCGTCTGAACGGAGGTTTGTCCACCTTCCAATCGGAAAACTCGCTGAAAACTCCGCTCAAAACCTCCTCCATCACCGCAAAAACGTCCTCTTGCGTGGCAAAACACATCTCGGTGTCCAGCTGATAAAACTCGCCGGGGCTTCTGTCTGCGCGGGCGTCCTCGTCGCGGAAACACGGCGCAATCTGGAAATATCTGTCAAAACCCGACGCCATAAGCAGCTGTTTGTACTGTTGCGGCGCTTGCGGCAAAGCGTAAAATTTTCCGGGGTGCAGGCGGCTTGGGACTATAAAGTCGCGCGCGCCTTCGGGCGACGAACTTGTGAGAATGGGCGTGGTGATTTCCAAAAAGCCCATATCCGTCATCTTACGGCGCAGCCAGCTGACGACCTTTGCGCGGAAGACAATTTTGTTTTTCACTTCGGGGTTTCTCAAATCGAGGAAACGGTATTTGAGGCGCGTGTCCTCTCTCGACTGCACTGAGGCGGCAATCTCAAACGGCAGCTGTTCGTAACATTTGCCGAGCACCTCTATGCTTTCGGGTTCGATTTCAATCATACCGGTGGGCATTTCGGGGTTGGGCGCGCTGCGAAGAACGACCTTGCCCTCCACCGATATCGTGCTCTCGCGCGGAATTGAGCGCACGAGTTCTTTCTGCGCCTCGTCGGACACAACCGCCTGCGTGTATCCGTAATAGTCGCGCAGTACGAAGAAAATGACCGCGCCGAGGTCGCGCGTGGAAGATAACCAACCGCTGAGTTTTACATTTTTTCCTGCGTCGCTCTCTCTGAGTTCGCCGCAAGTATGTGTTCTGAGTTCCATATTAACTCCTTTTATGCCTTTATATCCTGTTTCTTTGCTTACAGAAGAACAATGTTGTTCTTCTCGCATTCCGCCCTCATTTCATCGGGCCACAAACTCACCTGCACTTCGCCGACGTGCGCCTTTTCAAGCAGGAGCATACACAGCCTCGACTGCCCTATGCCGCCGCCTATTGTCAAAGGCAGTCTGTCTGCAATGACGTCCTTATGATACTCGTTTTGCAGTCTGTCCTCCGCTCCCGCAGCCGCAAGCTGAGCTTTGAGGCTGTCGGCGTCGACGCGAATGCCCATAGAACTGATTTCTATGCTTTCGCCCAAAATCTCGTCGTAGAAAAGTATATCGCCGTTCAAGTTCCAATCGTCGTAATCGGGAGAACGCCCGTCGTGAGGTTTGCCGTTTGAAAGCGCGCCGCCGATGTTCATAAGAAACACCGTGCCGTACTCTTTCGCCGCCGCGCTCTCGCGCTCGTGCCCCGTCATATCGGGATAGCGGTCCAAAAGCTCCTGCGCAGTTATAAACTTAACCTCGCGCTTCAAGTCGATACCGATGCTCGGAAACACCTTTTTGGTTTCGGCAAGCGTATCGCAGATTGCGCCCACTATGCGGTTTACGACTCTTTTCAGGAAATCGGTATTGCGCTGTTCTCTGCTAATCACCATTTCCCAATCCCACTGGTCGACGTAAATGCTGTGCATATTGTCGCAGTTATCGTCGCGGCGGATTGCGTTCATATCGGTGTACAGCCCCTCGCCTGCGCGGAAGCCGTATCTTTTTAATGCCATTCTTTTCCACTTGGCGAGCGAATGGACAATCTCAACCTCGACTCCGCCCTGCTCCTTGACGTCGAAACGCACTGCGCGCTCCACTCCGTTAAGGTCGTCGTTTACTCCCGTCCTGCTCTTTACGAACAGCGGCGCGGATATGCGCTCGAAGCCGAAATTCTTAACAAAATTGCGCTGAAAGGCGTCTTTTACGAACTTGATTGCTTTTTCTGTTTCTCTTACGTCCATCTTGGGGGCATAGCCCTCGGGAATTTTAAGTGAATACATATCTTTTCTCCAACACGTCCTTAACACATCAAATCGCCTGCGGTACGGGCGTAAAGCTGTACGTCGCGGATATTGTTTATGCCCGTTACGTACATCAGTATTCTCTCCAAACCGAGACCGAAACCGCTGTGAGGCACGGTGCCGTATTTTCTCAAATCCATATACCCCTTATAGTCGTCAAGGTCCATACCTCTGTCGACCATAGCCTGAGTGAGTTTTTCGAGGTTGTCCTCGCGTTCGCTGCACCCGATGATTTCGCCGACGCCGGGCACGAGCAAATCGGTTGCCGCAACGGTTTTTCCGTCGTCGTTCTGCTTCATATAGAAGGACTTTATCTTCTTGGGATAATTGATAACGAACACGGGTTTATTGAAAACCTGCTCTGTGATATATCTCTCGTGCTCCGTCTGCAAATCGAGCCCCCACTCCACGGGATAGCCGAAATCCTTGCCCGACTTTTGGAGAATATCGATGGCTTCGGTGTAATCGAGCACCTGAAAATCGCTTGACGCGACTTTTTCGAGTTTTTCAACCAAACCCTTTTCAAACGCCTTTTCAAAGAACGCGAGCTCGTTCTTGCACTCGTCAAGCACGGCGCGGATAATATACTTAATCATACTTTCCGCAATCTCGATAATATCGGGAAGCTTTGCAAACGCAACCTCGGGCTCGACCTGCCAAAACTCGGCGGCGTGACGTGGGGTGTTGCTGTTTTCCGCGCGGAAAGTAGGTCCGAACGTATAAATCTTGCCCATCGCCATTGCCGCGACTTCGCCTTCGAGCTGTCCGCTGACGGTAAGTCCCGCTTTTCTCTTGAAGAAATCGCGCGCGATATACTCTTCCTCGTCTTTGGCTTGCATCGCTTCGCGGTATCCCTCGGTGGTCACGCGGAAAATTTCACCCGCGCCCTCGCAGTCGCTGCCCGTAAGTATGGGCGTATGCACGTAGGTGTAGCCGTTCTCCTGAAAGAAACGGTGTATGGCAAAACTGACTTTGCTTCTTACGCGGAGCATTGCGTTGAAAGTGTTTGTCCTGACTCTCAAATGCGGAATGGTGCGCAAAAACTCCATCGAATGATATTTCTTTTGCAGAGGATAATCGGAGGGGCAATCGCCCAAAAGTTTAATATCCGCGGCGTTTAATTCATAGCCGTTCTCGTCGTTGAACGCCTTTACCGCTTTTCCCGTAACCTCTATCGCCGCGCCGTTTTTAAGACACTCGCTCAAATCGCCCTTGAAAGAATTTTTATCCACTACGATTTGAAGATGTTTAAGCGACGTACCGTCGTTGAGTGCCAAAAACGCCATTGTCTTGCTGTCGCGCGCGGTGCGCACCCAGCCTGCGACGGTAACGGTGCTGTCAAGATAATCCGCGCCGGACGCGAGTATGTCTGCAATATCCGTATATTTCATATCTTCACCTCTATTTATATTTTAATAGTATAGAGTTATAAAAGCATTTTGTAAAGCGTTTTCCGAGCAGAAACCGCTTGTGAAAAACATATTAAAATTATCGCCGCCGTTCGGAAGCACGTCTTGACTGAACCGATGAAATCGGGATATACTATTTTTATAACCGCAGGAGGTTGAGATGTACGACGTAATCATAATAGGCGGAGGTCCCGCAGGACTCGCCGCGGGAATATACGCCGCGCGCGGCGGACGCAAGGCAGCGGTGCTGGAAAAGACATCGACGGGCGGACAAGCCGCCACCACTCCCGAAATAGAAAATTATCCGGGAATAGACAGCATAAGCGGCTTCGAATTGTGCTATGCGATGATGAAACAATGCGAAAAATTCGGCGTGGAATTTATCTTTGACGAAGCGACGGAAATTATCGCGGAAAACGAAGAAAAAAAGGTTATCGCCGCGTCGGGCGCGACTTATGCCGCAAAAGCTTTGATTGTGACTACGGGCGCAAGTCCGAGAAAACTCGGTCTGGACGGAGAAGAACGCCTGCTCGGCTCGGGAGTGTCCTATTGCGCGACTTGCGACGGAGCGTTTTTCAAGGATAAAACCGTGGCGGTGGCAGGCGGCGGAAACACGGCGGCGGAAGACGCGATATACCTTAAAAAGTTTGCGAAAAAAGTTTATCTCATACACAGAAGAAACGAACTTCGCGCAACTAAAATACTCGGCGACAAGGTGCTTTCGGAGGGCGTCGAAGTCATATGGGATACCGTTGTAACGGAATTAAAAGGAAACCCGAAACTTACCGAAATAACGCTTAAAAACGTCAAAACCGACGTTTTAACATCTCTTTCGGTTGACGGATTGTTTGTTGCGGTGGGCAATACGCCGCAGTCAGACGGCTTTGACCCGCTTGAAAAAACGCCGTCGGGATATATAAAAACCGACCGTGAAATGCGCACGAATATAGACGGAGTATTTGCCGCGGGCGACGTGATTGAAAAGAGCTTGCGCCAAGTTGTTACCGCCTGCGCGGACGGCGCGATTGCCGCGGAAAGCGCGCTCAAATATCTGTCTTAAATCGCAACGGTATTTCCGCTGTGTTTCACGATTGAGCGTGAACCCGCGCGGCGGCAAAACAATCGGGATATTTGCGGCGGTCGGAAACGGTCGGGAAATTGCGGCGTCGACTTGCGCCAAATCGGAAACAGTATAAAACAAAATCCGCTCGGAGGCGGACCGTAACTCAAACGCTCGCGGCTGTGTTCGGAGCGTTTTTTATTATCTTTAAGGCGGTGATATGCAATCGCTTTAATACCGCAATGCCGCTTATACCGTTATAAGTCAAGCGAACGGATACGGACTACATCGGCAAAACGCGCATTATTCTTTGCGTGGTATCTTCCGCGCCGTCCTTGACGAGATAGACGCTCAGCGTCGTACCTTCGAGGTATATGGCGACGTAAGTACCGTTGACGTCGGAAACTTCCTGCACGTTCAAAAAGTTGGGCGCGCTGATACTGCCAATCTGACCGCTCGGTATATATCCTATTTCATAAGGAAAATCGTTGGCGTAAAGCTTGCTGATTTCATTTCTGACGGAAGCCGCGGTAACGGGTTGGCTTCTCTCCTGCAAACCGACAATGCAACTGCCTGCCCAAGTGGCTACGTCCTGCGTATAGGCGGTGTCCGCGACGCTTTGAGTTTCGTCGATATAGTGCAGGGTTACGGGCACGACGATAGCGGCGAGAATTGCCATTACCGCAACAACGACAATCAACTCCGCAAGCGTAAATCCTTTTTTGGACGATTTCCGTTTAATCATCTGTCCCCCTGCCGAAATTCAACCGCAGACTGCCCATATCAAGCAACGCTCCAACTGCTGCCGTTATAAATCACGGTGCACGGCACGAACGCAACCTCCGCTTGTGCGCCGAAAACCTTTTCGGTGACAATTCTTGCGCCGTCAATCTCCTGCGGAGAGATGACGGACAGCACGTAAGCGGTGGCGGTTGCATTGGCTGCGATTTTCACCTGCGTGCCCTCCTCTGCTCCGCTCATATAAGCTTGCAGAATGGCGGCGACAGCCGCTCCGTTAAGGACGCCCTTTTGCAAACCGCTGCCTTCCTCGCCCATTCCCGGGAAACTGCCCCAGGCGATATTGTGCACGTTGGTTTCTATTGTTTTGATAATAAGTTTGCCGTTGACCTGCGCCTGCTCGATTTTTGCGTCGTTGACAAAGTGCAAAGTCGTGGGCACGACAATGGCGGCAAGTACGCCGATAATCGCAATAACGACAATCAGCTCAACAAGCGTAAAGCCCTTTTTCCGTCCGCGTCTTTGCATAAAATCTCCGTCAGACTATGCCCAAGCACAACCCACTCCCGTGGGTTGTGCCTGTAAGCAAATTGTTCGTTTTGCGAATGTTCTAATCTGTGTTACCGCTAAATAGATTATGCAGTTGCTACTGTATCGCCTACCGTAACCGTTCCCGCCGTAACGACTGCACCTGCGGGAAGCTTAATTTCCATTGTCTTATCACTACCTTCAACAGAGAAAGTAATCTTGTCCGCCGCAATAGTTATCGTGACTTGGTTTTCTGCTCCGGTAATGCTTGCGTTTGCAAGAATAGTAACGATGCTAGCGGGAGTTATATCCGCACCGGTTGTCAAGCCCGTATTTACCGCCCCGTGAATGCGGGTAAGGTCTTCTTCCGCGGCTTGGATTTTGCCTTCATTGACAAAGTGAAGCGTCGTTGGTACTACTATAGCGGCGAGCACGCCTATGATAGCAATGACAACGATGAGTTCTACAAGCGTAAAGCCCTTTTTGTGTGTTCTGTTTGTGAGTTTCATAATGTTCCTCCAATTGTTTTATTATAAAAGCTAGCGCAGTTATAAACCATTTATATTCAGCTCCGATCAGCTGACGGTATAGATTATGCGATTATATTCGTCCAGACTCGTAACGCCTTTGCGCACAAGTTCTCGCAGGTTATCCGCGAGGAATTCCGCGCCGTTTGCGGCGGCTACCCTGCGAATTTCATCGACGGACGCTCCCGTCGAAATCATCTTGCGTATTTCGTGGTCAAGTTCCACGATTTCATAGATTGCAATTCGTCCGCTGTATCCCATATGATTGCATTCGGGGCAGCCGACAGGCTCGTAAACGTCCTTTATTTCGTCGTCTTCGAGCAATGCTCTTTCCGTGTCGCGCAACGCGCGCTTGCGTTTGCAGTACGGGCAGAGTCTTTTGACAAGCCGCTGTGCGATGATTGCGTTGACGGATGCGGACACCAGATAAGGCGGAACGCCCATATCGATAAGACGCACGATTGTGGCAATCGAATCGTTGGTGTGCAGGGTGGACAGCACCAAGTGTCCCGTGATTGACGCGCGCACCGCGATTTCCGCCGTTTCGTAATCGCGGATTTCGCCAATCATTATGACGTCGGGGTCCTGTCGCAACAGAGAGCGCAGACCGTTTGCGAACGTCATTCCCGCTTTGGTGTTCACCTGCACCTGATTTATGCCGAACATCTGTTTTTCGACAGGATCTTCTATGGTGGTGATGTTTATCGTCGGCTTGCGAAGCCTGTTGAGCACCGCGTAAAGCGTGGTCGATTTACCCGAACCCGTGGGACCAGTCACAAGAATTATCCCGTTGGGCGCGCTGAGCATATGCTCGAACCGCGCGACGTTCTCTTTGGTCATACCGAGCTGTTCGAAGGAAAGCAGATTTTCGCCTCCCGTGTTCAGCAAACGCATAACGCACTTTTCGCCGTATATGGTGGGTATGGTTGACACACGCAAATCCACTTTGAACTCGTCATTGGAGTATGCAAAACGTCCGTCCTGCGGTATTCGCTTCTCGGCGATGTTCATTCCCGACAAAATCTTTATGCGCGATATTACGCTGTTGAGCGCGCTCGGAGCAAGTCTCATCACCTCAACCAAGTCGCCGTCTATACGCATTCTCACGATAACGTCGTTCTCGAACGGCTCGATGTGAATATCGGAAACCTGTCTTACGTACGCCTGCTGCACGAGATTGTTGACCAATTTGACGACGGGCGTATTGTTGACGTTGGACTCGATTTCGTCCATCTTCTTCGCCGTGTCGCTCGAAACTATATTGACGGTCTGTACTTCCGCCTGTTCCTCTCGGTAGAACAGCTCGACGTTCTTATAATATCGTTCAATCGCTCCGATTATGTTCTCTCTCGGCGACAGGACGAAAGAAACGTCCATACGCGAACTCAGCTTGATTTCTTCAATGACGCTCATATCCTCGGGGTTGGATATGGCAACGAGAATTTTGTTGTTGTTAATGTCCAGCGGCATTATGCCGTATCGGCGGGCAAGACTTTCGGGCACGAGTTTGAGCACTTCCGGCCTTTTTACCACCAAATCTTTCTCCACAAACGAAACGTCCAAACGTTGCGCGTAGGCGGCAAGAAGTTGCGACTCGTTGACTATGCCGCGCGAAAGCAAAATGTTGCCGACGTCCTCGTCGGGGTGACTGCGTTGCCACCGGAGAGCGTCGCTTAATTGCTCGTGGGTGATGGTCTCGTTAGCGAGCAATATTTCCCAAATCAGGTGATTGTCCAAGGTTGCCCTCCCTATTTACATCATACTCCTCCCTCACCGCCGTGTCAATACGCAACCTTTAAGCGAGAGGTGTTTTTTTGACTGTTTACGGGGTTTTGCAAGCCGCCGAAAGCTATATTCCCAAAAATCGGCTGTATATGCCGATTATCGCGTCGCCACCGTAAAGAGCGACCAGAGTGCCGATTGCGATAAACGGTCCGAACGGAATGGCGTGCCATCTTCCGCGACCGTCTTCTTCCCCGCCGTCCTGCTCCCCTTCTTGCGAAAAATCTTCTTTTTCTTTGCCCGTATCCGCCGTCAGAACGTCGTTTTTTGCGCTGTTGCGGTATGCTTTGTCAGCTGCAAACGCAGTTTCACAGCCGTCCGCTATGCGCGCGCCGTAAGCAGTAACGGCGTTGCCGCCGTCTGCCGCGCCAATCGTTTTGTCTGCGCCGTCCGCGCCCGAAATATCGCCGTCGGTATCAGATATGCATACGTTTTTCGCGCCGTTCACGGGCGTGCCGCATTCCGCGCCGCCGTTTTCGGCAATATCGATTTTATCGTACTTTTGCTCGACATCACCGTCAATATATGCCTTATCCTTGCCTTTCGCCCGTTTTGCCGCAAGCCAAATCAGAGCCGCCGCCGCGCCCGTCACCACGGATACCAAAAACACTATCAGAATTTTCTGCCAGCCGAGCAGAAGCCCCAGCACAAAATACAGCTTGACGTCGCCCAAGCCCATTCCGCCGAAGAAAAATACGACGAGCATAGGAACGCTTACGCACACGCACCCGATGAGTTTATCCTGCCAGGTCACTCCGCCGAACGGCGCAAAAGTTATCAGCCCGAGAACCAACAGCAGCAACACGCCGCTGTCGGGAATTTCGCAAATATCGAGGTCTATGAACGTCGCGACCACGAGTACGGATACCGCTATGTCCCAAATCAAGGTTGTGCCGCTCATTCCGAACGCGGCGTAATTCCCCACCCACAACGCGCAGTTGAGCAGCTCCACAAGCGGATAGCGTACGGATATGCGTTCTCCGCAATTCCGACATTTACCGCGCAAAAATATATAGCTAAACACCGGAATGTTGTCGTAAAACCTTATTTTCGCCTTACATCTCGGACAGTACGAACGGGCGTTTGAAAAAAATTCGCCGCGAGGCAGACGATAAATAACCACGTTGAGAAAACTGCCGAAAACAAGTCCCGCAAGCGCGCTCAATATATATAAAGTTATGTCCAACGCCGCATTCATATTGACGCCTCACGCATAAAAACAAAACCGTGCAGGTCCCGTGGCGACGGGCTGTATCTGATTGCCCGACCGCTCCATGTTGACAAGCCTGATTATTTCCGTACCCGAAGATTTGACGTCGTATCCGCCGTCCGCGCCGGCAGTCCTCTTGTCCCATACCACAACGGTTATACTCAGCGCATACCGCTTGCCCGTGGTCGCGTTATACAGCGATTCGAAGGTCATATTAACGCGGTAGTCGCCGTAAATCGAGTTCGGTTTCAACGTGCCGTCTTCGCCCCTCTCATCGGGGAAAAGCGGCGTCGCCGCCGCAGGGAATTCCTGCTTGTCCGTCCCCGTTTCTCCAAGGTTTATATCTCCGTCCACGTCGCTTTCCAACGTGTAAATGAGCCCGTCAGCCGCCGCGAACAACAGGTTGCCTTCTTTAAGATACTGCGAGCCGTACGTCCGTATATCGTCGACAAGCCACATCTTGGATTTGTCTTCCAAATGCTGTTTTATGTATTCGAGCACGATGTCCTTTACGTCGTCCGCCGCTATCATCGTTTCTCCGCGCATAAACGTCTTGCTCGCCGAGGAAGTTATCAGAAATACGCAAATGGAAAGTATGCTCATCACCACCATCGCGACGAGCAGCTCCGCAAGCGTAAATCCGCTTTTCTTGTTTTTCAACTTCCTAATCAGCAAAATTAACTACCTATCCTTCCAAGAAAATGCAATACTGTCTGCCCGACGGCGCGGTGTATATAAAATATTCGCCGTCAACGTATTTGACAGTGCTCGCGTCGTTGCTCAGCTTCACCGTGAAAGTTTCATACCCCTCCCCGTCTTTGTTTTTGACGGTTATTTCGATGTCGCTTCGAGAACCCGTTTCTATGGCTTCCATCAGCGCAACTCTGTCGCGGTCATACACGAGCGATAGATTTACCATATTCGTTGCCGTAAACAGTATGGTTGCAAAAAGCACCGCCGCGATTGCAAAAACCGCGACGCTTACCACCGCTTCCATCAGCGTGAAACCCCACTTGGAGTTTCTTCGGCTTTTCCGCCATACCGTTTTCATCAATAGAACCCCATAAACTCCCACACGACCTGACCGAAGTCTTCGACCTCGCCTACGGTATCGCCGTACTGCATTCCCGAATCGATAATGAGCGGAGGCATGACGTAGGTATATACGCAGTCTTTGTATTGCTCGATTGTGGCGTCCACAATTCCGTTGCTCTGCCACCAAAGATTGTTCCACCAGTCTTCTATCGCGTTCCACCACGAATCGTTTATGTCCGCGGTGGTAAGCATAATATAACTTTCAATCGCCATACAGCCGTTGAGAGTGTTTCTTACGCCCGTCGTTCCCGGTTCGATGAAAACGTGGCTTTTCGGCGCGTAAATAAAGCCGTTGACGCACACCTCTTTGCCGAACTTGATAAGCGCGTCGTCGTTGGAAATGATATACAGACCGTCCGCGTTGTAGCCGCCGCTCTGCACTTCTATTCTGCCGAGATTGGTGTACTGCTTTACGTCAAGCGTCGGCGCGTTCATATCGTATGCGCCGTCCTCGTAAAGGTACCAGAAAGTCATATGTCCGCCGCGTAAAACCACGTCTGAGCCTTGCTCGAACGTCTGCGCGCCCGAGTCGCCGAATACCGCTCCTTGCTTGAATTTTACGTGAATATTCCCTTCCGTACTGTCAAAAACAACTCTGTCAAACGCGGTAAAATCGGCTTTTCCGTTAAAGCATACGCTCTGTTTTATTGTCAACGTGTAACTGCCGCCCGACGGAGCTCCCGTTATCGCCCCCGCTTCGGGATGTTGATTGAGATACGCTATAAACGCATCGATTGCGCCCGACAACGCGCCTTGCGTAACGTCGTCGTTGCCGAACCCTTTTTCGCCGCCGTGATAAAATACCGCCTTCCCTGCCGAAATGTCTTCTTCGTCCTCGCTGTACTTAGGCGCGCTCCAATTGCGAAGTTTGATTACCTTGTTCGCCCACGTTTCGTTGTTGTCAAAAACTTTATCCTTATACTCGTCGGCAGACGATTTTTTAAGATTCGCAAACTCCGAAATCACCTTGTTGTAGCAGGACTGCATTGCGGTGCTTATAGCGGTGCCGCCGCCTCCCGAATATCCGTTCAGTACGCTTGATATCGTTTTTTCGTCGGTGTTGGCATAATAATTTCCGTTCGGCTTTTGGTTGCCTACTGCAACGTGCGTATCCCAACATTTTCCGTTGGACAATGTAAATAAATTATATATTTCTACGGACATTGTGCCGTCTTCGTCTGTTCCGGATTCATTACCGTCGATATAAAACTGCCCGCTGCCAACCAGTAAGGTGCCGAGTTCATTAACATCTATATGCAGCGGCCAATATATTCTATCTTGATTGGTTGTCAATTGAAACTTCTGGGCGTAAATAAGCTGACTGTCCGATTCTCTTTCAAAACAATTCCATCTCGCCGCAAAGCTATCGTCTTCGATACTTCCGTTCCAATTGGCTTTGTATCCTCCCGCATATGCGCTCGTAAGGTCAATAAACAGATATGCGTCCACGAAAATATTGCCGTATATGCCCGTGCCTACGTCCATTTCTTTATTCCACTTGGCGCAAACGATATGCGTGTTGACTCCCGACCACAATGTTCCGTAAACGTTGCAGTTGGTAAGCACCGCTCCCCACTGTTGACTGCCGTTGTTTCCCACGTCAGCAGACGTTCCGAAACCGCCCGATGAAAAACTATCGTATGATGTGTTGTTTCCTCCGCCCCGTATTACGAGATTTCCGCCGTCGAGGTCGTGCGTGACAGCGTCGTTGTTATAGTTGACGGTAAGACTTCCGTTGCCTATCGTGACATGGTCGGCGGTAAACTTATCGCCCGCAAAATATACGTTGCCGTACACATTTACGTCAGCCATCGTAAGTTCGTCGCCGTAACAGTAAACGTCGCCGTAAATGTCCGCGCCCGATATATATGCGTTGCCCTGCACAACCACGTCGCCGTAAACGGATACTTGTCGCGACCTAACCATATGTTGAAGACTTACGCCGTCCCACCCCGTAATGTAAAAACCGTCTATGTATAAATCTTTCATCGCATAGATGTTGTTTTTGATGCCTGCAAAGGCATTCTCGGTCTGCGTGCTGTCCAAGTTCTCTATTCTCGCCGTTTCCCAGAGGTACATATTTCCGTTTATGCGGAACTTGGAGTCCTGAGGTTTCAAAACTTTTGTGTTTTCGTGGTCAAAAAACACTTCGGTTGAAAACCCGTGTTCGTATTTATCGTCTATTCCGCCCTCGGGATAATAGCTGCCCTGCGCGTATCCGTATTGGCTCGCCCCCACGGGAAATACTCTCCTCTTTTGAGTATCGTCCCAGGTTTGAATATATTGTTTATTATTTTTATCCTTGTCTATCAAGCCTATGAGAACGCGCGAATGCGCGTAAAGATTGCCGTCTATCGCAGTTCTTCCGCCCCCGTTGCGCGAAAACATATAAAACTCAACCCAATCGTTGTAATAGCCGTCTTGCATAGGCTTATTGTCGACGTCGATCGGTTTTGTGTGCCCGACTTGCGTGCTGTCCTCAGAACTTGCCTGCACCTTGCCGTAAACTTCTTCCTTCAACACTTTGTTGTACTGACCTGCAACGCTGTTGTCGGATATGATTGTTCCGTCGCCGTTTCTGAGATACTGTCCCGGCAGCGCCGAATATCCGCCGTACATTCCCGTTTCTTTGAGCGAAGCAAGCACTTTGTTATATGAACCCTTCTCTCCGCTTTGGACAAGAATGTCGTTTTCATAGTAATATTCAGCCGTCGGTTGCGAAATGTAAATGTCGCCGTTCACCTCCGACGTAACCATAGTGGTTATCGGAGATTGCAGGCAGAACGTATTGTCAAAAATCTTTTTAAGTTCCGATGCCGCTTCGTTCGTCCTTGCCACTTTCGCCCTTGCGGTGCCGACGTATCCCTTATACTTTGCGTGGGCTTCGAGGCTTATTTCGTTCATTTCGGCGTTGGCGTAGCGTACTTTAAGGTCGCATTCGCCCATATAAGTGTCAAAAAATCCGTTGGGTACATAACCTGCAACGCCGCTTGCGGTGCCGCCCGTAGAACCGATATCGATGCTGACCGTCGTCGGGTCTACCTCTCCTTCGGTTTCATCTTCCTGTTTCTCGTATTCTTTGTGCAAGTCGGCAAGCAAAGATGACAAAACTACCTTATCTTCTTCTATGATTTTATAAAGTCCGTTTATGCTGGATACAGCCGTATAATACGCCTGTTGTTTGCAAAGCTTGGCATAGGAATAAGTATAGGAACGCATGGCGATGGTCGTAAACAGCGTGCCCATTATGACAAGTATCGTCATCGACACAAGCACCATCGCAAGCGACGCGCCCCTCTTGGGGTTCCTCTTTAACCTGCGCTTGCCATCCATATTTTTATCCCGCTATTTTGTTATGACTTTTGCAAACGGCATTTATCGTTTGCTTTTTGCTCATATAAACCGTTGTTTTGCGCATCAGACGGTAATTTCCACTGCCGTCATCGTATCGTCGAGCATAGATTTGAAATACCCTTTGATTTTGTCGCCTACGGCGCGGACGCCGATTTTATAAGTTCCTTTTCCCCCGAGCATTGTCGCGGTAAAAGTCTTTTCCAATCCGTCCTGTCCAGACGCTTTCAATTCGACGTTTTCAATCAGCTTGTACGCCCTTTCTCCGTCCGTCTCGGTTATGATATAAAACTCATATTTCTCGGCGTCGGTCACCGCGCCGAATTGTACCTTTGCACCGTCAGCCGACACGTTTTCCACAGCGGGCAGCAATGCGGGCACTTCCGCCTGTCCTTGCTTGGCGCGCATATAGTACAGCAACACAAACGAGCCTTCCGCAGTAGGCGGCTGCCCTTCAACCTCGTTCTCTTCATACGCTATGCTCAAAGAATCCATTTTGAAAAATTTGTTTGCGTTGACAGTATCGATAAACGCATACAAATCATTGCAGTCCTGAACGGTAAACGTGGTCGGGCAGTTTGCCGAAGCAACGAAATAATCGGCTTTATAATCGCCGTACGAAGAAGTAAATCTGTCCTCGCTTATCTTCCAACCCGCCGTGGTATAACCCTCGATGTTGTGCGCGTCCAACATTTCGATAATCATTCTGTTAACGGCTATTATTCCTATTTTGTCCGCAAGCTCGCCCTTGTCCGTCGTGTAGTAATAATCCAGCAGTTTGTCGTATTCTTTATTTACGGCGGAAATATTGATGCTCGCTATCTGCATCTGCAAATCGCGCAGTTCGTCTTGTTTCGTCTGTACCTGTGCTTCGAGTTTCTTTACCTCGTCGTTTGTGGGCATAATGCCGTAAACGTACATCATACCGACAAAAAGTATGACGGCAAGCAGTCCCAGCAATATTTTATCTTTGTTTGTAAGCGTCATTCTGCGAACTCCTCCCAATCAACCGTAAATTTCAAAACGAAATCGATACTGCCGCCCGTCTCGCCGTCGGCAGGCTTTTGCGGCAAGCCCGGATAATTTTCTTCTACCGCGGAAAATCTGAGTTTATTCTTCACAATCTCGCCTGCAAGTTCCTCGTATTTTGCATCCGCGAGCACGTTGCCCGCAAGATAATCGGTAAAATCCCACGCGGTTATATAGTCGGACACGGCACACTCTATATTTATCATATTTCCGGCAATGCTTATGCTTCCTATTTCAACCGCAAAGTATATGCTTCCGTCCGCCGCCGTCGGCATAAGCACGTCTATGAGTTTCGCGCTGATTTTGCCCGCATCGTCGGTAAACTGTCCCGGCGCAACCTCCGCTATGACTTCCGCAATAGCGGTTTCGTACGCCGACTTCAATTCGTTATACTGCGCTTGAAGCTGCGAAAGACGGTCCGTCTGTTCCAACTTTTGTTCGAGGTCGCTCAAAATCTCCTTGTTTTTCGCCACGTTCATTTTCGCGTTGACGAATAGGAAAGTCATAAGACCTACAATCAGCACCACCGCGGATATTATGACAATAAGCATATTGGAAGAATTCTTCTTTTTCCCCGATTGCGCGAAACTGTAAAGCAGATTTATATCTTTTCTCAACATATTACGCCTCCCTGATAAGTCCGCCGATAGTACAGAAAAATTCGTTGTATTCCTCGTCGCCTATACTGTCGATGTTTTCCGGCACGCCGATGTTCTGCACGGTGACTCCGAGTTTTTCGGCGACGGGTTTTCTCATAAGGTCGAACTTTTCCGCGCTTCCCGCAACCACGATATGATTGCAGTTAAGGTCGGGATAGAGTTTTCTGAACAGTTCCATCGCTCCGCGCAGCGTGTTCGTTATATCGTTTACGAAATAAATCCTTTCGCTCTTGAACCGCATAGAATCCATAGAAATTATGCTTTTCGACATACTGTATTTGAACACGCCGTCAATCACAAGACTTATCATCACCACGCTGTCGCGCATCTCGGCAAACACGTACGTCTGAGGCAACGACGCGGAAGTATATCTCAGCATTTTCGCCGTGCAGTTCTGCCCGACGTCCACGGACATAAGTTTGAACATAAGATTTTTACTCAGCTTCTGCATATCCGCAAGAATGACGTTGTCCACATACGTCACCATAATGCGCGATTGCTTTGCGCCGCCCACTTTCTTCTCCAACTCTATATAATCTACCGTATTGCCGCCCGCGAGTTTTTCGTCGTTGAAAATCTCGTTTTTAATAAGCTCTATGGTTTTCTTCCTGTCAAGCGTGGGCACAATCATTTCCTTAAAGGGAATGTTTATGTTATCGAGCACTATTCTGAGCTTTTTGTTTTTGAAATCCTCGCCGAGGTCCCTGAGCCCGTTGGTGACGACGGCTTCGAGCTTCTCGTAACCTTTTTCTTCGGGAATATCGAGATATTCGCTGGGCATGGCGGAAGAATAAAGACTGTTTATAACAATCCTGCGTCGGGTAAACGTCCCCTCCAAAATCTTCACCGTGTCGCCGCTGATGTGCAAAATGTACATTTTTCCCTCCTTGTATCAGCCGATGGATTGATAAAGCGTGAGCATCGGCATCATAATGGCAATGAGTACAAAACCAACGACAACCGCCATAAACATAAGCATTATCGGCGAAATCATACCGATAAGACGCTTTAACGCGCTCTGCGCTTCTTCTTCGAAATAGCCTGCCGTTTGAATGAGAATGTCGTCCAGCGTGCCCGACTGTTCGCCTACGAATATCATAGTCATAAGCATCGGGTCAAACGACGTGACAATGGAAAACGCCTCGGCAATGGAGCTTCCTTTCCTTATGGAAATTACGGCTTCGCGTATTTGCATTTCGATAAACTTGTTGTTGAGAATTTCCGCGCCCATCGCAATGGCGTCAAGCAGAGGTATGCCCGTCGCGTACAGCGTGGACAGCGACCGCGCAAACGTCGCGGTGTAAAGCATTTTTCTGAGTTTTCCTATAATCGGAATGCGCGTGGCAAGTTTGCCCGTAAAAAGCGATACCGCGGGAATGCGCTTTATTATCGGCAGCACCACCACCAATACCGCAATAACTATAAGCAGTATAAACCACTGCTCCACTATAAAATCTTTCAAGCCCATCAATATCATCGTGGGCACGGGCAGTTTCTGCCCCTCGGGCATCATACCCACCATTCGCGGAAGCACGACAACCGACATCAGTATGACGACCAATACGCAGATGACTATCAGAATAATCGGATAACTCATCGCGCTTTTTATCTGATTTCTCTGCTTGTTTTCCTTTTCGAAATAATCTGCAAGCGTAACGAGCGACTCGTCGATTTTGCCGTTCATCTCGCCCGATTTTACCATGCTTATGTAAAGAGACGGAAACGTGTTGTCCATACCCTGCATCGCGGACGCCAAAGATTCTCCCTTCTGAATTTCCTCAAAGAGGGCGGCAAGCACGATTTTAAGACGTTTCTTGCTGTTTTCTGTGCGCTCATACAGCATTTTCAGACTCATACTGAGGTCGAGTCCCGCGGACAACATTGAAGATAATTGCCTGCTGAAAGCAATAAGTTCCGCAATTTTAAGCGGTTTATATTTTGTCTGTTTTACCTTGTTGACTATACGGTAATTATAACAACTCAGCTCTTGCTCGCGAAGCAGATTTCTGAATGTCTTGTCGTCCGGCGCAAGCAGCGTTCCTTTGACGAACTTTCCCGCGGCGTCAACCGCTTTATAGGTGTACTTCTGCAATTATCTACTCCCCGCTTATGTTTACTTCGATTATATCACACGCAAAATCATATTGCAATACGGCACTTCGCCCGCTACGGCATATTTTTTCGTTGTTTTCCGATTGAAAATATGCGAAAAAAGACTTCGCGCAACTTTCAATTTTGGGGTATATATTGACAAACAATTTTTTTTCATATAATGTTTAATTATATAAAGACATATAGGGCGCTACGTTTATGGCTGACAAAAAAAGCAAATCTCAAAAAAAAGAGTCCGATAAACTCGCAGTGGCATTCGGTCTTAAAGACCCCGTCATTGCCAAAATAATGCGAAACATAATGATACTGTGCGTCGTGGCGGCGTTTGTGATAAGTTTGGTTTCGATATTCTTTCTCTCGACGGCGCGCGACCGCGGAGGACTGTTTTACTGCAACGGCGTTTACAGCGTAGTGGTCACCGACTACTCAACGGGCGTAAAACAGGATAAAGGCGCGGTCATAAAAGAAACTTCCTTTATTCTCGCAGGGGATAAAGTCGGCGTTGTTTTCATCGATAAAAGCGGCAAGCCCGCCGTGGACGTAAAAACGGTGCAGGAAGTCTCCGGAGATACCGTGAGGTTGGAGGGAATATCCGCGCCCGTCGCAAAATCTCAAATCCTCGGTTTATATCAAAAAGACATCACCAGCAATTTCATTCTGTCGGCGATTGACGACTATATGATGTTCATCTTGTTCGACCTTATTTTCGTCGTCCTGTCCGTGATTACCGCGCTCATATACTTCCTCGTTTCTCCGCGCGGAGCAAAAAAATACGATAAGAAAAAAGAGGAAACGGGCGAAACGGCTCCGGTCGTCGCGCTTTCCAACGACAACGCTTCCGTTCTTATGCAATATCTCTCCACCGACGATAACATTCAGCCCCTCGAACAGGACGAAAATATACTTCCCGGCTCGGTAAACACCAATTATTACGGCTCCGTACGCCTGCGCGACGGCGAAGTTTATACGGTTGTGAAAAAATATTCCGAAGCCGTGCTCACTCTCGAAGAATTCGGCGCGTCGGATATGGACATAATCAAAATGAATATGGTAGGCAACAGCGATTTCGCAAACCTCATTTTGATGCCGCACAAAGAGAAAACGCTCTCCATGCAAGAAGTCATCGACTATGTCGCAGGACTCGAAGGCGTATATTGCATAAAGAAAAGAGGCACTTTGAATTGGGTTTACAAATACAAGTCCAAAACAATTCTCATAATTAAAGAAAACGACGACCACTCCGGTTTCAAAGTTTCCGTCAAGGTCTATCCCGACGCGGCATACAAACTCAACATCATTTACAAAGGACTCGAAGACAGTTCGTTCCCCATCGGACCGTTCTGGTATATGTTCAACAATTTGAGAAATCTGCCCGGCAACGTGATCAAATGGCTGATTTCGGAGTCTTACAAAATCTCTCAGTGGCAGCAAATCCGAGCCGACATTCTGCGCGATACTCCTTCAATGGAAAAACTCGGTTATGACGTACTCGCGTTGCGCACCGCGATTTTGTCGGGCACAAAAATAACTCCGCTTGAAAAATTCACGATAATCACTCAAACCGCGGACGCCGACAACAAGTACGCAACCGTACTCGAAACGGGGTTCGAGGGACTTGAAACGGACGATTTCGTAAAAGAATTCACGATGCTCGTTCCGCACACCGAGAACTTGTCTTTCAGCATTCTCACCAAAAAGAACACGGGCGAAACTTTGACCAACGCGTTCTGCAACGAGATGACGTCGCTGTGCACCAAGGACGAAGTTTCTCTGCCTGCCGACGAAACCGCAACGTCTACAACCCGCTTTGTACGGCGCACGACAACAGTAAAGAAAAAGCGTAAATAACATTAACGACTTTCGACTAAGCATAACGCCGCTTTCGCGGCGTTTTTCATTAAACCCGTTATTATTCTCTATGTGCGCGCGTTCGCGTGCGCCCGTATATTTTGATATATTCGGCTGCTCCCGCCATTTGAGAATGAGCATTATTCGGGCGTCTTACTCGCGAGGTGCGAAAATATTGTATATTTTTTCGAATATTTCACCGTGATTTTTTGAAAAATACTCCGCCGCAACTCTTATGACGGGCTCGGTTCCGCTCGGACGCGCGATTATCCTTCCCCTGCCTCCGACCAACATTTCCGCCTCTTTGACTTTTGCCTGAAAGAGTGCGCTCGCCGCCTCGGCTTTTGGATTTTGACTCGGAAAATTGAATTCGCGCATAGGGTAGGGACTGAACTTTGGCAAACTGCCCATCGTTTTTTTCGCCTCCATCAACGTCAGTGCGGTGAGAAGTCCGTCGCCCGTGGCTGATTTATCGAGCATTATGATATGTCCGCTTTTCTCGCCGCCGAGCACGCAATTCTGCTCAATCAGCGCGTCGAGCACATATTTGTCGCCCACTCCCGTCCTAAGCAACGCCGCCCCTTGCCAGGCAAGTTCGCGCTGTAAACGCGAGTTTGTGAGCACAGTTCCGACGATAAACCTGTTTTTCAGTTTGCCGCGCAATTTATAAAGCATCGAAACGGAAAGCAATATAGCGTCGCCGTCGTATATCTTGCCGTCAACAACGGCAAGCACTCTGTCGCCGTCGCCGTCAAAAGCAAACCCCATTTCGTCGCGCTCGACTTGAGTAATAAAATTCTTTATATTGACCGAACCGCAGTTTTCGTTGACGTGTTTTCCGTCGCGGGCGTCGTTCACCGCGCTTACCTGCGCGCCGAGTTCACTCATTATTTCGGCGGCGAGCCCTGAATAACAGCCGTTTGCGCAATCAAGCTTTACTTTGAACCCTGTCATTGACGGGAACAGACTCATAACGTATCTTTTATATTCTCTTTCCACTCCGAAAAGAGGCTGCACCTCACCGCACTTGACGGCGGAAAACGAGTCCTTATGGTACGGAGCAACGCTTTTCTTCAAGTCCTCCGCCCAATCGCACGCCAGCTCCGCGCCGTGCACCAATCGGGACAGCGCGTTGTCAATCAGTTTTTCGTCTTCGGGCGATAACTTTTTTCCGCATTCTCCGAAAACTTTTAACCCGTTATATTCGGGAGGATTGTGAGACGCCGTAATCATAACCGCAAAATCCGCATTTTCGCGCGCCGCGGTAAAAGACAGCACAGGGGTGGGAACTTCCCCCGCCAACAACACTTTTGCTCCGCCGTCGAGCAATCCTCTCACCAACTGCTTTTCAATCAAGGGAGAATGCTCTCTGACGTCTCTGCCGATGAGAATTTTTTCGCCGCACCCGGCAAGCGCAAGCCCCAGCTTTTCCGCTATGCCGCTGTTTATAATTTCTTCGGCTTTGCCTCTGATACCGTCCGTTCCGAAATAACGCATACGTCATATTATGCAATCGAACCTTATGCGGTGATTGTCTGCTATTCGTCGATAAAGTCGAATTAAATACTATTTTGTTGAAAACGTGCCGTCGCCGAAAACTTGCGCCGCAAACGATATGCGATTTTGCAATTCGAAACAACTTTTTACCGCATGCACGCTTTCCGCAACCGTGCATTTTCCTAAGATTTTACAAGTCGATTAAGCGAGCGCAAAACTCAAAAACACATCGATAAAAACCAACAGCCGAACCCCAATTCCTATTCGATTATAAATTCTGCTTATGCCTGCCGCAACGTCTGTAAAATGCCGCTGAAATGGCAAAGAGCTCCGAGGCTTGCGCCTCAAAGCTCTTTGCTATGATAAGGGGGAAAATTATGAGCATTTCAGTGAGCCGTTTGGTTTGTCCTCCCGACTACGCTCACATAATACCATTACATTATATGGC
>DBFJGL010000022.1:0-15719 GCA_048394785.1 Christensenellales bacterium | reverse complement strand
GGGATATGATGCACGGAATTCTTTTTTGAAATATACAAACGCTCTACCAATCAAATCTTCTTGATTATCAATTAAAGACAAATCATAATGCCAGCCATGCCAACCGCTATTATATGATACAGCAAGCGGATTTTGGTTAAGAACCTTATAGACTCCACCGAAAAGCCAGATATTCTTCTCATAATAGATTAAAGAAATAACAT
This sequence comes from Christensenellales bacterium, assembly GCA_048394785.1. Taxonomy (GTDB): domain Bacteria; phylum Bacillota; class Clostridia; order Christensenellales; family CAG-917; genus DBFJGL01. Next base: position 15,516 of record DBFJGL010000022.1, on the reverse strand, counting down.
ATTCACGGTTAAAATTTTTATTTGTTTGGTTAGCTTGCCACTCCTCAAATTCATTTATTAAAAACTTACTGTACGGTTCTTTTTTATTAGTTGCCCCTGTCGCAAAATGAATTTTGTATTTTGAAAAATCTTCTGCTTTTATGCCAAGAATATCGACTAATTTTATCATTTGCCACTCCAATTTGAATAAAAATGAAGCGACCTAAATCGAATAGCATTTCGATTTAGGTCGTTATTGGTGGAGGCTATGGGACTCGAACCTATGACCCCTTGCTTGTAAGGCAAGTGCTCTAACCAACTGAGCTAAGCCTCCGAATGTAAAACCGCTTGTAAACAAGCGGTTTTTGTGGTGACTCCACCGAGGTTCGAACTCGGGTTACCGCCGTGAAAGGGCGATGTCTTAACCACTTGACCATGGAGCCGTTTTCCGCCGTAATGGCATTTATTTGGGCTTGCGCCCGAGAGTTTCCTCTCATTGTTTGCGTGGTAGCGGCGGTCGGATTCGAACCAACGACCTGCCGGGTATGAACCGGCCGCTATAACCAACTAAGCTACGCCGCCACATTGCCGAGCGTGCGAAAATGCTTTGCGCGCACAGACGATGTTTGAAAGAAAAAGAGGGTTTCGCAATCCGCAAACCCTCTTTTCGTTAGTGGTTGCGGGGGAAGGATTTGAACCAACGACCTCCGGGTTATGAGCCCGACGAGCTACCAACTGCTCTACCCCGCGACGGAATGATGCTTGATAATAATAAGATATAGCCGTTTTTTTGTCAAGCAATTTTACTAAATATTATTGACGTTATGCGTTGATAAATTCTCTGCGTTCAAATAAAAGAGAGATAATACGTGCCGAGGGCGAGAATTAAAACGTAGAGAACGGCAAGCACGGGGAAAAATACGGCAAAATACCAATGTTTGGTTTTGTGACGGAAGACAAGCATACCCAATGTGCCGCCAATCGCTCCCATAAGAATTGCCGCCGCAAACAACGCCTTTTCGCTTATACGCCGCTTTCCTGCTATGGCTTTGCGTTTATCGACGCCCATAAGCGCAAAACTCAGCACGGACATAAATGCTATTACACACGTCAATACAATTTGATATATATTCATATCTATATTATATAGTAATCATATAAAAAGTCCATTGAAAACTTTTTGGGATTTGCCGCGTTTAGAGTTCGCCGTAAATCGGGCGGATATTTTGCGAGCGAACGAAATGCATAGTCGTCCGGTTATCGCAAGATTTATCGGTATAACGGAAACGTTAAAGAAAATTCGGAAATTGTGTAACCTTTTTGACTTATGCGCGTTTTATATATGTAAACACAAGGGCAAGGCTCTTTTACATAGATAACAAAATTAAGGAAAGGACAGAAATGAAAGAAAGATTCAAGAGATTTTTGGAGAGGGAGTTCAGAGCAATATCTCCCACGCTCGCGGCGATGGAATATCGTCAACAAATGTTGGAACAGATGATGGCGCGCGCTCAGGAGCTGCGCATCAAAGGCATAACCGACGATGAACTTATTTACGATATGGTCATCGACGAACTCGGCGATTTGAGAAGCAAGCTGGTTGCTTTCGAAAACAACAACGCCAGAGAGAAAAAGGGCGGGATAAGAAAATCTACTTTGATTATAGCCCTTGTAATAGGCGCAATCGCGCTTTTGACTTGCGCATATCTGGTGACGAGCTTCGCACTCGGCAACGCCTGGGGCAAGACCTGGCTGATTATGGTAGGCGGCGTATTCGCGGGCATAGTAGGCGCGGCGTTGTTCATCTCCGTTAAAGCGTTTGCGAAAGAAAAGGTGCTTATCGCGAGAGCGTGTATCGCGGTCAGTATAGTGTTGGTCAGCGTATTCGTATTCCTGTTATTGCAGATACTGTTCGCTTTGCCTTACAGCTGGTTCGTATTCCTCGTAATGGTAATAGTTATGCTTGCTCTCGACACATTCATCGCAATGTTCTCGGGCAATAAACTGCGCTTCATCGAACTCGGCGTCTTTATGGAAGTGTTCTGCGTATTGCTGTATGTAATACTCGGCATCACCGGTCTTATGCCGTGGCATCCGGGCTGGTTGCTGTGCTTGCTGGGCGTACTCGGAATAGTAGTGGAAATAATCGTGCTCATAGCCAGATACAACAGCCGCAAAAAAGCGGAAGAAAAGGTCAGCCACGAGGAAAAATACGCGGTTAAAGACGAAGACTATTACACGATGTGGAAAGACTAATCGAATGATTATCAAACCGAATGGTATATATAAAGTATAGATTATGGAAAAAGTATTAAGAGCGGAAATATGGGACAAGATGCAATATCTGTTCCGCAACTTCTACGACAGAATGGTGCACTGCGTGATATATTACGACGCCCCGATTGACGTGGATATACTCAAACAGGCATTGATATTTATGACGGAGAGAGCTCCGATTTTGCACAGCAGTTTCCACGGCAACGTGGTTGAGCCGTACTGGACGGTGGAAGACTATTCGATGAGCGATATTCTCACCGTAAGGGATTCCGACGACCTCGAAAAAGACGCGGACGAGTTCCTGTGCCAATGCATACCCGTCGAGAGCAACGTGCAATACAGGTTTGCGGTGTTCAAAAAGGGCGAAAAGTACGCGCTTTGTATGCTCGTAAATCATATGTGTATGGACGGCGGCGACTTCAAATATTTTATGCGGAAGCTTGCCGAAAACTATAACAAGCTTTTGCGCGGCGAAAGAGGTTTGGACATCAAGCAGGGCAGCCGCAGTTACGACGCCGTGTACTCCAAACTCACGCCCGAGGAAGCAAAGGTCGCAAAAGGTCTTTATAAGAACATAAGCGCAGTCAAGGACGAGCACCACTTCCCCTTGACCAAGCCGAAAGACGGAGATTATACGATGATAAACAAGCGCAAAATCTCTGCCGACCGTTTTTCGAAATTCCGCGCAATCGGAAAGACGATGGACGTCACCGTAAACGATCTTATGCTTGCGTTTTATATCCGTTCGCTGTATGAGATAGGTATGTTCAAGGACAGCGAATCGCTCGCGATACCCTGTATGGTGGATTTGAGAAGACACATCGAGCAGGGCGGCGCAAGTACGGGACTTACCAACCATACCGGGTTTATGGTGGTAAACGTCGACAAAAAGGGCGATACGATAAACGATACCCTTCTTGAAGTCGTAAAGAGCGTAAATAAGAGCAAGCAGGATAAATATATGGGACTGTACAGTCTTCCTCTGCTCAAACTCGCCTATGCGATATTCCCGTACATCATAAGCGAAACGGCAATAAAAATCGGTTATCTCAATCCGCTTATCGGTATGAGCAACATAGGAGTGCTCGACGACAAGGCGTTGAAACTCGGCGACAGCAACGCAGTGGACGGCTGGATGACGGGCGGCGTAAAATACAAACCTTATATGCAGCTCGCTTTGACCTCGATGTGCGGAGAAATCACGATGACAATCGCGATACGAGGCAACGAGGACGACAAGGCAATCGTCGAAAGGTTCTTCGACATACTAATTGCCAACATAGACGAGTTTATCGCGCTCAACGAGTACAGGCTCAAATAACAGCGGCCGTCGGAGCGCACGATAAAGCCAAACGGAAAATAGAAATGTTTTCTGCTGCGGCGCAAGCCGCACATAAATTCCCTTCCTTAGAAAAGGCTTCGCGAAAGCGAAGTCTTTTCATATGGAAAACAGAGGAAAAACTTGCTTTCGCGTTCAGCGCGGAACTCGCGAATTCTACGCGAATTTCGAGCGTATGCGCACAGGCGGAACGCGCGCGCATGTGCGGCGCGCGTTGTATATGCAATGCGCGCAAATATTTCTTGCGATAATCGGGACTTTATGTTAATATATTGATAATACAAAAGAAAGGCGGACTTATTATGACTTTACCCAAATTCTTATTTGTTGCCATCGATAAGTTGTTCGACGGCTCGCAGAACAAACGCAAGTGCACAAGATTCGAAGACAGAAATATAGTCGTCGAAACCGACATCGTTTACGACAAGCAATACGAGGACTGCTGTAAGCTGGATACTTATCACATAGAGAAGAAAGACGGCAAATACCCCGTGTTCTTTTATATACACGGCGGCGGCTTTGTCGCGGGCGACAAGCATTACAGACGGGCAATGTCTCGCTGGGCGGCGGATAAAGGCTATTTCGTGGTCAACGTAAACTACGCGCTTTCTCCCGAATATCTTTTCCCGACTGCGCTCAAAAATTTGGCGGCGGCACTCAACTGGGTGGAAGAAAACGCCGAAAGACTGCGCCTCGACACCGACAGAATGGTGGTATCGGGCGACTCCGCGGGCGGTTATTATTCCGCAATGCTCGCGTGTATGACCACCAATAAGGACATTCAGAACAAACTCGGCGTAAGCACAAACCTCAAATTCGGCGCGGCGATACTCAACTGCGGTATTTACGAAGTAGGCATTGCGCTTAACCGCAAGATGCCGTTCAGACTGACGGACAGAATTCTGTTTGATTTCGCAGGCATTCATCTGCAACAGTTTGACAGCTACGAGTGGAAAGAAATCTGCGCCCCTTACAACTTCGTGGACGAAACCTTCCCCAAGAGCCTTGTAATTTATGCGGAAAAGGATTTCTTCTGCAAGGGACAGAGTCAGATGCTCATTGAAAAGCTGAATAAACTCGGCGTGTACAACGAGGAAATACACTCGACGAGCTTCTTCAAAAACCATTGCTATTCCCTGAATTGGAACGGCAAGGCGGAAAGAGCGGCTGTCGACGCTTCGACCGAGTTCTTGAAAAAGTTTGCAGAGGGCAAACTCAACTAAATTAAACGCATTACAGAGATGCCCGCAAGGGCATTTTTGTTTTATGCCGTATGCGAGATTTAAGTCTGAAAGGAATTATTGAAAGGTATAAGCAAAAACACTCCGAAACTCCGTCTTTTGACGGGGAGGACGGCGCATACTCGCAGGTTGTCGATACGGAGCGCGATTGCGACGGGGTATATCGCGAAATTGCCTTAAACGACGCTCGGAAATCAAGTCCCGACGCCGAAAATCAGATTGACGGCGGCGTTGCGGAAGAAAGAAACGACGACGAAGCGGGCGGCAGAGATACGAAGCTCGGTCCGACGGATACACGACAAAACGACGGCGCGCGCAGACGGCGACATAAGAAAAATCGCGTCGAAAATCACAGAAAAGAGAGTGCGGGTTCAGACGGCAAAGGCGTAAAAGGCGACGGCGCGGGCGGACGTAAACGCGGCGGCAAAGACGGCGCAGACGTCGCAACGACTGTTGATAACGATAGCGAAAGAGAAAAGGATTTCTTGCCCGAGGAAGGGGAAATCGAGGAAACGAAACAACGCAAAGAATTTGTCGATAAACTCAGCTTTTTCTTTTCGATTATAGGCAATTTATATGCGATAGGCTCCACCTGTTTTATCCTTGCCAACAGATGGGTAAACGCGGTCGCGGGCTTTGTTTTGATAGCGTTATTGTGCGTGTATGTTGTTGTTTTGGTCGCGCTCGTAATCAGATATCGCGTTAACGCACGCAGAGGGAAGCGCACAATTCGTCTTTACGGATGGGCGTTGAAGCTGTTTAAGGGAGTGGTTACGCTCACATATTTCGGACTTACAGTGGTGTCTATGACCGCAATGTACGCGGCAGGCGATATGCAGGCAGGCGAATTTGCGGTGTTTATAATTTCATTTATAGTAGCCGTAGTTCAAATCGCGCTTAAAATTGCGTCCATAGTTTTGTCCGTGACGCTGAACGCGGTGTCCAAAAAGTTCAAAGTCGAAATGCACAGATACGTGGACGGACAAAAACAGAAACTTACCGCGGCTCAAAACGCCGTCAAACATACATATCGCAGGGCGGAAAAGAGAGCGGACGAAATTGCCGCGGACAGAATGGAGCGCAAGTGCGAAAAACAAAGAAAGAAAAACGCGCGGAAGTGAGATAAACTACGCGTTCGCTCAATAGTCAGCCGTCTGAATATCGGTGATAACAGCAAAGAAAAAGCCGTCTGAAAGGACGGCTTTTAACTTGTTTTTTGTCAGTTCTCGGCTGCAATCCGCTAAAACCGTATAGCAGGGATTAAAGCGCGAAGAATTCTTCCGTCAACTCCCACGGACGCTCGTGGTAAACGCCGCTTTCCGTCGCCGTCTTTTCGTTGTATGCCGAGTGCGAGCCGAGCTCGCGTTTGGAGCTGAACATAAGATAAGGTACGGGTTCGCGAGAGTGCGTAAGTATGGAAACGGGCGTGAAGTGGTCGGGCATAATCAGCATGGCGAAGTCTTCGCCTTTGGCTTTGAGAGTGTCGTAAATCTTGCCGATAATCTTTTGGTCTATGACCTCTATCGCCTTGATTTTTCCTTTAACGTCACCCTGATGCCCGCATTCGTCCGGCGCTTCGAGATGAATGAATGCAAAGTCCTTTCCGTCGTCGAGCATTTTTATGGCGGCTTCGGCCTTTCCGTCGAAATTGGTGCTGAGAGTACCCGTTGCTCCTTCAACGTCCACGCTTGTCATTTCGCTGCCTATTGCGATGCCTTTAAGCAGGTCGACAGCCGAAATCATCGCGCCCGACTTATTGTAGCGGTGCTCGAAGTTTTCAAGCATCGGTTTTGTGCCTTCTCCCCAAAACCATATGCTGTTTGCAGGGTTTTTACCTGATAAAACCCGTTTTTTGTTGACAGGGTGGTCTTTCAACAATTCATAAGACTTCTTTATCAACGCGCTCATTTCTTCGCCGAGCGCGCCTTTGGGGAGATAATCGCCTATGACTTTGCCCGAAATATCGTGCGGCGGAGTGAGGCTTTCGGCGGGCTTTGCGTGCGAAACTATAAGACAGTGGCGATAACTTACTCCGGCATAAAACCGGAAACGGTCGTCGCCCAGCTTTTCCTGCACGTATTCGATGAGTTCGCGCGCTTCGGCGGTGGAAATTTCTCCTGCCGAATAATCGACCATTTTTTTGTTTTCAAACGGTTCGTCATCGCTGAGCGTAACGGTGTTTGTTCTCACGGCGACGTCGTCGTCCTTCATATCGATGCCGATGGACAATGCCTCCAAAGGGCTTCTTCCCGTATAACAGCTTTCCGCGTCGTAACCGAGCGCGCCGAGATTTGCAACGTCGCTTCCGGGCTTGCAGCTGTCGGGTACGGTTTTTACCAAACCGATTTGCGCGGTTTTTACGAGCATATCCATATAAGGGGTGCGCGCCGTTTCCAAAGGCGTCGCGCCGCCGAGTTCGGGGACGGGATAATCAGCCATACCGTCGCATAAAACAAGAACATATTTCATAGTCATACCTCTTTCGGATTTTAATTCTTTTTATTGCTTTTGTCAATTTTATATGTTAAATTATTACTGTATTATATTTATTCGAAAGGAGCGATAAAAGCGGAGTTATGGCTAAAAATACGGACATAAATTTGAAGAAAACCGCACCGGGCGCAGTCGTGCCCGAGGGTTGGCTGCTGGACAGATTGCTCCTTGCGGGCGAACTGCAAAAACGATTGGGAGCAATGCCCGGTTTGCTGAAAAACGGCGAGTGGACGGAAGGCGAAACTTTGCCGCGCTATCTCAGGGGACTTGTGCTGTTGGCGGGCGCGCTTGGCGAAAGAGAGCTTATGGACAAGGTGGAAAGACTTGTTATGCCCGTACTCGCGAGCGCAAACGCGGGAGGCGATTTCGGACCGAAGGGAGCGCGTACGCTGACGCCGAAAATCGAGGCTGTAAAAGCACTGCTGAGTTACTATGAGCTGAGCGGCGATAAGCGCATTCCGACGTTTTTGAAAAAATATTTCAAAAACCAGTTCAACACCTACCAGGTCACTTCTTGCTGGTACGATTCACGGGCAAGACTTCTCGAAGAAATCTCGGCGCTGGATATGGTATACCGCAACACCGATTTGGAGTGGATGCAGGATTTGGGCGAAAAACTCAGAGACAGCAGCAACGATTGGTTTAAGCTCGCGAACAAATTTCCCTATAAAAATCAGACTTCGAAATACGTAAGCCGCGCCGCATACAAAAAGGTAACGAAAGCGGTGGAAGCTTATGAGGGCGCGGGTTCGGACGCAAAGCAAAAGCCGTTCACGCCCGATAAAATCGAATCGGAGTGGAAAAAACAGGCGCATCAGACGCTTGTGGAAACCAAGGGCGTCAATCTTGCCAAAGCGGTGAAATATCCCGTCACGTACGGGCGTTTCGTGGGCGACGACGAACTTAAAAATCTTTCGCTCAGACTCATTGCGGCAATCAATAAATATCACGGAACGCCGACGGGTATGTTCGGTTGCGACCCTTATCTTTCGGGCGGTTCGCCGTCGAGAGGCATTGACGTGGAAGCTGCGGTAGAACTTTTGGAATCTTTAATCGAGGTTCTTGCCGATACCGCCGACGCGGCGTGCGCCGATTTGATTGAAAAAATCGTATTTAACGTCATTCCCGCCGCGGCGTTTGCCGATATGGGAGCGGTGCAGGACGAACTGTCGGTAAATCAGGACGAGGCGAGCAGGACGCGTACGGCTTTATTGCGCGAAGGCGAATACGGTACGGCGTTCGTGAAAGGAAAACCGAACAGGGGTTCGATTGCGCTGTTGTCCGCATATCCTCTTTATATGCAGGCATTGCTTATGAGCAGAGGCAACGAGTTGAATTTTATGACGTACGCTCCCTGCACGATTGAAACCGTGGTGGACGGCTGCAAAATAGTCATAAAGGAAGAAACGGGTTATCCTTACCGCAATACGGTCATATTCAGCGTCAAGCAGGCGGAGGGCGAACCCGAAGTTAAAATCAATTTCAGAGTGCCAAAAAACACGACGATGCAGCTTATTTCCGGCGGTCAGGCGGTGGCGTCGGGCACGCGCAACATATCGGTTAAATGCATTTTGCGTACGGGCAGTACGTTTATGCTTAAAATGGATATACCGCTTGTGGCGTGCGACAACCGCGACGGCAGCGTGAGTCTGTACAAAGGCAGCTTGCTTATGGCGTCCAAGCTCGCGTATGAAATTACGGCTGAGTCAAGCGTGCGCAGTCTTAATTTTACCAAGAAGTGGAATTACGCGCCCGTGCTGTCCAAGAAGCTCATTAACGGCGTAAGGCGGACGTATGAGGCGGAACAGACTGTCGTGCACCCCTTCCTCAAAGAAGAATACAGCGAGGAAAAGCCGCCGTTCGAATTGAAGATACGCTCAAAAAACGTGCTGAATTGGGAGTATGACGACGACGGATATCCGCTTATTCCGTCCTCTCCGAATTTTTCGGACGAGAGCATACAACGCAATTACGTTCCGTTCGGCTGCGCAAAGCTGAGAATGGCGCAGTTCCCGAAGTGCTGCAAATAACGGCGTGTAACAGATGATAAGCAAGCGAATATAAAATTTGCAAATCGACGGTTAATGCGTCAAAATTGCGACATAAAGTGCTTGTTGTTAAATTAACGGGAGGAGATATGAAAGAACTCGAAAGAAAATTTTCAAAGTCGGACAGAATAGTCGCCCGCGCCAAATTTTCGGGTTGGGTGTTTGCGTCCGAGATAGTGCTTGCCGCCGTGCTCGGCGGTCTTGTTGCAGTACTGTGGATTTTCGCTCCTCAGATTGAAGGGTTTTTTACCAAAAGTACGGAGGTTGCGTATCTTACCGAACAAAATCTCAAATACGCCGTGGCGGGCTGCGGAGCGTTTGTGTTGATTGTGTTTGTTATGCACGTCGTGTCCGTTTACCGCAAAGAGGTTATTCTCACAGAGGATAAGCTTGTGATAAAGAGCGGCGTCACGGGTACGTTCAGCGCGATTGTGCCCATTTTCGAAGTGAAGATGGTCGAAAGCAATCAAAACCTCGTTCAACGCGCGTTGGGTTACGGTGATATAAACGTAATAAGCGAGGCGGAAAAACCTTATTTGATTAAGAACGTGGTAAAGCCCGAAAAGCTTGCCCGTAAAATTATGAAACAGGTTTCGTCCACGAGAAGCACAGCCAATAATATGCGCAACGTAAAACTGACGCTTGCGGCGCCGAGCAGAGCGGTCGGCAAGTAATACCGCAATAAAACGCAAAACATTGCGGCGTTATCTAAAAAGTATTCGGCGCAGTCGGGCACATAGGTAATTTATCCGAACAAACTCTTAAAAGCACCCGCTAGGGTGTTTTTATATAAGTTAAGCCTCCGCAAATACGGAGGTTTATTTTTGTAAAGTATTCGCATTCGATAAAACATAACGGCTGTGTAGTTAAACAAATATCTCGCTTAATAAGAGGCAAACTCTTGCATCGATACAGAGCGTTTTATAATTAAGCCGTTGGGTTTGCGGGAGGGTACAATCGCTGTATCGCTTGAAAGGAACCGAGCAAAAGCAATATTCGGTATGATTTTGAGATTGTTCGGATAGTATTAAAATCCGAAACTGCCCGGCGTTATGAACAAATAACTGATTATCGCGAGCAGAGCGGTCAGGACAACGACGTGCAGAATATATACGGGAAGCGCGTGTCTGCCCACAAATGTCGCCGCTTTATTCCATTTGCCGTCAAGCGCGGGGAGCAGACTTTTCTTTCTGCCGTAAAGTACGGGACCTATAAAAGTACCGAAAAAGAAGAATGACGCGTAGGGTATCAGCGTGAAAAGGTCGCCGGGAGATACTGCGTTTTGACTGTAAAACAGCGACGCGACGCCGTGCGCGTCCCGATACGGAAAGAGAGGGAACAGGAAAAGTTCTGTGTCGGCGGGCGGAACGTATAGGTGATACGTAAGCACGACGGCGAGAATGATTGCCGCAGAACAAACCATTTTAGGAATTTTCCTGCCCGCGCACATTATGCCGATAAGCGCGTAAATGAGAATACAGGCGGCGTAAAAGTGCAATACTCCGAACGTAACGAGGGTGTCGGAGATAAAATATTCGTCGACAAAATAGCTGATGACGGAATAAAGAACCGCTATTACGGCAAGTTGCAGACCGCGCTTGACGTTCGAGCGCGAAAAATAACAGGATATGCCCGATACGGAGAAGAAAATGAACAGAACCGCCTGATGTCCCACTTGCCGCAGAGTGCTGTCGTAATAATAGTATTCGCACAGACGGCACAAGGTCGGACCGAAACCCGTGCCGAGCATATCTTTGCCGAACCAACTCGGACCGAAAATGCCTCCGAGCAAAAGCGCGAGATGGTCGAAAACCATAAGAATAATGCAAAACCCTCTGAGAAAGTCTATTTCCCAGATTCTGTTCTTTTTGCGCCGCGGTGCAAGAGTTACGGCGCAGTTTTCAATCAGATTGCTTTGGTCGGTCATTGTTTTATGATTTTTGCGACATGGTTTGTCCATGTTTGTCCGTCGTCTTTGTTTGCGGTCGACTGTCAAAATGCGCGATTTGCTTTCTTGGGTATTCGCGCTGAGTTGCCGTTTTCAAACAAACCGCCCGATTATCGCAATTTTGGCGTCCCGTCGAAGTTTTAACGCCGTTTTTTATTGTACTTATATTCCGTCTTTACAAGTTCGAGCCCGTCGCCGCGCTGTTCGTATAAATCGTAGCGGTTTTCGTACTCGTAAACGATTACGCCTCGGTTTACCTTGCTTTTGTATATTTTCGGAGCTTCCGGCGCGTGTTTGGAAAGTTTTTCGTTTTTGCCGTACTCCACGACGGACGATTTTCGGAAGTGTTTGTCGTATGGTTTGATAATAAGGTTTTTTACAGCTATCATCAGCGCGCATACGAGCGTAAGCGCAAATCCGAGAATGTACAGCGCGCCGTCCGTCCCTTTGGAAAAGGGCGGAAAATCGAAAACGCCGTAAAGTATTCCGCCGTACACGAGATAAGCCAATGGCACGTACAAACCGCAATAATATATTATGCTTGCGCAGACTTCGATAATTATCTTTATCAGCCGTACGAATGCGTGCAGTATGCCTGACAGTACGGTTCCCGTCAATAAACCTCTCACAATCCGATAATATCACCGACGGAGCGCGATGTCAAACGCGCGGGCGCGTATTGGGCATTGACTTAAAATGCCGCGTTTGATAAAATAAAGGCGGAGGAAATTATGAATATTTTACCTAAACCGTATTCAGTAAAAAAAAGCGACGGAGAATTTGTTTTTTCCAAATCGACCGTGCTCGAAGGCGTGTCCGAAGCGGATAAACAAAGATTGTATTTTCTCGATTACGGCGAGTTTGAAAAAAACACGCTGACAGCAGAAGTCTGCGATTGCGGCGCGTACGAATACGTGCTCGAAATTAAAGAAAATATTTCGATTAAAGCGTGCTCGCAAGACGGGATAATCCATGCCGTGTCCACGCTTGCGCAGATGCTGTTCGACGGCTACGACGAAAAAGGTTATTCTGTGCTCGGCTGCGTTACCGTACACGACAAGCCCCGTTTTGCGCACAGAGGGTTTATGCTTGACGTCAGCCGCCACTTTTTCGGCGTGGATACGATAAAGAAACTTGCGGACATTCTGTGCCTTGTCAAAATAAACGTGCTGCACCTTCATCTGAGCGACGACCAGGGGTTCAGAATAGAGAGCGAGCGTTTTCCCGAACTCAACAGTATAGGTTCTGTAAGAAAAGACACGCTCGGCGACGGCAAAGAAGTGAGCGGTTACTATACAAAACAGGAAATACGCGACGTCGTGGCGTACTGCAAAGAGCGCGGCATAGACGTGCTTCCCGAAATAGATTTGCCGGGACATACGCTGTCCGTTCTTGCGGCGTACCCTGCGCTCGGTTGCGAAAAGAAGGGTTATGCGGTTGCGCGCAAATTCGGAATAAGCGATAAAATCCTTTGCGCGGGCGAGGAGGCAACGTATGAGTTTATAGAAAGTCTGCTTGATGAAATAACGCCGCTTTTCCCTTACAGGTATTTCCACATCGGCGGCGACGAAGTGCCTAAAGGACGTTGGGCGCGTTGCGGCAAATGCGCCGAAATGATGAAAAAACAGGGCTTGCACAACTATGAGGAGTTGCAGGCATATTTCACAAACAGAGTGATAAATATATTAAAACGACACGGTAAAGTGGCAGTTGTTTGGAATGAAGCTTTGAAGTCGGGTATGCTTGACAAGAGCGCAATGGTACAGTATTGGAGTGAGCCGAACGGCGCAAAGCGCGTTGTGGCGGCGGCAAACGACGGCAGAAAAACCGTAGTGAGCAAGGCTTTCAAGTATTACCTCGATTACCCCTACGGACTTACGTCGCTGAAACAGTGTTATAATTTCGAGCCGACCGAGCTGAGAGGTTTGGAGTGCGGCGCAGATTATATTGTCGGCGTAGAGGCGCCGCTTTGGACGGAATGGGTGGACAGCGAGGAAAAGATTTTCACGCAGGCGTTTCCGAGGCTTTTCGCCGTTGCGGAAAACGCATGGAGCGAAAGAGAGAAAAATTATAAAGAGTTTGAGCAAAGGCTGTATAATATGCTCGGCATTATGATGGCGTACGAATATCCGTTTACTTCGATAAAGGAAAGCAATCCGAACATTATAAAAGGCTGGGTGCAGGCGGCGGCTTTCGGAATAAAGGCGGCGAGAGGCGCGGCGGCAAAGGATGCGGAACGGTAAGTAAAATCAAATAGTGCGCCGATGGCGACAGTCGCTGCGGTATCGGCGTTGACGGAATAAAACAACCTTAATTAAAAGCGCGGAAGCGAGAGCTTGCGGGCGGTTAATACGGAGAGAATATGGAAACTGTACAATACAAAAACTACGGTAAATGCGCAAAATTCGAGAGAAACGGACGCGTGCTTATGGTTACGCTCGACGTCGGTCCGAGAATTATATATTACGGAACTCGAGATTTTAATTTTCTGAACGAAGATTTGGAGCGCAACGTGTCAAAGGGCGGAGAATACTTTGACAAAAATTTCAAAAGCGGCGAAACGTGGTACTTATACGGCGGTCACCGCGTATGGAAATCGCCGGAAGATTTGGAAACGTATGTGCCCGACAATTATCCCGTGGAGTTCGAGCCGCGCGAGTTCGGCGGAAAGTTCACGGGCAGAACGGCGCACGCGTTCGATTACGCGCTTGACGTCGAAATGGACGAGAATGGCGGAGTGCGCGTCAAAAACACGATAACCAACAAGTCTGACGAGCGGCGCGAAATTTCGGTGTGGGCATTGACCGTAGCGACTAAGGGCGGGGTGCTCGCAGTTCCGCTCAACGAACCGTCCGACGAACTGAACCCCGTGCAGAACTTCGTGCATTGGCCGTATAACGACCTGAAAGACGAAAGATTGAAAATAACTAAAACACATCTGTTTTTGCGTCAGACGGACAAGCCCGACGCATTCAAAATCGGAATGTATCTTAACAAATCGCGAGCGTATTACGTGTGCAAAAATAAGGCGTTCAGAATTGATTACCCTCGGGAAAAGGGGGTTTTCGGCGATTTTTGGTGCAATTTCGAAACATATACCAACGCCCATATTCTGGAAATGGAAGGATTGTCTGAAAGGTATTCTCTCGACTGCGGCGAATGCGCGGAATTTGAGGAAAAATGGAGTATTTCGGATAATGCGCCCGATTGTCCCGAGAGCAATCCCGAATATTTTGTCTGAGCATTTTTGCGACAGCCGCACAGAGCGAACCGTCGCGCTTGGCAATCGTACGGCGCGGCGAAAGGCGCGTGTGCGCTTGTAATTGCGCAAAAGGCAGGTTAGCCGCAGGACGAATAAAGTCCTAAAATGCGATTACTCCCCGAAAAACGGGGGTTTTTGAGGATTTATATGGAAATTTATGTGCCTAAAAGCGCGCTGAACGACGGCGCGAAATATTTGGCGATAGCCGCGCATAAGGACGACGTCGAGATGATGGCGTTTGACGGAATTGTCAAAGGACTTAAAGACGGAGGTTTTGCCGCCGCGGTATTGACGGACGGCGGAGCGTGCCCGAGAGGAGATGATTATCGGGGCGTAAGCGACGAGGATATGGCGGAGTTGCGCTCGGCGGAACAGAAACGCGCGGCAGAGGTCGGCGCGTACAGCGCGCTTGCGCTTTGCGAATACGCTTCCGCAGACGTGAAGGCGATGCGGAGAGCGGTTATAGATGACGTAAAAAGTTTCGTATCGCGGTTTCCGAGGGCGGACGCGCTGTATATTCACAATCCTTTCGACAGTCACCCTACGCATATTGCGGCGTGTGCGATTGCCGTCGCCGCGGTAAAAGAACTGCCCGACGAAGTCAAGCCGAAGGAAGTTTACGGGTGCGAACTTTGGCGGGGGCTGGATTGGCTGCCCGAAAAATACAGAGTTTCTTTGGACGTAAGCGGATACGGAGAACTGTTTCGCAACTTAATGCGCTGTTTTGCGTCGCAGAACTCGGCAAAGCGTTACGACGTTGCTGCGGAATGCCGCAGAATTGCCAACGCTACGTTTGCGCAGAGTCACGAATGCGACGGCACGCAGGAGCTGATTTTTGCAATAAATCTTACAAATGTATGTTACGATAAAACGGATTTGCGTGAATTGAAAAAAAATATTTTGGACGAGTTTGCGGGAGAGGTTACACA
>DBFJGL010000021.1:0-10200 GCA_048394785.1 Christensenellales bacterium | reverse complement strand
ATATAAACGTAAACCAAAAAACGCTTGAAGTAATTATCGCAAGGGGCAAATTGATTGTGAAATCATATTTGCCCCTCTTTTTATTCTGATTTTTTGCCTTTCTATTCGCAAAAGCTGTGTTTTGCGAATAGATGTAAATATGTTCTCTACTCAATTTTTCGATTTCTTCGCAACTGTTTTTATGAATGTTTACTCGCCAAACCCGTCAAATCGCCTCTAACGACTTTGTTGATGAACTCGCTTAATAATCGATTTTTATTACTCCTCGCTCCGTCTTACAGCTTAACTAATGCTATTCCATTCCGATAACCGTTCAACGCCTATTGAAGAATTCAGACGACGTGCGGCGGATAACCGAGCATTTGATAATTCCCGCACTCTTTCACCATTGTCAAAAGCGCGATGGATTTGTTGCACACGGCGCTGAGCGACCGCACTATTTCCGCATTCGAAGTGTGTTTTTTCGCGCCGATTAACGAAGAAAAATCATTTCCGCGGCAGTCAGCCGCATTGAGCGCGCAAAGTAAACCGCATACGGCGTCTGTAAGCGATTTAATTTGCGACACGACATTATCGTCGACAACAGTCCTGCCATTATTTTCCGGCACGTCTACCGCCGTTGCATTTACATTTTCCGCACCTGATTCCGCCGATTTATTGTTGATATCGTTAAAAAAGCAACTTTTCTCCATAATCTTACCTGTTTTGTCTGTGTGACAGTGTGCTAAATATACATTTTTGTGCTAATCATTTGACCATATTGCATTGCACCGCTTCTTGTTAGGTGCACCCGTCGCATTGCATTCATTCTTCGCATTACTTCCCCGTCTGTCACAACTTTCAACTTACTTTCAACTTATTTGCATATAAAAGCCTTATGTTTACACACTAATTTTAGTGTTAGAAACAATTTTACACTAAATATAATGTATTGTCAATATATGACGAGTTCATTTGGCGAAAACTTGAAACGCGAACGCATTGCCGCAGGCTATACACAGAAAAAACTTGCGGAAAGGCTTGGTATTGCGCAACAAAGAATAAGTCAATGGGAATTGGGTGAGGTTGAGCCCACGCTGAGCAGTCTGATTGCAATAATAAACGAGCTTAATATTAAATTCGAGGATTTGGTGGATTTGGATAAACCTTAATTGCCTCTTTTTTTCTCGTGTTTATAAGATTTTCGACCTGATAATTTTTTAATATCCTATAATCGATTTGGTCTATATTTTATTTAGCAACCTCACGATTAAACTTACTGAGCGCATAGACGGCTGCACTGCCTGTTTATAATTAAACGTGCATAAGATTGCGATATACGTTTTGCATATAGGCGGCGTCTTCCGCTTGGGTTCCTGCCGATTCGGACAGAACGTGCGGCGTAAGCGAATATTTTGCGATAATTTCCGCAAACGGTTCGAATTCAGGTCCGAAAACATTGTCCGAAAACGTAAGATGGCGTATTTCGCCTTTTGCCCCGTACTGAATTTTGGAAAAGTGCACGTGCATATTTTTGGTTTTATCGTCCCCCACACCGTCAAACATCTTTTTGACAATGACTTCAAAATCTTTCGCGGCTTTGAGAGTGCCTCCGTATAAGGCGTTGATATGCCCGAAATCAATGCAGGGATAGACGTTGTCCGCTACTTTGCACAGCTCTATAACCTCGTCTACCGTGCCTATTTGCGCTTGTTTGCCCATTGTTTCGGGACAAATAAGCAAGTCGCCGTATCCTTCGTCGCAAGCAAGTTGAACCGCATCCGAAAACACCGATTTTGCGCGCGAAAACGCTTCTTCGCGCGGCTGACCGCCCTCCGCGCCCGTGTGAAAAACGCATCTTTTTCCGCCGAATGCCTTCAAAACTTTAAGAGAACTGAGCAGATAATTTATGGAATTTGCCGATTTTTCCATTTCTGGCGAAGCGAAATTTATAAAATACGGAGCGTGAACGCTCAGCTCTATCCCGTACTTATCCGCTTCCTCGCCTATCTGAGCGGCAGTCGCCGTCGACACGCGCACACCTCTGCCGAAGGAGTATTCAAACAATTCCAAACCGCGCGCTTTAAGCCACGCAGGCATTTGTATCGTTGCCGTATAACCCTCATCCGTAAATGATTGGGAATGTCCTGACGGTCCGAATTTTGCGTAGTTCATTTGCTGACTCCTCATTGGTTATTACTCTCTTTTGCACATCGGGATTGTGCTGCGCCACGGCTATTCTCGGCAAAGTACGTGCGTATTGACTTTTCGTCGGAAGCAAGCTGGTGCGCGAGCGCGCTTGCGCCGTCGAATTTAACGATATCTCTCATTCTTTTGTAAAACGATAGTTTTACGTTTTTTCCGTAAATGTCGCCGTTGAAATCGAACAGATAAGTTTCTATGCTGTATCCGTCGTCTGCAAACGTCGGCTTCGGGCCCACGTTTGTCATACCGTAAACAGTTTTGCCGTCGACAAGCATTGCCGTGGCGTAAATTCCGCCGCTGAGCATTGTCGTATCGGTATCGACGGAAAGATTTGCCGTAGGGAAACCCATACGAGTGCCGCGGCGATGCGCGTGCACGATCTCTCCCAAGCGGAAATACGGCATCGTAAGCAGTTCGTTTAGTTCCTCTACACTGCCGCTTGCTACAAGCGTTTTAAGCGACGTGGTGGAGATTTTTTCGCCTGCCCTCGTTAAAAACGGCACTATCGTGCATTCCGAGCCCTTATCCCGCGCATATTCGAGGAGATATTCTGCATTTCCCTGCGCGCCTTTGCCGAAAGAATAGTCTGCGCCGCAGACTATTCCTTTGACGTCGTAGGCCTCGAACAGCCTGTCAAGGAACTCTTTTTTGTCCATTGAAAGAAACTCGCTGTCAAACCGCGCACAAATCATACAATCCGCACCCAACGCTTCGATTGCTTCTTTTCGCTCCGCCAAACCGTAAATCTGGCGAGGACGGTTAAGCAATACGTTGATGTCGTCCGAAAAAGTAAAAACCGCGCATTGCGCTTCCGCAGTTTTCGCCTGTTTAACGGCACGCGAAATCAACTCGCCGTGACCGAGGTGTATACAATCGAAAAATCCGAGTGCTATGACGAGCGGAGCTTCGTATTTTTGAGGAAACCGTAATAATTCCATTTATTTATCGATATGATTGCGCTATTTGCGCACCGTATTTGAGTTTTTCCGAGTTTGTTTTTTGCGGCGTGCAAGTCGATGCTTTGCGATATTTTCGGCTTAAAGACGCGTTTTAAGCGACAAATTGCCCTCCTCATCTTCGCCGATTGCGACAATTTCGCCGTTTACGGTTACCGCAAAAATACCGTCGGGCAAATTATCATAGCTTTTGACGATGCCGTTGAGGACGTGCTTTACGTCGCGCTCCGGAATTTCGAACCGAGGCATATCGGCAAGCGCGTCTTCGACGCTTGTTACTGAGCCGAGCGGATTTTTTTCCACCTTTCCTATCGTGTAAGCCTTATCGACGGAAAAACAACCCGATTGAAGCCTGCGTATCGAACTCATTGCCGCAAACGTGCCGAGCGCATATGCCATATCGCGTGCAACGGAACGGATATAAGTGCCGCCGCTGGCGGTGATTTCAAACGTAAATCTCGCGTCGTCTGCACCGACCGGCTTGATGTCGTATATGGTTACGCGCTTAGCTGCAAGCTCCACCGCTTTGCCCTGCCGCGCAAGGTCATAGGCGCGTTTTCCCCCGATTGACTTTGCCGAATACAATGGCGGTATTTGGTCAATTTCTCCGATAAGCGATGGAATTATCTCCTCTATTTCCTGCAATTTCGGTATTCTGCCGCCGTCCTTTACGGTTTTACCCCAAACGTCTAGCGTGTCGGTTTCATAACCGAAATCAAAAGACGCGAGATAAGTTTTTTTCTTATCCGAAAAAACGTCGAACAGTCGCGTCGCAGTACCGAGCGCGACGGGCAGTACGCCCGTGCCCATAGGGTCGAGAGTCCCGAGGTGTCCCGTTTTTATCTTTTCGCCGAGAGCGCGGCGCATTATGCCGCGAACGATGACAACGACGTCGCTTGACGTCATATTCTGCGGTTTGTCGATGTTGATAAAACCTCTCATCTCTGCTTTACCGTGACTCTTTATTACCGTATTCTCGCACACATTTGCATATCTTATGACTGCTTAAAGATTGTTTGCTTGTCATTCGTTATACAGTCCGATTTCAGTTGCTTACGTTTTCTTTCAAAACCGATTATTTATACAGTGCGGACTTGCGGTTAAATTTATCTGCTTTTACTCTGCAAATCACAGTCTGTCGCGTGCGGTTTTTAACAGCTTTTCTATTATATCTTCGAGAAAACCGTTCAGCCTGCACCCTGCAGCTCTTGCGTGTCCTCCGCCTCCGAAAACCGCGGCGCAGTCGCTTGCGTCCACTGCATCTTTGGTGCGAACGCTTATTTTATAGCTGTGAGCGGCAACTTCGGCAATCGAAAACGCCGCTTCCACGCCTTCGACGTCTATTACGGAACTGATTATTCCGTCGGTATCCGACGAGTCCGTTCCCGTTTCTTCAAAGTCGCGTTTATTGAATATTATTACGGCTATTTTGCCGCCGTCGTAAAAACGGCAGGCGTTCAGCACTCTGCATTTGAGTTTGAATACGGACGGATATATCCTTTTGAAAATTTTATACACCGCCTCCTGCGCGTCGAAATCGTAGGTTATGAGTTCCGCCGCTATCGAGAGCGTTTCTTTTGTTGTAGACGAATAAGAAAAACAACCGCTGTCGGACACAATCGCGCTGTAAAGCAAACTTGCCTCCGCCGCGTCCATTTCGCCGAGTTTGCGAATAAGCTTGAAAATCAGCTGTCCCGTTGCCGCCGCATTCTCGTCCACTGCGTCGAGCGCGCCCATTTTACGGTGCGACTTGTGATGGTCGATTGAATAACGCAGAGGCGACGACATATAACTTTCGTACGCGCCGCCGAGCCTCTCCAAATCGCTGCAATCGACGGCAACGGACACGTCGTGCGCGAGTTTTACGGGTTTTTCTATTTCGTTTGCGCCGTCAAGCGCGGCTTTTAATCTGTCGGGAATTGCCGTATCGCAATATATATCTGCTTTCTTTCCCGATTTTCGAAGTGCGTGCGCAAGCGCAAGCGCGCTCCCTACCGTGTCGCCGTCGGGATTTGTATGACAAAAAAGCGCGATAGATTGCGCCTTTTTAAGTCCTGCCGCTATTTTGTCAAGCGTGTTGTCAAGTTGTGAATTATTTTGCATAGCCGACTCTCCGCTATTTTTCAGACTCATCGGGTTTGTCTTCCGGCGGTATGGTTATCGTGGACAGAATGCTCTCGATTTTCATACCGTAATCAACGGAATCGTCAATGACAAACGTGAACTCCGGCATCAATCTGATTTTGACCTCGTCCTTCATTGCATTGCGGATAAAGCCTTTCGAGCGCACGATTGTGTCAAACGCCGCCTGTTTGCTTTCCTCGTCTTTTGCGTATATGGACAGATACGCTTTCGCGTATTTGAGGTCGGGAGTAACGCTCACCTTCGTCACGCCGACGATGCTGTCGCCGAGGCGCGGGTCCTTGATGTCGTCGGCTATGATTTTGGCAAGTTTACGCGCGATTTCGGCGTTTACCCGTTCCGATTTAATCTTCATTTATCTGCTCCATACGGAAGGCTTCGATAACGTCGCCCTGCTTGATATCCTGATAATTGGTAAGCGTTATGCCGCAGTCGAAGTTGCGCGCCATTTCTTTGACGTCGTCCTTATTGTGGCGCAACGACGCGATTTCGCCCGTATATTCGACTTTACCGTCACGGATAAGACGAGCTTTCGCTCCGCGCACGATTTTGCCTTCGGTAACGTGCGAGCCTGCAATCACGCCGACGCCGGATATTCTGAATATCTCGCGAACCTCCGCGCTTCCGAGCACCACTTCTTCGAACTTGGGTTCGAGCAAGCCCTTGACGGCTTTTTCGATGTCCTCGATTGCATTGTATATGATGTCGTAGAAACGAATATCGATTTTCTTCTGCGCCGCCAAAGCTTTCGCGTTGCTGTCCGGGCGGACGTTAAAGCCGATTATAATAGCTTTTGCCGTATCGGCAAGCGTAACGTCGCTTTCTTTTATCGCGCCCACCGCGCCGTGAATGATGTCGATGTCGACTTCCTCGTTGCCGAGTTTTGACAGCGACTGTTTGACCGCTTCGAGCGAACCCTGAACGTCCGCTTTTATGATAAGTTTGACCGATTTAAGTTCGCCCTTCTTAATTTTGTCGAACAAGTCGGTGAGGCTGACGGAACCGCTGTCGCCCGCCGAACCCGCGAGTTTAAGACGTCTTTCTTCCGCCAAATCTCTTGCGAATTTTTCGTCGGGTACGACGTCGATTATATCGCCCGCTTCCGGTACGTCGTCCCAACCCGTAACCGATACGGGAGTGGAAGGACCTGCTTTCTTGACGTTTCTGCCCTTGTCGTCAATCATCGCTCTTATTCTGCCCGTGCACACGCCTGCCACGACGATGTCGCCTATGCGGAGCGTGCCGGTCTGAACGAGAATGGTTGCGATTTTACCGAGTCCCTTGTCAAGACGCGCTTCTATGATAGTTCCTCTCGCCGCTCTCTGAGGATTGGCTTTGAGTTCCTTGATTTCGGCAAGCGTGAGAATGTTTTCGAGAAGTTCCTCGACGCCCATACCCGTCTTTGCCGATACGCGCACCACGGGAGTATCTCCGCCCCATTCTTCGGGGAGCACTTCGTGCTCGGACAGCTGCGACAGTACTCTGTCGGGGTCAGCCGCAGTCTTATCCATCTTGTTGACGGCTACGATGATGGGCACTCCCGCCTGCTTGGCGTGGTTGATAGCTTCCACCGTCTGCGGCATAATGCCGTCGTCCGCCGCGACTACGAGTATGGCGATGTCGGTGACCTGCGCGCCTCTTGCGCGCATCGACGTGAACGCTTCGTGTCCGGGAGTATCGAGGAAGGTTATCGGCGAGCCTTTGAGCGACACCGTGTACGCGCCTATATGCTGCGTTATACCGCCTGCTTCGCCGCCCGTGACGTTGGAGCTTCTGATATAGTCGAGAAGCGACGTTTTGCCGTGGTCGACGTGTCCCATAATGGTGACGACGGGAGGACGTCCGACAAGTTTTTCGGCGTCGTCTTCTTCATTGACGGTGAGTTTTGCGTTGAGCGTATCTTCCATCGTCTTGTCGGGTTTGTACTCGACGGTAATGCCGTATTCGCTTGCAACGAGTTCAGCCGTGTCGATGTCGATGCTTTCGTTTATCGTCTTGATGATGCCGAGGAAGAAAAGCGTCTTGATGATTTCCGCCGCGGACTTGCCTATTTTTTCGCTGAGAACCTTGATAGGTACGGGGTCGGTCGTTATGATTGCGTTTTCGATAACAATCGCACTGCCGCTGTCGCCGCCGCGATTTTTATTGGACTTGTAGCTTCTTACTCTGACGTCGTCGTCATCGAGCATAATTTTGTCGTCGACGATATAGCCTTTTTTGAGAAGCGCGCGTTTGTTCAAAGTACGGTCGTCAAACTTGCCAGAACCGCTGTTCTGATTGGGTTTGCCGCCCTTGGATTTTTGTGCGCCGGGTTTTCCTCCGGCATTGAATTGAGGCGCGGCAAATCCGCCTCCCATACCACCGCCTGCTCCCATAGGTCTGGGAGTTCTCGGCGCGCCGTTTGCGCCTGTTTGCTGAGGACGTCCCTGCTGAAAGCCTCCGCGGTTTGCGCCGTCCTGCTGAGGACGACCTCCTCTCGGATTGCTGTATCCTCCCTGTCCGAAAACTCTCGTCTGAACCTTCGGCTTGGGAGGTTCGGGCGGAATATATATTCTTCTTTCGCCGTAAGGATTGGCGATTTTGGGTTTATCTTCTTTCTTTTCTTCCGCAACGGGTTTTACCGCGTTCTGCTTTTCAGCCTTTTCCTGTTTTGCCGCTTTATCCGCGTCCTTTTCCGAAATGGCGGCCTTAGAAGATTTTGCGCCGTCTGCGCGCTTATCCTCTTTTACGGAAGCGGTTTCGCCGTCCGTTTTCCGTTCGGGCGCGTCCTGTGCGTTCTTTTCGGTTTCAGCCGCGCCGTGCTTTATCTCTGTCTTTTTTTCCTCGCTTGCGGCGTCCAAGGTCTGCTCTGCCGCATTTGCTTTTGACTTTTCGTTTTCGGAGGCATTTTTCTCCGCGTCCTTTTCGGCAACGGCTTTTGCTTCCGATTTCTCGGGAACGGACTTCGCTTCCGCGCTATCGCTTGCGGATACGGTCTTTACCGCTTCTTTCGTCTTGTCGACAGACGCAATCTCATCTGTCGCGGCATCCTTTGCGGCGGCTTTTATATTTTCGGCGTCCGCTTCGCTTTTCGCGCTTGCGGCTGCTCTCTCCTCGGCTTTTAACAGCAAAGCCTCGCGCTTCGTTTTTATAAGCGCGATGAGAGAGTTTGCCTTGGATTTCTCCTTGGTAATTTCGTCAATCAAATCGTTGAGCTTGTCGCTCTTGTAAGTCTTGACCTGATTTACCAACTCGTTGATTACGTCTTTTTTGTTTTCTGCCATATTCACCTCAATCGGCCGATTATTGCTTTTGCCAGCTCCGAACTCATAATCCCAATCGCGTTGACGTTGTCGCGGTGCAGTGCTTCGTTAAGTCCGTCCACAACGACGCATTCGGTGCCGACGCATTTTTTGTTTATGCGCATAATATATTTTTCGGGAGCGGAGGAGGACACGAGCACAAGGCTTATTTCGCCGAGTTTTTCCTCTATTCTGTCCTCTCCGTACACTGCCGCGCCTGCGCGCTGCGCAAGCCCGATATACGCCGCAGTTTTACCGTCCATCTTCAAGTTCTCCGTACACGCGCTCGCCTACGTTTTGTCTGAACGCGTAATTCAAGGATTTCTTTTTGATAAGCTGTTTGACGCAGTCTCCGTCCTTGCAGATGTATGCGCCTCTGCCGTCCGCTCTGCCGCTCTCGTCCACGCGAGCTTCGCCGTCCGTCACGACTATGCGTATAAGCTCGTCTTTGGGACGGTGCTTCTTGCAAACCACGCAACGGCGGACGTTCTTCGGATTACTCGACATCCTGTTCACCGTTCTCTGCGGCGTTCATATTAGTGCTGGACAAGGGTTTGACGTCTATCTTCCAACCTGTAAGTTTGGCGGCAAGTCTTGCGTTTTGACCGTTTCTGCCGATGGCGAGGCTGAGTTTCTCGTCGGGGACGACTACCTTTGCGGTTTTTGCTTCCTCGTCTATGGATACCATAAACACCTGCGCGGGACTGAGCGCGCGCGCGATATATTCGATGGGGTCGGCGCACCATTCGATGACGTCCACTTTTTCGCCGCCCAGCTCGTTCACGACCGCGTTTACTCTTATGCCCTTGTTTCCGATGCACGCGCCCACTGCGTCGACGTTGGGATCGTCGGAAGTCACCGCAAGTTTGGTGCGGAAGCCCGCTTCGCGGACAATGGACTCTATTCTGACAAGACCTGCTTTGAGTTCGGGCACTTCCATTTCAAACAGTCTTCTCACAAAGCCTGCAGAACTTCTGGACACAACTACCTGCGCGCCCCTGCTGCCGCTGTCGCGAAGTTTTTTGATGTACACCTTGATTACGTCGTTTATGTTATACGTTTCGGTGGGAACCTGGTCGGACTGCATCATAACGCCTTCCATCTGCGTTCCGCTTATTTCGACGTAAACGGTGGTGCCTTCCTTGCGGCGGACAATGGCGTTCAGAATTTCGCCCTGCTTTTCGCTCATTTCATTGAGAACGTACTCCTTCTTCGCGTCGTTCAAACGTTGCAGAATAACCTGCTTTGCCGTCTGCGCCGCAATTCTGGAAAACTGCTTGGGAGTGATGTCCTCGATGACGACGTCTCCGACTTTGTACTTTGAGTCGATGTCTTGCGCGTCGCGTATGTCGATTTGCGCACCCTCGTCTTCGACCTCGTCCTCGCCGACCACCAATCTGTGGGCGTAAACTTTGATAGTCTGCTTTTCCTCGTTGAGGCGCACGGAAATCGTGCGAGGCTCGTCGTACTCTTTTTTGTAAGCCGATACCAAGCCCGCTTCAAGCGACTCTATCATAAGTTCTTTGGAGATTTTCTTCTCACGTTCCATTATTTCCAACGCTTGAAAAAATTCCTTGTTTACCATTTTGTCCTCCTAAAACCTGATTAACGGTTGCGTTTTTGTAATATTTTTTCTT
>DBFJGL010000020.1:0-9442 GCA_048394785.1 Christensenellales bacterium | reverse complement strand
GTGTTAATATAAATATGGATTATGTAATACGCTCGCTTTGTCGGGCGCGGAGGTTCTTATGGCTGAAAACAAAAATACCGTTGAGGAAATCGTGTTTCTCGAAAGCGAGATAGTTGAAGACGACGAATTTGCACCCGTGGGCGTGCTCGTCAAACTCGGCGATGCACCCGTTGAAGATACGGCGCAACCCGAAGAAGTTTCCCCCGTTCAAAACGAAGAAACCGAAGCGGCTGAGGAAGCCGTCAAAGAAGACGCCGTCGCAGTATCGGAAGAACAGGCACGCGACGCCTTTACGGAAGCCGTCGAAACCGAATCCGACGACGAAGCCGAAGAAGCGCAATCCGCAGGAGAAACCGAACCGGAGCAAAACGCCGAAACGCAAAATCAGACGGAAACGAATACGCTCGTCGACGAAAAATCCGTTGCGGAAGCGGAAGCCGCCGTTCAGACGGAAGAAGTCGCTGCATACGATACCGCGGAAGCAAAAGAACCTGCGATAACCGACGAAGAAACATCGCAAATCAATACGGCAGACGAGGTCATAAACACCCCTGCCGCCGAAGAAGACGCCGCTAAAGCACCCGCAGAAAAGACAGTTATGTCCATATCCGAATTGGAAGCGGAAAGCAGTAAAATAACTTTTGCCGATTTCGGCACCGAAACCGCACCTGCAAAGAAAAAGACGGAAGCAAAACCCAAAACCGAAAAGCCAAAGAAAAAATCGGCTGCCGAAGAAAACGTGTGGGCAACTGCGGTAATTAAACCCAAAAAGACGGAAGCCGCAGAAAAAACCGAGGAAGAAACGGAAGTCAAGCCCGTAAAGAAGCCCGCGGCGAAAAAAGCGGCGGCAAGCGAAAGCGCGACCGAAACGCCGAAGAAAACCAAGGCGCAAAAGAATAAAGTACAAACGGAGGGAAGCACTGTGTCAAAAGAAAACACCAAAACCGCAAAAGCAACCGAGGAAAAGCCGAAGAAAGCCGCTGCTGCAAAAACAGCCGAAAAACCTGCCGCCAAAACGACGGTTAAGGCAGAGCCGAAAGCGGAAACTACTGCAAAACCCGCGACAAAGAAAGCCGACGACGGCGAGAAAGTTATCATCGCAGGCGACGAGAACAATCCGCACGGCAAGTTCGTCATCAAAAAGACGGACAAAGGTAATTTTGTATATAAGCTGTATTCATACAACCATCGCGTCGTCGCAATCGGAGCGGAACCTTACACCTCTCTCGCGACCTGCAAAACGGGCATAAACAGCGTTATGAACAACGCCGCAGTTGCCGCCATAGAAGACCAGACGCTCAAAAAGTGGGAAGAACAAAAATATCCGAAGTGGCAGATTTTTGCGGATAAGAAGGGCGAAATCCGCCTCAGACTGTGCGCGTCGAACGGAAATATCGTAGCCACCACCAACGACGGTTATCTCTCCAAGGAAGCCGCAAAGAAAGGCATAGAAGCGATTGCGAGAGCGGCCAAGGGCGCGGACGTCGTAAGAAACGACAATCTCTGGTAAGCGAAAGCGCAAACCCGAAACAAACCGCACTCACCAACCTGTGTGGAGAAAAACCCCTCTGTTCGGAGGGGTTTTCATATGGTTTATTTGACCTTATTCCGCGCTTTTATGCTTTCGCGGTTTTCAATTTACAATCTAATA
The DNA here is from genome assembly GCA_048394785.1 of Christensenellales bacterium. Taxonomy (GTDB): domain Bacteria; phylum Bacillota; class Clostridia; order Christensenellales; family CAG-917; genus DBFJGL01. The sequence goes on along the minus strand of DBFJGL010000020.1, from coordinate 7,791 downwards.
TAATTTTTCGCCGTATAACTTTTCTCTTTCAAGCAGTACTTATTTACGGAGTTTGCCGCCGCCTTTGAAGTTTTGCAAAACCTTTGTTTTGTAGACGTGTTTCACGTCGTGACGGCGTTTATATTCAAACGCGCCGTCGATGAGTTTGCCTATAAGCTGCGTAAAGTCTATCCCCAACGGTTCGAACAGATAGAACGCCATCGACCCCGGCACTGTGTTAATCTCGTTTATATACACTTTACTTCGCGTATTATCCACGAGGTAATCCATACGCACGACGCCGTTTAAGTCGAGTTCTCTGTAAATGCGCTCGGTATTGGCTTTCACGATTACGTCGAGCGCGCCTATGCGAGCGGGCATAACGTGACCGCCGCCGCTCAGCTTTCCGTTGTCGGAATATTTATCGTCGAATGTGAGAAAATCGTTGAGCGTCACGGGCTGCTCCGTTTCCGACACGACAATATCTCCCCCGTCGTTAAACGCCGCGCAGTTGACCTCCACAAAGTCCGTGAGCTTCTGCTCTATCAACAATTTGCTGTCAAACTCCGACGCCACCCTCAGCGCGTATTCGAGTTCGGCGCGGTTGTTTGCCACAGCAATGCCTATACTGCTCCCCTGCGCCGCAGGCTTGACTATGAGCGGATAATCGAGAAAGCTTTCGAGATGAAAGATGATTTTATCCGCGTCCTCCAAAAATTCCTCGGTGAGAATTACCTCGTGCCCTACGGTGTTCAACAGCATACTTTCGAAAAGCCCCTTGGAATACGCTTTATCCATACCGACGGAGGACGCAAGCACTCCGGGCGAGGTGTGGGCAATGCCGTTATATTCCAGCAGAGCCTGCAAAGTACCGTTTTCGCCCTCTCCGCCGTGACAGCATATAAAGGCCGCGTCGGGCTTGAAATATTTGCCGAGCGTAAACCTCTTTACGGTATAAAAACTGCCTTTATAAAGCGTAACCTTGGTGTGTTCGGCGGGATTGAACGGAGAAAACGCTTTCAAATCGTCCACACCTTTCACGAAAAAATCGCCCTCATGCATAAACACGGGGATAACGTTGAAGCGCGATTTGTCGATGTTGTTCAGCACCTGCATTGCCGTGATAACGGATATATCGCTTTCAAGCGACCTGCCGCCGAATATAAGCGCGATTTTTTTTCTCATAATACCCTCCCATCTTAAAACACTGTATATTGTTTGAAAACACCGCCCCGACGGCTTTATCCGCCCGAGCCCGTCTAACCTGCCAAATCACAGCGCACGCCTGCGCCGCACTTCCGCGGTTTATACAAAACGCCGCAACAGACTGCCTTTACCGTTGTCGACCTCAAACCGTACGCCCGCGACGTCGCTTATTCGTCATAGCAGTCGGGCAAATCGTTGAGAAGCAACAGCGCGTCGCCGACGTGAAGCATACTTGAAAAAGCCTCCTCCGCCTCTTTCAAAGACCGATAAATCGTCACGCTCCCTTCAAAGCCCGACTGTTTCAGCGCGCGGCGGATTGCTTCGGTACGCTTTGCGCCTATCAGCATAACCGCGTCGCAAACAGCCGCAATTTCCTCTCCGAGCTTATAGTTCTGCTCGTATTCCGCGCTCCCGAGTTCCACAAGCCCCGGCGTAACGATTACCTTGCGCCCCGAAAACATAGCGAGTACGTCGAGCGCGCACTTCGCGCCGTCGGGGTTGGAGTTGAAAGTGTCGTCAATTATCCTTATGCCGCCGCCGTCTATAAGTTGCATTCTGTGCGGCACGGGTTCGAGCGTTGCCGCCGCCGCAAGTATATCAGGAATACTCACTCCCAAACAGAACGCCGCTGCCGCCGCAACCGCTATATTTTCTATGTTATGCGCGCCGAGCAACGGAGTATATACGTCGAATACGTCCCCTTCTATTTCGAGCTTAAACACGCTTCCGCTCTCGCACACGGCAATATCGGCGATTTTTATATCGCTTCCGTCGCGTTCGCCCACGTAAATCGGCTGCCGCGCTCTCTTTGATTGCGACAGCGCACCTTCGAGTTTATCGCGCGCGCGGTCGTTCGCTATGGCAAATCCGTCGCCTTTCAACATCGTTATAACCTTTGCTTTCTCTCTTACGATGTTTTCCTCCGAGCCGAAAGTTTCAAGGTGCTGTACGTTCAACCCTGTAAGCACGCTGTGCGTCGGGTTTACGATTTCCATAAGTTTCTTTATATCGCCTTTTCGCCGCGCGCCCATTTCGGCAATGAATATCTCCGTCGACACGTCTATAAGCTTTGCGGCTTTGGATATGCCCATCGGAGTGTTGTAGCTCTCGGGAGTAGCAACCACTTCGTATTTTCGTTTCAGCATCTCATATAACGCGTTCTTCACGGACGTCTTTGCATAGCTTCCCGTAACCGCAATTTTTATGAGTTCGGGATTTTCGGATAAAAGTTGCCTCGTTCTGCGCTCGTAACGGGAGTTGTTGAGCCTCTCGAATACGTTAACCGCCGAAATCGCCGCAATGAATACGACGGGGAAAATAAAGGGGTATGCGAAGAATATCAAATAACGCATATACAGCTCGCTCTGCACTTCCGTCCCGATTAAGCCGTTTACGTAAGCGAGCAGCAACGTCTCCGCCGCGGCGCCGCATACAGTAGCGGCAACCATACCGCGAACCGCCCTTTTTGTATATCTGAGAGGTTTTTTCTTATCGGGTAAATCTTCCATAAAGTAAAGGGCGAATTCCGTTATGAAAAAGAACATCGCCGTGGCAAACCCCCAGAATTCGCGCGACTGCAAAAAATAAAACAGCGTCCATATCAGCGAAAATACCGCCACGGCAAGCAAATCGATTAAAAAAACATACGCTATTCGCTTTGTTTTGAACAGCGTGCCCAATCTGTAATTATCCTGCTGTATGGCGTATATATACGGACGCGCCATAAACATACTGTCGATGATTATGAGCACGACAAAAAACCAATCGCCCCTGAGCAACGTCATAATTTCCCTCCCCCGTCAGTCTGCGAGGAACATCTCAAAAACGCAGACAATATCGCAAAATATACCCTTACGTCCTCCATATACGCAAAGTGCCCGCCTTTCAGCCAGAAAATCTCGGAATTCGATATGCCCCGCTTTAATTTCCGAGCCATATATACGGGAGTTTGTTTGTCGTCTTTTCCCCAAAAAATCGCGGCGGGCTGAGATATTTTTTTTAACAGCGGCGTCTGGTCGTAATTGACGACGTTTATAAACGTGCGCTTCATAACCGGCGATAACGAAGCGTAATCGGAAGAACCTTTAAGCCCTTTTCTGCCGATAAAACGCAAAAATTTGTGCGTGTAAACCTTTAAATAATATTTTAATCCGCGGCGAGGTCTGACGCCCGCGCTGTCCGTAAGCGCAAGACTGTTCACCCTGTCGGGGTGTTTTGCCGCAAGCTCCAATGCCACCCTTCCGCCGAAAGAGTGCGCCACTATCGCCGCGCTCGAAATTTCCTCTGCGTCCATAACCGAGAGTACGTCGGCGGCGTAATCGGCAACGGTATAAGGTCGGTCGGGCTCGGGAGTATCTCCGAACCCCGCAAAATCCACAAGCGTCACTCTCGCACTGCCGGCGAGGCGTTCGGCTATAAACAAAAAGGAGGATATATCGCCGCCCCAACCGTGCAGAAAAACTATATCTCTCCCTTCACCGAATGTCTTATAATTCAAGCCCCTCCTCAGATGTCCAGCCGCATAACCAGCGCATCGTAAAGATTATTATAGTACCTCTTACGCACGCCTATCTCGGTAAAACCGAAGCTTTTGTACATCTGAATTGCGGGTATATTGTTATCTCTGACTTCAAGATAAACGCTGCTTACGCCGTTCAGTTTTGCCCTAAAAAGCAGCTCGGACATCAGAAATTTGCCTATTCCTTTGCCTCTCGATTCCTTTTTAACGGCTATGTTTGTTATATGCGCCTCGTCAAGCACCTTATGGAAACCGCCGTAACACACAACTTCGTCGCCGCGCGTGCCCACGACGTAGGTCGCGTCGGGGCTTTCCACCTCGGGTATAAACATTCTTTCGCTCCAAGGCGCGTCGAACGCTTCCTTTTCAATCTCCGCCATTTGGCGCAGATGCTCGTATTTCAGCCTCTCAAATCTCATCGGCGTTTCTCTCCGCCTGCGACTTGCGCATATAATACGGCTCGAATACTTTTACGAATTCGCCTCTTTCCGCCTTATCTCTCACCGCTTCGTAAAGCGTTTTTTCGGGAGAAGCAAGCGGTGAATACTCAAATTTTTCATCGCCTTTAAGTTCCGCCGCCTCGTAAAATCTCGCGTTTATCACCTTGCCGTCTTTGACATCCGCCGCATACACGTTTCCGTGCCCTGCCGCAACCGCAACGGTCGAGTTTGTTCTACTATATGCAATGAGTTCAAAGGACGTTACGGATATTCTCCTGCAACCCGTAGCGTACGCAATCGCGCTTGCCGTGCTTGCGCCTATGCGTATGCCCGTAAACGAACCCGGTCCCATAACCGCCGCCACAAAGTCGAGTTCGGCAGGCGTTATCCCTACATCTTCCAACACCTCGGATATTGCGGGCGTTAAAAGCGAACTGTGTCCCGATTTGCCTGCGTCGACAATGCGGCTGCGCACAACTCCGTCCGCGCACGCCACCGCAATAAGCGAGCTGCCCGATGTGTCAATTGCAAGAAATTTCATTGCTTTCCTCTGTTTTTTTGCTCTTTTTAAGCGTTGTCTTCCCTTTTGATTTTTCAGACTGCGTTTCTCTGCCGTCTTCCACTTCGATAACTCTGTCATTATCCCCCGTAACGGTTATTTTTACATTTATTATTCTGCCTGTCAAGTCTTGCAGTTTATTCCATTCTATAACCGTAACGGAATTCTCGTCGAATTCCTCCTCCACGCCGAGCTCCGCGATTTCGTCCGCGTCTTCCGTGCGATACATATCCAAATGATTGAGTTTGAGTCTTCCGCCCTCGTAAACATTCATTATGGTAAAAGTCGGGCTTGTAACCGCGTCCTCTATGCCCAACGCCTCCGCAAGACCTTTGGTAAAAGCGGTTTTGCCCGCTCCGAGGTCGCCGTCAAGCAGTATAATTTCACCGCCCGTCAGGCTGTCGGCAATCTTTGCCGCCACCGCGCGGGTGTCCTCCTCGCTCTCGCTGACATATTCGCCGGATATATCCTTTTTCTTTTTGGACGTGCCGTTCCAATGCAGTATTCCCGACAGCCGCTTATAAAGTATGAAAGTCAAAACCGCAACTATGAGCGTGCGCAGTACGTTGAAAGGAAGCACCGCAACGCCGAGATAATACGCATAGAAAGTGCCCTGTGTGACGGCAGGATAAAGAGGTCGCACCATATCGAGGAGTATATTGAAATTGCCTTTGAACATCACTTCGACGTAAAACGGTATGGATATAAATCTGTTTATCAGAAGGCTTGCCGCAACAACGAGCACCGAACTTACGGCAAGACCTGTAAGCGCGTGTTTTTTATCCTTGTGTCTGCGGTAAATTACGGACGACGGCACTACAAAACATAGCCCGATTATTATGTCCGTAAGTTCGCCGACGTACATCGTGCCCGACATAGGCAGTTTGAACAGACATTTGAGTATAACCACGACCGCGCCGCTTATCGGTCCCATCGAAAAGCCCGCGAGCAGTGCCGGAAGCTCGGAAATCTGTATGTCCAAAAAACTCGGAAACGCAAACGGCAAAGGGAATTTGCAGAACGCGTAAAGTATGAACGCAAGCGCGGTTAACAGCGCGATTTTGGCTATATACGCCGCAGACGTCTGCCAAGTAGGTTTTTTGGAGAACTTGCTCAATAAATGTTTTTCCATATTAAAACACCCCGAGATAGTCCCCGAGGCAATGGGCATTTCTGCCTGCTCCTTTCATCCGGACTGTAACCGTTGGTACGGGAGTTTCACCCGTTCGGCTCAAAAAGAGTTCGCGGACTGTACCGCCAGTGAGGATTTGCACCTCGCCCCGAAGCACTATTATAATATCACTATACCTATCTCATTGCAACGAATTAAACAGAATAAATGACTTTTGATTTATTATTTCTCTATAACCCTCGCGCCGTAATCCCCTAAACACACGACGGCGCCATTTGTCCGCATACGAAGCTCGCTCCTCTGCATAGGGGACTGCCGCGTCGCTATGCTCCTCGTAGTGACACGGAGTTACGGTGTCATTGCGAGTGGAGTGAGAACACGAACAAAACGCGGCAATCTCATAAATAGAAATGTCCACCGTTTTACTCTCGACTTTCGTCCTCTGCATAGGGGACTGCCGCGTCGCTACGCTCCCCGCAGTGACACGGAGTCACGGTGTCATTGCGAGCGGAGTGAGTAAGACGAACGAAACGTGGCAATCTCATAAATAGAAATGTCCACCGTTTTACCCTCGACTTTCGTTCTCTGCATAGGGGACTGCCACGTCGCTTCGCTCCTCGCAGTGACACGGATTACTGTGTCATACGGAGTTACGGTGTCATTGCGAACGAAGTGCGGCAATCCCCTAAACAGACGACAACAACTCATACACAGTCCCTAAAATAAACTTACGCCCCATACACGGCAATCCCCTAAGCAGGCGACGATAACTTATACCCGCCCCCGTAAACAGAAACGAACATATTAGAACCCCTAAAAAGAAACGTACAACCCGTCCACGGTAACCCGCGTGCGCGGTAGCGTGAAGCACGCAGTCCGCAACATAACCACGCGGAAAGCGAGAAATATTTTGACATCTGTCGAAATCAAACGAACGCAACGATTTTCGAGCGCGGTACGTCTAAAATATCGTATTCATCATAGCGGAAAATGTATATAAATCGCGGCATACCGAAAAAATAGGTATATGAACCCTAATGTAAATATCCCCGAATATACGGCATTGCACTCAAATGTCTGTCATTATACGGCGGTCGACTATCAACCTCCCGCAACGGCCGCGCTCGATTTTGAAAAAGTAATAGCCGCGCGATGCGCCGAAACCGCCGACGCCATTGTGGTTGCCGTAATCACAAAGCCCATTTATCTCAAAAGCGAGCGCGAGGCTTTGAAATGCGAATTGCAAACCAGGCTCAACGCCGTGTACGGAAAACAGATTTATGTGTCTTTCGACACTTTCGTTTATCTCAAACTCGACGGCGATCTTTCCCCCGAAGAAATAGAAAAAATTATTGCCGACGCTTCGTAAAATTATATCGGCAGCAAACCGCACACGACACAAATCGCGCTAAAACAAACGCCGCACCGACGCACCATCATAGCGCGGCGATACGGCGTTTATTATTCCGAAATATTTTCTTATCCGAAATTCGGTTCGGACAAGTGCCGTTTTTGCAACTTATTCTGCTTACGTTCTTAATTCGCAAAAAACACAGACAGAACGTACTGCGGCTTGACTTTATTATGCTTTGAGCACGCCGTCTATTTCCGCCTTTATAAAGCGAATGTTGCAGTAAATGTGTTTTTCGGTTTTGTTTTCCGTAACTTTATCGTACATAGACAGCATAAGATACGGGTCGTCGAGTACGTCGAAATATCCGACGTAAATTGCTTTTACGGTTTCGCCCGTATCGGGATTTTTGACGTCGCGAAGTTCGTATTTGCCGTTGAATTCAATGCCGAAGCCTTCGGGAAGTTCAAATTTTTCGGGAATTTTGTTGTTGTCTACAACCGACGTGTACAACTCTTTGAACTTATCGCCCGCAAGGTCAACGCCGACAATCTCTGCTCCGAGGCTGTTTTTGAGAAGTGCGAAACTCGGCGCGACGTCGTCGGC
>DBFJGL010000019.1:0-7589 GCA_048394785.1 Christensenellales bacterium | reverse complement strand
ACTTGGTACGAGGAGAAGAATATGCCAAATATTAAATCTGCAAAAAAGAGAGTTCTTGTTTCTAAGAGAAGAAACGAGGAGAACGTCGCAAAAAAATCGCGCGTGAGAAACGCTATCAAAAAATTTAACGCCGCAATCGATGCAAACGACGTCGCACTCGCCGAACAGCTTCTTTCCGAAACTATCTCCATCATAGACAGAGCAGCTTCCGACGGAATCTATCACAAGAACACCGCCGCAAGAAAGAAAGCAACTCTCTGCCGTTCGCTGGACGCTCTCAAAGCCGCAAAGTAAAAGTTAAATTTCGGTCGTAACAAAAGACCGTTCTCGGGAACGGTCTTTTTTTCGTTGTCTGATTTTACAAATTGCCTGCCGCTGCGCTTCTCGCTTTCGTTTAAGAGAGTGCGCTTCGGGTTCTAAATCCATTTGACAGTGCCGTCGGGAGTAAGCGTCCCCCACCTGCCGTCCTTTTTGACTTTTGCCTCTCCTTCCTCAAAGGGCGTCGCCGCGTCGTACTCGAAAGGAATTACAACTTCGTTTTCGCGGTTGATATACCCGCATTTGCCGCCTTTGACCACGCTTGCAAAACCTTCGGAAAAGCTCATTGCCGTTTCATACTCAAAAGGAATTACTATATTGTTTTCGCTGTCGATGTAACCGCATTTTTCGTCGATTTCCACCGACGCGAGCCCCTCTTTGAACCTGAAAACTTCGTCGTACATTGCGGGTATAACGGTCTTGAACCCGTCAAAGAAGCCCCATTTGCCGTTTTTCTGAACCTTGCGCCAATCTTCGACGGATAACGGCTCTGTGAGTTTTTTGGGACGTTCGGGAGCTTCTTTCGCGGCTTTTTTAGTCCTATCCGCGCGTTTTGCCGCATCTGCGCCGAAACCGTTCCTCTGAGCGTTTCTGTCCTGCCTTTGCAATCCTCTGTCGTTATCGCGCGCGTTCTTTCTATCCCGCTCGCCGCGCGCGGACGTATCCTTACCGCTCTCGTCCGCCGACCGCTCGTCTTTGAGCGACATACCCTTATTTTTGAGCGCGTTTCTGATTTCTGCGAGAATTTTCTTATTCAGACCTTGAATTTTATACATTTCGCGCTCGGTACGCCCGACTATATCGCCTGCGCATCTCACGTTATTTTTGCTCAGCAAACCGTAAGTCGCTTCGCTAAGTCCGAGCTCCGCGACCGCAATCGCAAGCTTATCCGCGGGATATCTTGCCGCCGCCGCGGTTTGCTGTTGCTGTTTTTGCGCCTGCTTGAACCCCTGTCCTCTGCCTCGCTGTCTTTGCGGATTGCCCCTTGAAAACTCCTGCCTGCCGCCGTCCGCATTCGCCTTGCCGCTTTCTCCGTTTGCCGCCGCGTTATCTTTGCGACTGCGCCTGTCGTCGTCGGATACGGCTTTTCTGTTGCGCACGAAATTCTGCGCGCGTTCGGACTCCTCGCCTCGAGCTTGTCTCGGCGCGTTAAAACCCTCGGCGTTTGCATCGCGCCGCTCCGTCGCGTTGTCGTTTACAGTTCTGTTTTTGTTATCGGATTGATTATAATGAAATCTTTTGCCTGCCATATTATTCCTTTTTTCACATTTTACCACACATTGCAAACTATTTCAAGCGGTTTGAAAAGCCATTATCTTGACTTAAAATATAATATTAGTTATAATATATCCAAATGTTGACGACGCGCAATTCAAAGCCAATCTTACTGTTCTTAACGGCAATCTTATTGACGGCGATATTGCTTTTCTCCCTGCCGCAAACCGCGCCTGTCGGACGCGCTACGGCGCAGGATGCGTCTTCGGCAGACGATTTCGAAATAATATTTCCCGACGACAATTACGTTCAGCTTTTATCCCCGACTTCTTCTGCGATGAACGACAGTCACCTCGTCGTCGCGGACACGGCGAACAAGCGGCTTTTCGTCAAAACGGACGGCGCAATCAAAGCGTACGATATGACTTTTATTACCGACTCCGACCAAACCGACGCGCCCAAGACCGAGAAAATCTTTTTATTCGGCGACACCGTGCTCATCGTTACGGAAAACGGCTGTCATACTCTCGACCTGACCGCCCAAGCTCCCGCATTCACCCCGACGGAGATTTTTCCGCTCGCACACGAGAATTACAGTTTTTATTCCGACGGAGCGTATCTTTACGCCAAAACTCTCGGCGGCTCGGTTACGCGCTACGGCGGCGCACCTTTTGACGGCGCGGGAGAAAAACTGACGGAAGATAATGCCGCGCTTACGGGCAAACGCGTATTTGCGGCGTTCGGCGACGAACTCTATCTTTACGATCTCGACGAAAGCGACCTTGTTCTTGCCGTTTTCAATTATAAAACGTCGGTTGAGACAAGTTATCCCGTCGACGGAGTAATGTCGAAAATCGCTTTCAACAACGACGGCAGCCTGCTCGGAACGCGTAAATCGGACAACGGCGGCACTTTATGCTTCATTGAAATCGACCGCGACGGCAACGCGGTAAACGTCACGGAAAGCGGCTTATCGGTTAGAGATTTTTCGCTTTGCGGCAATGCGGCGGCTGTCATAACGGATAAAAATACCGCCGAGGTTCACAACGTCGATTTCGCGGCGAAGACGACGTCTTATTCGTATTCGCTCAGTATGAACGGAGCCGACGGCGAGCACCTTAACAATCCTTCAGACTTATTCGTTCGCGACGGTTCCGTTTACATAGCAGACCGCGGCAACGGCAGAATAATAACCATCGGCGAAAACGGCACCTCGATAAACGCGCTTTACGCCCCGTTGCACATTGCCGACGGCGCGGATTGCATATATGCGTCCGACGGCGCTTCGCTCGCGCGCGCTAACGGTGACGGCGGCACGACGTGTGCGGAGTTCGATTTCACCGCAATAGATATGACCGCCGCAAACGGCATACCCTACATACTCTCCGACGACGGCGTTTACGCTTATATATTCGGCAGCACGCAAAAACTCGGCAACGTCACCGCGCGGTTAATCGCAGGAGGCGAGAACAAGAGCGTAATACATCTTCTTCAAGACGGCGCGATACAGTCGTATTATTGCGGAGACGGCAGTTTATTTGCGATAAACGCACCTCTGCCCGTGGCGGACTCGGCTCGGATAATAGACTTCAAGGTCGATTACGCAGGCAACGTTTATATACTGTACGCGGACAGAATAGAGATTTTCATTGCATTCGGCGGAGCGGAGCCGTCAACCGTCATTCCTCTTTCACACAGCGAATTGGAATTTACGCCCACCGCGCTTGCTTTGGGCGACGATAAACTTTACTTTTCCGCGCAGGAGAGCTTTATAGGCGCAGTTTCGGCTGACGTCACCGACAAGGACGATTTCGTAAGCGGCGAACTGCCCGACCTTAACGGCGCGGCAATCTCGTTTATACTCCCCGCCGACAGCGAAAACGTATGGTACTACGACGTCGACGGCAGACCGTCCACCGCCCGCCCGTTTAACGGCGGCACGATAGCGGAATTCGACGCATTCGACGTCCGCGGACTTCGTTACGTGCTGATAAAAGATAATTCGAGCACGAAATTGGCGTTGATAAATCCCTCGCAATTTCAAACTGCGGATCCGTCCGCAATAGCCGCGCAGTATGTCAACGCAAACCCGACGACGCTGTATTCTCTCCCCTGCGATACCGATGTCGACGGCTTGAACGTACAGCGGCTTGCGCTTGCCGAAAACAGCATTGTGAGCGGCGTTGACGACGCGGCGCAGGCATATAACGGAGAATGGATACGCGTGTCCGTAGGAGGCGTGACTTACTTTGCCAAAAACGCCGACTTTACGGAATACGAAGAACCCGTCCCCGAAGTCGAGCGCGTATTCGGCAGAGCAAAAGCGGCTCGCGTCGGCGGCACGGTCAAAATATACTCCGCGCCCGACTCCTCGTCCGCCGTTGCGTTCGAAGCGGTGGATGGCACGAGAATGGAAGTCCTCGACACCTTGGACGACTACTATATGGTCACGCTCGACGGCAAAATCGGATATATCTCCAAAGCGGAATTGGAACTCGAAGGACTGACAACGGTGCAGATAATCGCCATCGTAATATCCGTAATCGTTGTGCTTGCAGGCACGGTTATTTTCGCGGCGGTAATACACGCCAAAAAAAATGAGGAAAAGAAATAAAAATTAACCTCTTTTCGTTTGTCTTTTATAAAATAATAGTATATAATGTCTTTCGTTATCTGGGTGTGGCGCAGTTTGGTAGCGCGCCAGACTGGGGGTCTGGAGGTCGCAGGTTCAAGTCCTGTCACCCAGACCAAAAAACGGCAAATCGATTTAAGATTTGCCGTTTTTTTAACCGTTCGCTTTCATATGTTACTCTTGATATTCAGTTGTTAGCCTTGCACAATTCGTTTATGCTCGCCGTCAACCGCTGATTTCGGATTGAGAAGTTTCAGCCGTTTGAGCATTCAAATTGTTTTGGAGCCGTACGCGGCAGAGTTAAATAAATGCTATATCAATCGTTTTTGCGAATGCCCGTATGCGCGGTCGTGTACAAACCCGTATATTTTTCAAGCAAAGCGATTGCTTCCTCCGCGCTGTCCACGCCGAACACTCTGTCCTCCTCTATATCGGGATAACGGACGCGTTTGTCAAGTCTTTGATCCGCCATCTTATCGCTCCAACCGTCCACGCCTCTGAACGAAATGATAAGGCGTTTGAGCGCCCAGGCGTTGCACATTTCGGTGAGCGTACCCGCTCCGCCGCCTATTGCAATAACTGCGTCGGAGTTTGCCACGATAACATTACGGTACAGGTCGAGTCCCGTGGCTATCACTATATCGGCTGAGTCGTTGCCTGCGGTTCTGTCAAACATCGGCAGAATGGCGACGGTATCCCCTTCCTGATAAAACGGACTGCTTTTTGCGCCCTCGAAAGCCGCCTGCATAACGCCTGCGAGTCCGCCTGACGCAACTCGATAGCCGTTGTCAACCAACGCTCTGCCCATCGAAAACGCGGCGCGATATTTGTCGCCGCCCTTTTCTATACTGCTGTCGCCTATAATGGAAATCAGTTTTTTCATAAACACCTCGACTTATTTTAGCACTAATATGTTCCGCTATCAAGCGGCATTACGATTATAGTATGCTCAAAAATAAATATTGTTGTTGCGAACTGATAATATCGGTAGTAAAATTATACGGGAGGAAATTATGAAAAAGGCAAGATATTTGAGAGGAAGGATGGCAAACGGCTTTTACAATTTCACGGAAGGACTTGCGCTTGCGTTTACGCGCAGGCGTCCGCCCGAAGACGTCAAAGTCGTAAAAGGGCTTAAATACGGCGACGGCAAACGCGAGGGTTACCGCCTTATATACGGCGAAGACAGAAGCGTAAAACAACCGCTTATGATATACGTGCACGGCGGCGGTTTCGTATCGGGACTGCTCGATTTGCGCGACGCTTATTGCATAGAATTTGCAAAACGCGGCTTTTTCGTCGCGAGCATAGACTACGAATACGCGCCCAAAGCGGTGTTTCCCACCCAGTTAAGACAATGCTTCAAAGCAATCGAAAAGGTGTTGGACAACGCAAACGGCTTTAACGTGGACACGTCGAAAATTCTGCTTGCAGGCGAATCGGCAGGGGCGTTTTTCGTCTATTACATTGCGGCGGTCGCCAAAGACCGCAGTTTGTACGACAAGCTCGGCATCGACTTCAAATATCGGGACGCTTTCGACGTGACGGCGGCAATTTCGATATGCGGAGTCAGCGACTTGCACCGCGCAATCGACACAAAATTCCCCGACATAAAACTTATGGTCAACTGCTTTACAGACGCTTCGCTCGACGATTTGCGCAACAAAAAAGAGGACGAAAAAATCAAACTGCTCTCGCCGCCCGTCGACGGCAACGTGCCGCCCTCCGTGCTCATTTACGCAACTCACGACGCATTGAGAGGAGAAACGCTTTATCTGAAAGAGAAACTCGACGAACACGGCGTCCCCAACGTCCTGCTGAAAGCGGACGGCGTCATATCGGCGCACGCCTGGGCAATTATGCCCTTATTCAAAAAGAGCCGTCTGCTGCTTGACGAAACGGAAAAGTTCTTAAAGCCGCTGTTCGAATAACGGTAAATAACGGCGCAAACTACGCTTTTTTGCTCAGTTGCGTCCGCAACGCGACGGCAAATCGCCCTGCGCCCGATTTAATATCGCAAACGGCTCCGTATCGGTTGTAACCGCACGCAAATTGTGATAACATATTCGAAAGAATATGTGTTGTTGTATAATGCCTTATATTCGATAGCGCAAGTCGATGCCGTCGATATATCGATATACGGCGCAAGCTCCGCCTAAACACTAAAAAACACAAGAAAACACCATATAAAAGAGGTAACGATGATAAATTACAACGAAATTTTGAATCCGGTAGCAAGAGATATGAAGCCCAGCGGCATCAGAAAGTTTTTTGACATCGCGGCTGAAATGAAAGACTGCATTTCGCTCGGCGTCGGCGAGCCAGACTTTATCACGCCCGCGAAGTACAGACAAGCCGCAATCGACAGCATAAACGAAGGCAAAACTCAGTACACGTCCAACCGCGGACTTACCGAACTCAGAGTTGCCATTTCAAAATATCTTGACAATTCCATAAATGTTCATTACGACGCCGCAACGGAAATCATCGTCACGGTAGGCGCGTCGGAAGGCGTTGACGCGGCGTTCCGCGCAATCTGCAAAGCGGGCGACGAAATCCTCATTCCCGAACCCTGTTTCGTATGCTACGCTCCCCTCGTTTCTCTCGCCGGCGCGGTGCCCGTCGGAGTCAAGTGCACGGCGGAACACGAGTTCAGAGTGACTCCCGAGGCAATTCTCGAAGTCATAAGCGACAAAACGAAAGGCATACTGCTCAACTTCCCCAACAACCCCACGGGCGCGATAATGGAAAGGGAGCACTACGAGGCGATAATTCCCATAATCGAGGAGCACAATCTCATAGTTTTCGCCGACGAAATCTACGGCGAACTCACTTACGGCGGCAAAAAGCACGTATCCATCGCCTCTCTCGGCAATATGCGCGAGCGCACCATACTTCTCAACGGCTTCTCCAAAGCCTTCGCTATGACGGGTTGGAGATTAGGTTACATCTGCGCGCCCAAAGAGATAATGGACGTGGTGTTCAAAATTCACCAATACGGCATAATGTGCGCGCCCACCGCGGCTCAGTACGCCGCAACAGCCGCGCTTACCACATCTTTCGAGGACGATTTTGCCGAGGTCAAAAAGATGCGCGACGAATACGACAGACGAAGAAGATACCTTGTGGACAGACTCAACGCAATGGGACTCACCTGCTTCGAGCCCAGAGGCGCGTTCTACGCCTTCCCCTGCGTAGCCTCGACGGGACTTGACGGCGAAGGTTTTGCGCTCAAACTGCTGGACAGCAAAAAGGTTGCGGTCGTCCCCGGCGGCGCGTTCGGCGACTGCGGCAAGGATTATATCCGCATCTCCTACGCCTATTCCGTGGAAAAAATCAAAACCGCTCTCGACAAAATCGAGGAGTTCTTAAACGAAAACAGATAATCTGACAAAATGATTTCTCCAAATATACTCTATATAAA
>DBFJGL010000018.1:0-11103 GCA_048394785.1 Christensenellales bacterium | reverse complement strand
GTCCGAGCACGTCGGCTACCATATATATGTCGCCGGTTGCGCGGTACAGATTAGTGCCGTAGGTGCTTCTCAGTTTGTGCGGAGAAATCTTTTTGAGGGGCGACGCGAACTGCGCGTATTTTTTGACGAGGTTTTCAACGGCTCTTACGCTTATGCGCCTTATTTGCATAGACAAAAACAGTGCGTCTTCGTCTTCGATTTTTATTTTTTGAGCACGCGACAGCAGGGCTTTTCTCTCGCCTTCGAGATATTCGAGCAACGCCTCTTTCACTTCGTCGCCGAAATACAGTATAGCCCTGCCTCCGCCTTTTCTTGTGACGGTGAAAGCGTTGTTTTCAAAATCGACGTCGTCCACGTTCAGTCCCACGCATTCGCTTACGCGGATACCGGTGCCGAGAAGCAGGGATAGCAGGGCAACGTCGCGCGAGCGCGTGTTTAGCTGAATTTTGCGTTGATGTTCGCTCATACCTCCGCCCGTTTCCGCGGCGTCGAGGATACGCGAAATTTCGTTGCCTTCTAAGCGTATTATTTCTTTGTCGCGCTGTTTTGGCAGACTGATTTTGCTTGCCACGTTTTGCGAGAGTTTGTCGCGGTTATAGAAGTATTTGAAAAAGGTGCGTACGGTGGATATTTTTCGCGCCTTGCCCCTGTCGCCGTTGGAGGCTTCTTTACCGTCAAATTCATAATAACTGAGGTATTCGAGGTAGGATTCGAGGTGAGAAACCGTAACTTTTTCAAGGTCGCCGAGCTCGAAATCTTCTACGGAATAGTCCTTGAAAGCGCGGACGCGTTTGGTAAGAAAGTCGAAGAAAATGCGCAAATCGTAAGCGTAATTCAGTCTTGTGAGAGAAGTTGTCTGCGGTTCGATACCGATAAAGAAATCCTCGCAAAACTCGGGGAGTTCGTCGCGGAGTTCTCTGAGTCTTATGTTGTTTTGTTTATCGCGTTGCTTGAAATAATCCATAATGCTGTCCTTTACGCATCGGCTGTCGTTTGTCATTCGACAAACTCTGAGGCAATTCTTACGTTACGATAATAGCAAACTATTCGTAAAATGTAAATAATATCTATAATTTACCTGCGCATCGGTGCAGAAAAATGCGCTTTTTCATTCAAAATTCGGCATTTTAACTTTTGTGCAGTCCGACGAAATTCTGTTTTTAGCGTAAATAAGGCAAGAGGAGAGTATATATTGCGTTCGGGCAAACGCAAATCGACAGCTTATTGACGGCTCTAATGCTTGACTTGAAGATATAATATTGATATAGTTTTAGGGATATAATTCGCGCTTGCGCGTATGCGAGAGCGCACGAGCGACAACAGGAGATAATATGAAAGAAAAAATCGAAATGATTTTGAATGCCGCAACCGCAGCGATTGCCCAAGCGGAAGACGGCGGCGCGCTTAACGACGTCAGAGTGAAATATCTCGGAAAAAGCGGCGAGATGACGCAGCTTATGAAAGGGCTAGCGTCCGTACCCAAGGAAGAAAAACCCGCTATGGGCAAACTGCTCAACGAGGTGAGAGTGCAAATCGAGAATGTCCTCGGCGAAAAGACCACGCTTATACTCCAAAAGGAAAAAGAGGAGCGGCTGAAAGCGGAGGATATAGACGTTACGCTTTGCGCGCCCTCGGCAAAGAAGGGCACGCTTCATCCGCTCACGATGGTTAAAAACGAGATAATAGACGTGTTCTCCGAGATGGGATTTTCCGTTGAGGAAGGTCCTGAAATCGAGCTCGATTATTACAATTTTCAGCTTTTGAACGTCCCCAAAGACCATCCGGCGCGAGAAATGCAGGATACGTTTTACGTCAACGAGAATATGGTGCTCCGCACGCACACTTCGCCTATGCAGGCGCGCATAATGACAACGCAGAAGCCTCCCATCAGAGTTCTCATTCCGGGCAAGGTTTACCGCCCCGACGACGACGCGTCGCACTCTCCCATTTTCAACCAGATAGAAGGGCTCGCGATTGATAAGCATATTACGGTGGGCGACTTGGAGGGCTGTCTTACGGCATTTGCGGAAAAGATGTTCTCCAAAGATACTAAAATACGTTTACGTCCGTCCTATTTCCCGTTTACGGAACCGTCCGTCGAGGTGGACGTAACCTGCGCGATGTGCAAAGGCAAAGGCTGCCGCGTGTGCAAAGGCACGGGCTGGGTTGAAATTCTCGGCGCGGGCATTGTAAATCCCGCAGTGCTCGATATGTGCGGCATAGACAGTTCGGAGTACAGCGGATTTGCGTTCGGCTTCGGTATCGAGCGCATTGCGATGATAAAGTACGGCATTCCCAACATCAAGCTTTTTTATGAAAACGACGTCCGTTTTCTCAATCAATTCAAATAGGAGGACACAAAATGCTTGCACCCGTATCTTGGCTTAAAGATTATGTAGAAATAAACGTCTCTCCCGAGAAGCTTGCTTCCAAATTGGTATCCATCGGCTTCGAGGTTGAGGAAATCATATATCAAAACAAAGTTGTCGGCGGCGTAGTGGTCGGACGCATTGAGTCGTTTGAAAAGCATCCCAACGCGGACAAGCTCACAGTATGTCAAATCGACGTCGGCAGCAAAGTCATTCAGGTTGTTACCAACGTAAAAATATTCGGCGGCGAAACGGTTGCGGTCGCGCTCGACGGCGCGCGTCTGTCGGGAGGTTTCGAAATAAAGCGCGGCGAATTGAGGGGAGTTCTTTCCGAAGGTATGTTGTGCGGATTGGAGGAGCTTAATATCACCGCGGACGACGTTGAGGGACAAAAGTCGGGTGACATTATCCGCTTTAACGAAAGTGCGGAGCTCGGAGCCAACGCACTTGACGCGCTTGGGTACAACGACGTTATTCTCGACGTCGGCGTAACGGCGAACCGTCCCGATTGTAACAGCATTTTCAAGCTTGCAAGAGAAGTCGCGGTCGCGCTTAAAGAGGAGTGTAAAGAACCCGAAATCGATTTTTACGCAACCGCCGATTGCAAAACTTCGGACATAGTCGGCGTAACGGTGGAAAATAAAACGCTTTGCCCGCGTTATATGGCGGCAGGAGTCAAAAACATAAAAATCGCGCCGTCGCCGCAGATTATAAAATCAAGACTGCGCGCGGTGGGTATAAGACCCATAAACAACATCGTGGATATAACCAATTACGTGCTTACCGAAATCGGTCAGCCTATGCACGCTTTCGACCGCCGCGACTTAAAGGGCGGAGAGATAATCGTGCGAAACGCCGGCGACGGCGAGCATATCGTTACGCTGGACGGCAAGAATAATGCTTTGACATCCGAAATGCTTGTAATTGCGGACGGAGAAAGAGCGGTCGCGCTTGCCGGAATTATGGGCGGAGAAAACAGCGGAATTAAGGACGATACGACGGAAATAGTGTTCGAGTCCGCCAAATTCGCGCGCGAAAACGTCAGAAGAACGTCCAGAAAATTAAATCTGCGCTCGGACAGCTCCGCGCGTTTCGAAAAGGGCATTGATTTCGCGTCGCAGGAGTACGGTATCAAGCGCGCGCTCACGCTTGTCAATAAGCTGGGCGCAGGCGATATTGCCGAGGGCATTATCGACGTGTCCGATTTCGTCGGCGAAAAGCGTATCGATTTCACCGTCAAAAAAATAAAAGAAATTCTCGGTTGCAACGTGCCCAAAAACACGCTCATATCCATACTCGCGCGCCTCGGAGTAAAAGTCGAAGACAGAGGACGCGGCGAACTTACGGCAATCGTCAAAGAGGACAGAGAGGATATAGTCGGAGTCAACGACCTTGCGGAGGAGTTTATCCGCGTTTACGGTTATTCGCACGTCGAGCCCACTTTGTTTGCCGACGCCCGTCTTACGAGAGGCGGCAAAACGGATAAAATAGCGTTTGTTGACAGCGTAAAGAACGCGCTTTCCGAATACGGTCTCAGCGAATGCGTGACTTATTCGTTCACGACGCCCAAATTCGCCGACGTTCTGAAATTGCCGAATGACAGCGAGTTGAGAAAATTTATCGTTCTGCAAAATCCGCTCGGCGAAGCGATGAGCGTAATGCGCACTACGCTTGTTTACAGTATGCTCGAAACTATGGCGTTCAATATCAGCCGTTTCAACAAAGAAGCCGCGCTGTTCGAAGTCGCAAAAGTCTATAAACCCGAAAGTTTGCCCGTCGAAGAAGAACTCCCGTACGAAGAGGAAAAACTTGTTTTGGGAATGTACGGCTCAAATGCGGATTTTTATGCCATAAAAGGCGCGCTCGACGCGCTTGCGGACGCTTTGAACGTGAGTTTCGATTATATCAAAACCTCTGAAATCACTTATATGCACCCCGGTCGCTGCGCGGAAATCGCAACTGCGGACGGTACTGTTATCGGTTCGGTGGGGGAAATTCATCCCGACGTAACGCAGGCGTTCTCCGTCGATAAGCGACTTTACGTTGCGGAGATCTCGCTCGATATGCTGTTCGAACGCAAGGGAGGCAGGATACGCTTTGCGCCTTTCTCCAAGTTCCCGACGGTAGAGCGCGACCTCGCTGTGGTTGTAGACGATAAAGTCGAGGCGGGAGAATTGCTCAAAGCGGTAAAAGAGGGCAAAATCAAATATCTCGCAAACGCATCCGTGTTCGACGTCTATAAGGGCGAGCAGGTTGGTGCAGACAAAAAAAGCGTGGCGATGAGCTTTGAGTTTTCTTCGCTCGAACGCACGTTGAAAGACGAAGAAGTAGCCGAGCAGATGAGCGCGATATTAAGACTGTTGAAGCGTAAATTCGGAGCAAAAATCAGATAATTGCCGAAGCTTTCGGCTCAGACGATATAATTTTCCGCACCTGAAATGCGCGTTTATACGCGACGGGAGCGGAAAAGATAGGACAGGCAGATTATGCAGTATGTGCAAACGGCCTGTTGCACACAATAACTCAAACCGTAAACGGGACAAGGAGAACGGTTACGATGTTCGACGCAAAGAGTTTATCCACTCTGGAGTATCCCAAAATTCTCGCGATGGCGGCAGAATTTGCCCAATCCGAGAACAGCCGCCGAAAACTCGGCGGCATTATTCCCGTATGCGAAATGAGTGCGGCGGCTGAATTGCTCGACGAAACGGCGGAAGCGGACAGAGTGTTGTTCGAATATTCCGTCAACCCGTCCTTTGCGGTGGACGACATAGGCGACATTCTCAAAAAGGCGGGCAAAGGCGCGTCGCTGTCCATTCCCGAAATCCTAAAAGTAGGACGCATATTGCGCGTGTCGCGCAGAGTGAAACGCGCGCTGTCCGCTGTGAACGATATTCCGATTTTATCCGCAAAAGCGTATGTGCTTTACTGCGATGAGGAACTTGAAAAACGCATTTTCGACGCGTTTATCTCCGACAGCGAAGTTGCGGACAACGCCACCGGCGAACTTGCGGCAATCAGACGTCGCATACGCAAACTTAACGAAAACGTAAGAAGCAAGCTGCAAAACTTCATTACCGCGCCGGCGTACTCCAAAATATTGCAGGACAATATCGTGACCGTGCGAGGCGACAGATACGTCATACCCGTCAAAAGCGACTGCAAAGGCGCAATAAGCGGACTTGTTCACGACCAATCGGCTTCCGGTTCGACGCTGTTTATCGAGCCTATGCAGGTAGTGGAGCTGAATAACGAGCTTAAAGTAGAAAAAATCAACGAAATTAAGGAAATCGAGCGTATTTTGCGCGGATTTTCTATGAGTATTCGAGGGCTGAGCGACAGTATATCCGCAAGTTACGACGCCATTACGGAGCTTGACGTCGTGTTTGCCAAGGCTCAGCTTGCGCGTTCGATGAAGGCGGTGCGTCCTGATATCAACGATAAAGGGATAATAGATATCCGCTCGGGCAGGCACCCGTTGATAGCCGCCAAAAAGGTCGTGCCCGTCACGCTGAGGCTGTCGGAGAACGATAAAATGCTGTTGATTACAGGTCCCAATACGGGCGGTAAAACGGTAACGCTTAAACTTGCGGGGCTGTTTTCGCTTATGGCTATGAGCGGATTTTTCATACCTGCGAAATCAGCCGATCTATCCGTTTTCGACGGCGTTTACAGCGATATAGGCGACGAGCAGAGCATAGAGCAGAGTTTGTCGACGTTTTCGGCGCATATAAAGAATATAATCGGCATTCTCGACGTAATTACGCCGTCGTCGCTTGTGCTTTTCGACGAACTTGGCGCCGGAACGGACCCTGCCGAGGGAGCCGCGCTTGCGGTTGCGGTGTCCGAATTCGTGCTTGCGGCGCATACCAAATCGCTCATTACTTCCCATTTCAACGACTTAAAGGAATTTGCGCTCACCGCAAAAGGAGTGGCGACAGCGTCTATGGAGTTTGACGGAGTGACGTTTTCGCCGACGTTCAAACTCGTTATGGGTGCGATAGGCAGTTCCAACGCTTTGGACATTGCAAAACGGCTCGGACTTAAACAAAACATTATCGACGCGGCACGCGGCAGAATTTCTGCGGAGAAAGCGCAGTTCAACAACGTACTGCACGCCGCGGAAGAAACGCGCAGACGCGCAGAGTTGCTTGCCGGCGAGGCTACGGAAGACAGACAGCTTGCGGCAAAAGAACTCGACGACGCGCGCAAAGAGCGCAAACTCGTTGCCGAAAAGCGAGAAAAACTTGACGAGAGCATAAGAAAAGAAACCAAAAAACTTATCGAACAATCCGTCGAGGAGGCGGAAGAAATCATTGAAGAAATTCGCGCGATTCTCGACAAAAACGAGATTTCGGAGAGCGATTTATTCACCGCGCGCAAGCTCAAAAAGAAACTTGAAAATATGTCTGTAGAATACGACAGAGAAAACGTCGCTGTGGACACGCCCGACAATTCACCGCTTAAAATCGGCGATTTCGTGTGGGTAAAATCGCTTGCGAAGCGCGGAACTCTTGCCAAAATATCGCCGAGAGGCGAAGCGGAAGTCCGTTTCGGTGCGCTTTCGGTAAAGGTAAAAGCGGGCGACTACTATAAAGTCAAAAAATAAAACGGAGAAATATAAGAATTCCGTAAAAACAGCTGCAAAACGGAGTCGGCGTTTTGCCGAATACAATAAAAGGAGCGCGTCAATGACGGGGTTTTACAATCAGACGGTAGACATAGAAGAACCTAAATACGGCAGAGTGTGCCTGATTGTCGGCGGCGCGCTGAAACTGATTTCTTTCGGTTTTATACTGCTTGCGGCATTTGTCAGCGCGTATTTTCTATTCGGACTGGTAGTTTTGTTTGCGGCGGGCAGCCTCCTCACGCAGCTTTACAACAAATCGCCGATGCAGTTCGAATACGATTACAACGACTCGCGGCTAGTAATCTGCCGCCGTGACAGAATAAACCGCCGCACGCGCGTTTGCGAGGTTTTGATTGACGATATAATAGAGTTCGGGCTGTTTTGCGACGTATTCGACGAGGAGTGCGACAGTCTGTTTTGTTCGTCGGCGCACGCAGAGGGCGTATATTATTTGACGGCGGCAAGAAACAACGTGGCGTTTCAATCAAAAAATCTAAACAAACGGCAGGTTGAAAACGTAAAGACTGCCGAGGACAATCAATCCTTTGGCGGACGGTCTGCTGAAAGAAAGCCGTCTGCCGACAACACACAATCGGACGATAATAACGGCAACCGCATAGAGAAATGCAACGGGTTCTCGCAGTCAGGCTGCAAAGACGCTCTCGCAAGCTGCGGCGGCGAGGTCAGACTGTTGCTGACGCCGGACGAATATATGATTGCTTTGCTTGACGAAAGGCTGAGCGAAAAACAGAAGAAGGGCGTCGCATTGTCGGCGCAGACAGATGAAATATGGAAAAACTGATATATCTTGACAATGCCGCCACTACGGCAATGTATCCCGAATGCGCGGAAATATTCGCGAGATACGGCGTGGAAAATTTTTATAACCCCTCCGCGCTGTATAAGCAGGCGTCGGACACGGCAAACGACGTAAAAGGGGCGCGCGAATTTATTAAACGCGCGCTGAATGCTCCCGACGGCGAGTTTTATTTCACGTCGGGGGGCACTGAATCGGACAATACTGCGATTTTTTGCGCCGTAAAAAACAAAAAAGGCAGAATTATAGTGTCCGAGGGCGAGCACGACGCGATAATTTCAAGCGCAAAGGAAATGAAAAACCGCGGGTACGACGTCGAGTTTGCTCCGATAAACGCAGACGGCTCAATCAAAGAAGATGAGTTTATAGATATGTTGGACAAGGACGTCGCGCTTGTGTCGATAATGCACGTTTCAAACGAAACGGGAGCCGTAAACAATATAAAGAAACTCGCAAAAGCAGTGCGCAAATATTCTCCTTCCGCGCTTTTTCACAGCGACGGCGTTCAGGCGTTCTGCAATATCAAGGTGAATTTGCGCGATTTGGACGTCGATATGTACAGTGTGTCGGGACATAAAATCCATGCGCACAAGGGCATAGGCGGACTTTTTGTCAAAAAAGGCGCGGGCGTGAAACCGCTCATCTACGGCGGAGGACAGGAAAAGGGCTTCCGTTCAGGTACGGAAAGCACGTCGGGTATTATGGCATTCAGGCGCGCAGTAGAGCTCGGACAAGAGAATTTTGACGCAAACTATTCTAAAAAGCGCAGTTATATAGAATACTTGAAGGCAAAATTATGCGAATATATCGACGATATACAAATAATATCGCCCGAAAACAACTGTGCTCCGCACGTTTTGTCCGTGGCGTTCGGCAGTCGAGTGCGCGGTGAAGTTATGTTGCACAGCCTCGAGAAGCACGGCATTCTCGTGGGAATAGGTTCGGCATGCTCGTCGCACCATGAGAGCCGCTTCAAACAGCTGTTGGGACTTGACGACGAACATCGCGACGGCGTGGTTCGCTTTTCGGTGAGTGAGTTTAACGATATAAACGAAGTCGAGTATGTGGTTTCCGCCGTAAAGACGGAGTACGAAACGCTGAAATCATATTCGCGCAAATAATTTAACATACAATAAAAAATACGGCGAAATGCAGAAATAAAGGCGGGAACGTCAATCGTCAATACGCATAAAGGAAAAAATATGAACAAGGTTATCATAATCAGATACGGAGAAATTTTTCTGAAAGGCAAGAACAGAGATTATTTCGAGAGTCTGTTAATTAAAAACATAAAAAGCGCGCTTTGCGGTATAAAATGCGACTTTACGCGTTCGCAATCTCGGTATTTTGTGGAGAATTTCGACGAAACAGACGAAGGAGAACTGTTGGACAGACTGACAAAGGTATTCGGAATACACTCGCTGTCGGTTGCCCAAAAGGCGGATACGCGGTACGAACAGGGGTTTGACGAAGCAAAGGAGTGTCTGAAACGCCTTGCGATTGCAACGGAAGAAGACAACGTCGTTAAAAAACCTACATTCAGAGTTACGGTAAAGAGAGCGGATAAGCGCATTCCGATGACTTCCGCTGAAATTGCTGCGGAACTTGGCGGAGTGGTGCTTGAAAACACCTCGTTCAAAGTAAATCTTACCGAATTCGACTATGAATTCAAGGTCGATATTCGAGAAAACGGAAAATGTTTCGTATATCGCGACAGCATAAGGGGCGCAGGCGGTTTGCCTGTGGGCTGCTCGGGCAAAGGGTTGCTTTTGCTTTCAGGCGGAATAGACTCTCCCGTGGCGGCTTATATGATGGCGAAGCGCGGTATGAAGCTCATTGCGGTGCATTTCTGCTCGCCGCCTTACACGTCGGAAAAAGCCAAGGAAAAGGTGGTGGAATTGCGCGATTTGGTCGAGAAATACGCCACTCCCATGAAACTTTACGTCATTCCGTTTACGGAAATTCAGATGGACATACACAGACTTTGTCCCGCGGAGTTTATGATAACGATAATGCGGCGGTATATGATGCGCATAGCGTCCGCAATAGCCGAGGAGAACGGTTGCGGCGCGATAATTACGGGGGAGAGCCTCGGGCAGGTAGCGTCGCAGACGGTGGAGAGTATGACAAGCACCGAAGACACTGCTAAAAAGCCTGTTTTCAGACCTTTGATAGCTTTTGACAAAGAGGAAATAATGGACATTGCCAAGCGTATCGGCACTTACGAAACGTCCATTTTACCTTACGAGGATTGCTGCACGGTATTTTTACCCAAAAATCCGTCCATACACCCGAAACTCGAAACGGTGCGCCGAGCGGAGAGCGTAATGAACGAGGAAGAACTTGTAAAGTTTGCGTTGGATAACGCGGAAATATTATAGTTATTCGCAGAGAATATATTTGAAATTTTGCAATATTGTCAAAACAACCCGTCGGCAGACGGGTTGTTTTTGAAAAAGTCTTTAAGACGAATTTATAGGTTGCTATACTTGTTATATGGGTAAAACTCAGTCTTTCGAGATATTCTTTTTGTACTTGGCAAACTCGGAGCAAACAAAGTCGGAGTTCAGCTTCTCGAAGATGACGTTATCCGCATTGTTCAGCGCGATTTCCAACTTTTCCTCGTCATTCACCGTCCACATAAGGAAAGGATAAGTCTTTCTGGCGCGCGCAACATACTTGTTTTCGGGGAAATTCTTTGCCATAGCGCGGACGTCGTACGCGATAAAATCGGGTTTTGACGCCTTTGCAATCCACAGTTTGCCCATAAAATCGGACAGATGGGAGCGGTCGTTGCCTTTCGGACCTCTCCAAGTGAGCAGCTGACCGCAGGGGAGATTGCTGTTGGCTTTTGCGTACTTGACCGCGCCGAAATTGAACGATTGCAGGGCGATGTTGCCCTTGTAGTTTTTAAGTTTTTCGAGAGTGGCGGCGACAATGGATTTATCGCGCGGATTTATTCCCTTTATCTCGCACAATATGCCTACCTTTCCGTCCACGAGCCGTAAAAACTCGTCGAGGGTGGGAATGCCGTATTCCGTGCCTGCAAGGCGCATTGTGCGGATTTCTTTCAAATCGCAGTCCTTTACTTTTTTGTCCACGCCGCAGACGCGTTTAAGGTTATCGTCGTGGAAAACAACAACTTCTCCGTCGGTAAGAACGTGTACGTCGATTTCGATGTTGAGACCCTTTTCGATTGCAGCTAAAAAGGCGGGCATACTGTTTTCGGGATATTTTTCGTCGTGCAGACCGCGGTGTGCGACGGGGACGTCGAAAAGCCAATCGAA
>DBFJGL010000017.1:0-10849 GCA_048394785.1 Christensenellales bacterium | reverse complement strand
GATTTACGGAAGGCAAAATCGTGGCAGGCATAATTCGTTTGATCTTCGGATTTACGGTTGTGTGGGTTGTCGACCTCGTCCTTATGATTATGAAGGGCAAGATTTGGAGATTGCTTGACTGCTGATTGACAAAATGAGTTGCCGATTAAGCCGCGGGAGCGGTGCGAAATAGGTCGGCAATCTGACAAACAAATGAAAAACAAACCGCGGACGATTAGTCCGCGGTTTGCTTATACGCCTCACCGTATTATTATATCTTGTTTTTTATGTCCTTAATTCAGGGTTTGATAAATTTTTTATCGCTATCGGGAATGCCGTTTTCATCCGTAACAAACCTTTCCGCGCGCATTGAAAGCCCGTACTTTTCTCTGAGAGCCGTGATTTTGCCCATCATAGGCGACGCGTGGTGTGCGTCGATTGCGGTCTGGTCGCGCCAAGCGTCTATTAAGAGCACCGTTTCGGCGTCGTCGTACGGCAGGAAATATTCGTATCTTTCGTTGCCGTCCTCCTCTCGTATTTCGTCAACGACGCCGCTTTTTGTCATTTCGTCGGCAAATTTCTGCGCCGCGCCGTTTTTGCCCGTATAGTATATGTTTACGATAATGCTCATTTTTGTCCTCTTTGGTTATTATTCGGCGTTTTTGCCGCAGGCAGCCGTCGTCAAATAAATATGCGCGTCGGATAAAACCGTGTTCGGCAGTCGGCTGTGAGTTATCTGGACGTGCGAGCGTAGCGGTCGTCGTCGGGTATTTGTTTCAGGCTCATTTTGTTGTGAATCAGTATCATAAGACAGCCGAGTCCTACGAATATCGCCATTCCGAATATCAGCACGGGAATGAGCAGACTGTACGCGCCTGCCGCGTTGACGGGGGCGTCACCAAAAAACAGCTTCCATATAAAATCGGGGTTGTAAAACGGATAGACAAAATAACCGTCGACGGAGCCTCTGATTATGGATAATATCGAATAAATCATAGGGTATATCATAAACCAAATACTGTTTTTGTAGGATATGCGGCGGTTGTCGAATGGGAAGAACCACAGCGCCAACATCAGCGGAGGTATTATCATATGGTGATATATCTGTATGAAGCTGAACATCGAGTGGTAGGGAGTATCCCATTGATAGGGCGTTGCAAAACCCATCGGTATTCCGCAGCAGTACACCACGCCCGTTACGAGTATGTATGCGGTGGTCATCGCGCCGAACATCGGGTGAAAGACAAATCGCTTTATTTTGTCGCAGCCGAAACACGCCAGCGCGACAAGTCCGAGATATACGTTAACTAAAATGTTCGATTGCACCGTGAAGAAGCAAAGCCAATTAAAAGTCCCGTAATCTATCGGGCTGTACTTTTCGTCAAATTCGAAAACATATGCGCTCAGTCGGTAAATTACGATTACCGTGCCCAAAATGCAAAACAGCAGGGCAACCGCGCCGAGAATTTTGTTTTTGGCAAGTTTGCTTTCCTTATAAAGTTTCATAACTTCTCCTTATGGACGGACAGGCGGTGCGACGGTTCTGAAACGCAACCCGATAAAGCCCCTTTTGTTCGCCATAAATCATTTTATCATAACGCCGTTCGAAAAGCGAGAGCCAATTTGAGCAAACGTATCCGCGTAAATGCGTATGCGCAACTGCGAGCGGACAAATCGAGCCGCGAAAGAGATAATTCAGTTTTGCCGCTTGATATTGTCGTCGGATACGCCGCGCAACTGCGATAAATCGGGCACTTCGGCGACGTTGCGCAATTCCGATAAGTCGGGAGGTATGTTAAAATCATATTTATCGAGCACGTCTTCGTATCTCCACACCGAGTGAAATCTGACCGGGCGCGTATGCGGCGGAGTGGAAAACAGCAAAATAAACGCAAAATCGTTGTTTTCCGATTGCATTATCCCCGAAAGTTCGCCGTTTGATATGCGTTGCCTTATTCTGTTGTGGTAGGAATACCTCACGCTTGTATTTTGCGCGCGGCAAAAATTAGTATGCGTTTGATTTTAATTGCGGATATATTCTAATGAGATAAATTTCAGGGTTGCGATGCCTCATTTCACGGCGGGCGCGGAAGCATTTTTCGTTATTTCTTCGCAGTCTTTCAGATAATGCGCGGCGACGTCTTTTGTCGCTCCGCACTCTACTATGTTTCCTTTTTTCAGATAGACGGCTTTTTCGCACAGGCGGTTGACTTGCGCCATACTGTGCGATACTACGATGAAAGTGGTGCCGTTGGCTTTAAGCGAGTCGATTTTATCCGCGCACTTTTTCTGAAAAGGAGCGTCGCCGACCGCAAGAATTTCGTCGATAAGCAGAATGTCGGGGTTTACGTCCACGGCTATTGCGAAGCCGAGACGGGACAACATACCCTGCGAATAGTTTTTCAGCGGCACGTTCATAAAGTCTTTAAGTTCGGCAAATTCCACGATGCTGTCGTATTTTTTCTGCATTTCGCGCTTGGAAAAACCGAGCATCGCTCCGTTAAGAAATACGTTTTCTTTGCCCGTGGAGTTATAGTCGAAACCTGCGCCGAGTTTGAGCAGCGGCACCATATTGCCGCGTGTTTTGACATAACCCTGCGTAGGTTCGATTATGCCCGCGATTATGCGAAGCAGGGTGGATTTGCCCGCGCCGTTACGCCCGATAAGCGCAAGACTTTCGCCTCTGCGCACTTGAAGGTTTATGTTGTCGAGGGCGTGAAACTCTTTGTATTTGAGTTTGCCTTTCACAAGTTTTATGCAATATTCTTTCAAACTGTCTATCTTTTCGGCAGCCATACGGAAGTGCATTCCGACGTTGTGCACGTCTATGAGAATATTGTTGTCGGTATCGAAATCGCTTGCCGAAGCGATGCCGTACGGAGTGCTGTCCGCTTCAATCTGTTCGGAAATCAATTTATCGGAGGACGCGCAGTCGCAACCGGTGAGGTCGACGGTCATATCTTCGCTATTGACGTTGACGTTTTTCTTTTTTCTCATATATACATCACGAATTTTTTTCTTGACAGCTTGAAGACGATATACCCCACAAGCAGAGCGGCGGCTCCCGCGCCGTAGCATATCGCGTGCGCCTGCCAGGACGGGATTACGCCGTTGATTATATCTCTGAAATAATCGAGGTAGTAAAACATCGGATTGAGATGCATAATTTGCAACGCCGCGGGAGAGAGGTCGAGCACTTCGAGAGAATAGAATATGGGAGTCACGTACGTCCACAGCGTGAGCACGACGGTATAGAGGTGTTTGATGTCGCGGAAACGCACGTAGACTGCGCAAAGGATCAACGCCAGACCTGCCGTAAACATCATAATCGACGGCAGCCACGGCACGACAACCATAAACATACTCCAATGGAAAGTCACGCCGTTGGGTATGCGTATGAGCATAACGATGATAAGCGCGATGAAAGAAAACGCGAAGTTGACAACCGCCGCAAGCGTCTGTGAAATGGGAAAGACGGCGTAGGGAAGGCGCGTTTTTGACAAAAGGTCGTAGTTGTTGACGATGCTCGGCAGAGCATTCATAGTGCCGCCGCGCATAAGGTTGAAAACAATATTGCCGGAGAGTACGTAGACGGGATAGTCCATATCAATGCCTTCTCTGCCGAACAATTTGGAAAACACAAACGCCATAACCAACATCGTAAGCAGAGGGTTAAGCACCGTCCAGACGATGCCGAGCACCGACCTCTGATATTGGTTTTTTATGTTTTTTTTGACCATAGAATCAAGCACAATCGCAATCTTCCTTGCGTGAAGGGCGTTGGCTTTGATTTTACGGGTGTCAATCGGTTTTTGTTTTATCATAACGTGAAGTACCGCATTCCGGACAAAAACGCTTTATATACCCAAAGTAGCGCAAAGCGATATGTCCGACTTTATGTGTTTGCACAATATTTCGTATTATTATACCATATTATACCATTTATCGGGCGGCTGTGTCAATGAAGTGGAGTATGCAAGCCGTTTAAGCAATATTCAATCGTTACGGTTGCATCGTATAAAATGAATTGACGTGGAATTTGGCACGGACGCAAATGGAGTCGACAGGATATTTCAAAAAGTATAGCCTGCCGCCGCGAACGCTACAACGCGGTGTTGTTTTTGATATGTTTTTTGAGTTCGCGCTTGGATATTACGCGCAAGGGAGGGTTGAGTCTTATGGTTTCAATGTCGAAACAGCCTTCCTCGTCGTAGCGTTCGCCGTCGAGGCAAAACGCCGTTTTTTGCTCCAAAGTGACGTTTAACTTGTCAAATGAGGTGAACAACATATTTTTTGAGCGATATTCTTTGTTGAAGCCTATAAAGAACGCCCTGAACAGAGGGAAGAAAAGTTTGATTGCGGGGAACAGTCCTTTTTTCGCGGGCGACTTTATGGCAAGCAGGTGCATCACGCCGTCGTCGAGGCGGTAAAGTCTGTTGAAATTAAAACCGAAACACTTGGGCGAGTCTATCGCCATAATCAGAGTGTATACGCCTTCTTCGTCTATTTTATCCGTTTTAAGGCGCGCCTTGATAAACTCTATGCGATACAGCAGGGCGACTTTCCAAAGGTATGCGAGCCATTTGAAACGGCGTTTATGTCTGTCTTTTACGATGTATCCGAGAGAGGTGAAAATGCCGCAGGCGCAAACGTAGGCAAATCGCTTGTCTTTAATCGAACCCGTGTCGTACACGAGATAATCGTCCTTGGAACTGCCGCCGGTCGCAAGCTCGTTAAGCGTCCCGAAAGGGCAGTATATAAACTCCGAGTCGGGATTGATTTTACAGTTAATCATACTGTTGAGCGTACCGTCTCCGCCGCACACCACTATGCGGTCGTATTCGGTCAAATCGTCCAGCCTCACATCTGCGGTCAAGTCTACGGTAGCGCATTCGTATCCCTTGCCGAAAACAGCTTTCAAATCCTGCATATTTGCGTCCGTGCCGTTGCCCGACATTCTGTTCACTATGACGACGCATTTGCGGGGATTGTTGTCATATGCGTTGTAATCCATACTTTCATTGTACATCAACGGCAGGAAAAAGCAAGTTTTTAATGTTTCCGAGCAATCCTTTAATATAAGCCCGTAATGCTTTAATTTTGACAAAGCGTAATTAGTATGTTAAAATATTAAAAAGTAAATAAAGTAATGATTATTACATTGTGTTTGCTCTGCCCCTAATGCGCTGACGGGCAAAAGCTTACACACGGGGATTTGTGTGATGTATAAGAATTATATAAAACGCGCGCTCGATTTTGCGCTTGCGTTGTTAGGGGGAGCGTTTTTGCTTTTCCCGTTGCTTATAATTGCTCTCGCAATCAGAACGGACAGCAGGGGACCTGCGCTGTTCAGACAGGAGAGAGTGGGCAAAGACGGCAAAGTTTTTTTGATTTACAAATTCCGCACAATGGTCAGCACAAACGTATCTTTCGACGCCAAAAAGCCCGTCATAGAGGACGACAACGTCAATTTGACTCGCGTCGGCAGAGTAATCCGCAGGTTCAAAATCGATGAATTTCCTCAGCTGATCAACGTGCTCAAAGGCGAAATGGCACTCATAGGACCTCGTCCTCTTATGCCCGTATATCTTGACGGATATAAGGAATGGGAGATGGAAAAGTTCACCGTAAAGCCGGGGCTCAGCGGCTTGGCGCAAATTCGAGGCAACGGGCATTTGTCCGCGGAGGAGCGCAGTTATTACGACGTTGTCTACGCTCGCAAAGTTTCTTTCGCGCTCGATACCGAGATACTTTTCAAAACCGCGGGAGTGGTTCTGTTCGGCGAAGAAAAATATCTGCGTCACGTCGACGCCGCCGATATGGAGAAAACGAAAGGCGGCAGCAAAGAGTAAAAGAAGCCGCGGCGCAAAAGATAACAGGTGAATACATCGCGCAAACTAGAGATAAAGTCGGCGTTATTTGCGGATAAAACCGTAATATGATAAAATGGATAAAATAAAGATTGCACAGGTTATAGGTAACGCAAGGTATGGCGGAGTCATAAATTGCGTGCTCAATTTCTATCGCAACATAGATAGAGACAAGTTTGTTTTTCATTTTTACACCTTTGGTCCTTCCCCTTATGACGAGGATATAGAGAGATTGGGCGGCAAAGTTATTTACGTGCCCAACGTGCTCAGCGTTTTCAAATCGGTAAAAGATTTGAAAAAGCATTTTGCCGAGGAAAATTATTACGCCGTTCATTCGCATATGACTACTTTGAACGTCGTGCCGCTCTATGCCGCCCGGCGCGCAAGGGTGGGACGCCGCATAAGCCACGCTCATTCCACAACGCACAAAAGCGAAAAGGTTTATATCGTAAAAACCGTGCTCAAACATTTTTCAAAGCTGTTTCCGACGCACCTTGCGGGGTGCAGCAGAAAAGCTTGCGTATGGCTGTATGGTAAGCGCAGGGGGCAAGAAGCGTTTGTGCTCAAAAACGCAATCGACACAAATCGCTTTGCGCCCATAACGGAGGAAAAAGCCGCAAAACTCAAATCGGAATGCGGAATAGCAGGCAAAAAAGTCATAGGCAGCGTAGGCAGGTTCGAATATCAGAAAAACCAAGCGTTTTTGGTGGACGCCTATGCACGGCTTGCCGAGCGGCGCGACGACGTCGTACTCGTGTTTGCCGGCGGCGGCCGTTTGCGCAATGAGTTGGAAGCGCAAATCGAAAACCTCGGTTTACGGGATAAAGTAATCATTTTCGATTATCAGAAACAGGCGGAGGATTATTTCGGATTGTTCGATTTGTTCGTATTGCCTTCGCGCTACGAGGGTTTGCCGCTTGTCGCGATAGAGGCGCAGTCTATGGGGTTGCCCTGTCTTCTTTCCGACAAAATCACAGCCGAAACGGACGTCACGGGTAAAGTGAAGTTTTTGCCTGTCGACGACGAAAAACTCTGGGCTGACGAAATGGAAAATATGCTCGATAACTGCATCAGATACGACGCGTCGGAGTCTGTTGCCGAGCACGGTTACGACATAACCGCGGAAGCAAAGGTGCTCGAAAATTATTATCTCGGGCTGGATGACTCGAAAAACGGCTGAGGGCGCATATGAAAGCGGATAGCGTAAAAATTCTCACGGCGTATCATAAAAAAGCTTTTCTTACGGACAGAGAGCCGTTTTATCCCATACACGCCGGACGCGCGATAAGCGACGACGAGTGGTGCAAAGAGGTTATGCCCGGCGACGATACGGGCGATAATATCTCCGATAAAAACGCGTCTTACAATGAATTGAGCGCAGTATATTGGGCGTGGAAGAATTATGACGTCATAGGCAACCCCGACGCCGTGGGACTGTGTCATTACCGCAGGTTTTTCATTTTCGAGAAGCGCGACGGCGCATATTACGAAACGGATAAAACAGACGGCGGTATTTACGAAAAGATAAAGTGCGACGGCGGGAACATAAGCGCATTGCTCGGCGACTGCGATTTCGTCGCGCCCAAACCCAACGTCAGAAAGTCCGTGTACGCAAATTATAATCTCGCGCACCGCATTGAAGAACTCGACGCAGTACTCCGTATAATAAATGAACAATATCCGACGTTTGCGGAAGCGGCGGATAAATATGTGCGCGGAAAGGACGCGTTTTACTACAATATGTTCATTTTCTCCAAGGCGGCGTTTTTTGAGTACTGCGAGTTTATTTTCGGAGTGCTGAGCGAGTTTGAAAAATCGGGCGCGGCGGTATCCGAGCGAATGTTCGTGTCCGAGTGCCTTACGGGAATATTTTTTACCTATCTTATGGATAAAGGGGCAAAACCGTTGTTTCTGCCCGTTATGTACGCGGCGGAAAAAGTCAAATTCAAAGACGCGCTCGGCAGCGCGCACCGCAACGTAAAGTCTAAGCAAATGAGTCTTCTGTACGCTCTAAAGCCGCTGATAGTGTTTTTTATTCCCAAAAAGCTGCTTCTGCGCCGCAGACAGAGGACAAACTTGACGGAAAAGTAAGCCGATGTTAAAATCGGATATATACCGCGATACGCATAAACGGGCGGCGGCGTTAGGGAAAAAGTATAAAAAGAAAGAATATAAGGGTTAATACCTAAAATCAAACAAATGCCGCTATAACAATAAGGCGATATAGCGGTACAACGGAACAGGTGCGTAATGTATTATGATTATTTGATAGTCGGCGCGGGACTTTTCGGCGCGACGTTCGCTCAGCTCGCAACGGCTGCCGGCAAGAAATGCGTTGTCATAGACAGAAGGGCGCATATCGGGGGAAACGTATATACCCAAAACGTCGAAGGCATCAACGTGCACGTTTACGGCGCGCACATTTTCCACACTTCCGACCAAACCGTATGGGAATACGTGAACGGATTTGCGCAGTTTAACGGTTACGTGAACAACGTAATTGCCGATTATAACGGCGAAAGATACAATCTGCCCTTCAATATGAACACGTTCCGTCAGCTTTGGGGCGTCGAAACCGCAGACGAGGCAAAGGCAATCATAAACGAGCAGATATCCGCGTTAAACCTCGGAGAGATTTCCAACCTCGAAGAGCAGGCATTGAGTATGGTCGGCACGGATATTTACAATAAACTCATAAAGGGTTATACCGAAAAACAATGGGGCAGACCGTGCCGCGAATTGCCCGCTGACATCATCAAAAGGCTTCCGTTGCGCTTTGTTTATGACAATAATTATTTTAACGATAAATATCAGGGAATACCCGTAGGCGGCTATACCGCGATGGTCGAAAGAATGCTTGACGGCGTCACTGTTGTTTTGAATGCGGAATACAAGACATTCTTAAAGGAGTGCAAACATACTTTCGGCAAGACGATTTATACGGGTATGCTTGACGAATTTTTCGGGTACAGGTTCGGACGGTTACAGTACCGCAGTCTTAAATTCGATACGTCGGTGCTCGACAGAGATGATTATCAGGGGAATGCGGTCGTTAATTATACCGCTTACGACGTGCCCTATACGCGAATTATCGAGCACAAATATTTCGAAAACGCCGTTTCGGATAAAACCGTTATCAGCAAAGAATACCCCGACGCATACGAGGAGGGCAAAGAGGCGTATTACACCGTCAACGACGAGGTCAATACCGCGCTCGCCGACAGATACAAAGCGTATGCGGCGGAGTGTTGCCCCAACGTCGTTTTCGGCGGCAGACTGGGCGAATATAAGTATTACGATATGGACAAAGTCATAGCTTCCGCACGCAACCTTGCCCGAGAGGAAAATATTTTATAATGAAACTGTTCAGCTTATCGATGCTCGAAGACGGTCCCGTGGCAGGCACTCGGGAGTTATATTACCGACTGCGCGGCAGTGCGGAGTGCGACGGAAAAACAATTGTTTTGCACGACGGCGCGGCAGTTTCATTTGACGCGTATTTCAACTTGCTGTCCTGCAAATATTTTGAGTATGCGGACGTTATCTCTCCGTCCGTTAAGTTATCGTTCAGCGGCAGTATAAAAGTCGAAGTTTGTTTTCGCTCCTCGGGACGCGACGCGGTGCTTGCGCGCAAGGATTTTGTTTCCGAAGCTCCGCAGATTGCGGAAGTGGGGTTTGACGCCGACGGGTTGAGCGAAGGGTTCGTATATGTAAAAGTATCGTCCGAAAGCGGAGCCGTCATATATTCTTCGAATGGCGAAAGCGGATTTTACGCGCGCACAAAACCGCGCGATGTAAAACTCGCAATGATAATTTGCACTTATCGCAGGGAGGAGTTCGTAAAGGAGAACCTTCGCCGTTTGAAAAGCTATCTGGCAGACGATAATGAGCTCGCGAACGAGGTTTCGGTATACGTCGTGGACAACGGTCGCACGCTCGACGTCGGCGACGTGCCCGAATTCGTGCGGTTGATTCCCAATGACAATACGGGCGGCGCGGGCGGTTTTACGCGAGGATTGAAAGAGGTTGCCGCAACGGGAGGCTTTACCCACTTTCTGTTTATGGACGACGATATCGTGTTCGATTCCGCGGTCGTTTCGAGGACTGTTTCGCTGCTTAAAACGCTCAAAGCGCAGTGGCTGAATTCGTCGGTGGGGGGGGGTATGCTCATCAAGGACAGACCTCTCATACAGCACGAAAACGGCGGCATATGGACGGGTACGGAGTCGGCTTCGCTGCTGTCGGGCATAGACGTGTCCGCGGCGTCGGGACTGCTTGAAAACGAAAAGCATATTTCTGCCGATTACAATGCCTGGTGGTATATGTGTATGCCTCTGTCCACCGTAGACAGGGTTGGGTTCCCCCTAGAATATCTGTTTGTCAGAGAGGACGACATCGAATACGGTTTAAGAGGCATAGTCAACCTTATCAATATCAACGGAATAGGCGTTTGGCACGAAAATTTCGACAACAAGTACGCGCCCGTTTACAGATACTTCGCAAAGCGCAACGAGCTGATTGTCAACAGCCGCTTCCCGAATGGGAAAGGTATGTGGGCAAACTTCTTCAAATTTGTCCGTTCGGTTGCAAAATCGCTTGTTGAACAGCGATATTTCGGCATTAAACTGCTTGTTGCGGCATATGACGACTTTTTGAAGGGCGAGGATTATTTGCGTGCCGTCAATCCCGTCGAGCTTTTGCAAAATCTGTTGAAGCTGTGCCCCAAACAGGAAAACGCCGCCGCAGTCGCAGAGCGTTTCGGCATCGATTTGGATAAAGAAGCCGAACTTGCGCGCAATAAAAAACAGCATAAATTCATTCAGACCGTTACGCTCAATTCTTACCTTATCCCCAAGGCTTTTTATAAGGAAATCGGCGTTGCGGATATGGTTAAGCCCCGCCCGGTAGATTTTTATAAAATGAAAAAGGTTGTACACTACAACCCTTATACAAAAACTGCTTTCGTAACCGAAATCGACAAGCGCAAACTGTTCTCTGCC
>DBFJGL010000016.1:0-14110 GCA_048394785.1 Christensenellales bacterium | reverse complement strand
TTACTTGACTTTTCAAGACTTTATTGTACGCGCATACGCATACAAGCATTGACGTAAAACGGATATGCCGTTTTTCTTAAACTGTTTATGAAGTTTTCGCATCCCACCTCATAGGAGTAAACATAATCATACGGTTTAACGCACTTATTCAAGGGACTGCCGATTATAGGTTATTGTCGCCTGCATATGGGACTGCCGCGCGCAATAGTGCAAATAGTTCTCTTTGCTCACGTGATTGCCATATATAAGTTATCGTCGTCTGCTTAGGGGACTGCCGCGCTGCGCTCGCAGTGACACGCGGGGTGCCGTGAACAGGGTGCATTTCTCTATTTAGGGGACTGCCGCGCTTCGCCTTACGGCTTCGCTCGCAGTGACACGAGGTGTTTTCCGTTAATGAGATGTGCATTCCTATTTAATGGACTGCCGCACCTTGCTCGCAGTGAAACGTCGGGTTTCGACGGCAATGCATTTTATCTTATCAATGTTGTATTTTAATTTATTTGATTAAAAAGACTATATAATCTCTGTCATTGCGAGGAACGATGAAAGAGTGACGAAGCAATCCCCTAAATAGGAACGCAAACCACATACACTGAGCCCGCGTGCGATTAAGCGTGTAGCGCAATGCGCGTAACATAACGCACGCGGAATGCGAGAAAATTAACAAGCGAGCAACATTTTGACTTTTGTCAAAATCAAGCGAGCGAAACAATTTTCGAGCGTGTCATTGCGAGGAACGGAGCGATTGCGAAGTGACGAAGCAATCCCCTAAACAAACGACGATAACTTATACACGACAGTCCCATATGCAGAGGTGTAAGTCCGATAATAATTGCAAACCGCAATTATTTCAGCGAGGATATCAAATGGCGCAGAGCGGCTTCGTCAAAATCGGGAACGTAATCTTCCGTCGCGCTGTCAAGGCTTTGAGCGAAACCGTTGTATAAACCCGCGTCGAAAAACGCTTCCGTCGCGTCGTCGTACTCCTCCTCGCTCACCCGCCGTCCGAGCGTCGGATGACCTGTCGCCGCGCCTGCCGGGAAATACTGCCCCATAAGACTGACGTACAAACTGCTGTCGACTGCCGCAATATCTTTAAGAACGAGCCGCGTATTTTTCGCGGCGGCAGGCAGAACAAGGTGTCTGACGATAACCCCTCTCTGCATTATACCGTCTTCGAACACGTCGTCGGGCTGTTGCGCTCTCATCTCTTTGAGCGCGGCGCGCGCCGCTTCGCGGTAGCCGTCGACTCCGCTGTATTCCTTTGCCAACTTATCGTCCGCATATTTGAAATCGGGAAGATAAACGTCTACCAAGCCCTTTAACTCCCGCAATTCTTCTACGCTTTCGTTTCCGCTGCAATTCCACACAAAAGGCACTTTAACAGTATTTTTCGCTTCTTTAAGTATGGGTATAAGTCTTTTTGTCCACGCGGACGGGGTAACGAAATTTATATTGTGCGCACCCTCATTGACAAGATATTTCATCAGCTTTATCAATTCGCCGCCGCTGACGTTGACGCCGTGCCCGCGGCGGGAGATATTGTAGTTCTGACAATAAACGCAGTTCAGTCTGCAACCCGAAAAAAAGACAGTACCACTGCCTTTTTCGCCCGATATCGGAGGTTCTTCGTAAAAATGAAGCCCTACCCTTGCTATTCTTACCGTTTGCCGCATTCTACGTATCCGTATTGTGTTCGGCGTTTTCCGCCTGTTTTTTAACCTTGTTTTTTGCCGTCGCCTCGTCGGCATAGACGACTTTTATCGCTTCCTTTTTACACTTGGTGAAGCACAGTCCGCAACGTATACACCGCTCTTTATGCAGAGTAAACGGCTCCTTTATCTTGCCCGTGATTGCGCCTACGGGACAGACTCGCATACACAGCGAACAACCTATGCAGTTCTCCTCTATTATGCTTACGTCCGCTATGTCGCGCTGATTTTCGTCGGGATATATCGCGCTTGCGGGACACCCCTCGAAACATTGCGCGCACCCTATGCACTTTGAGCCGTCCACGGTATAATACGACGCGTCAACCTCGTCTATCGCACCGAAATGACAGAGCAGTTTGCAATAACCGCAATCGACGCACTCCTCTTTTTTTATAAAATAACCCATATGCCCCTCCTTATCGAATATATTATACCACGGCGCGCAATAATGTTCAATAGCCTTTGTTTATATAAAAACGCCCTCGCGCACAAAATGCCGAGAGCGTCGTATTTTAACGTTGTACATTGTTTATTACAGTCAAGTCGATTGATTTACCGCGGAATATTGCCCCACGTAAATATCCCATTGGCATCTGCAACTCCCCGACGCGCCGCCCGTCATTTCCATTACCACGCGGTAATAACCCGACTGTTTGAAGCTTAATTTTGCGGTAACGGAAATATATCCGTTTATCATTGAAGGCACCTCGTAAACGGCGTTTATTCCCCCGTAGTCCCCCGAACCTACTTTCAATGCAACGGAATTCAGCAAGCCTGCGTCGTCCTTATAAATGCCGTCCTGCTCCGTAAGGTTCATTTTCTTATATGACAGCGTACTGCCCGATACGTCGGCTTTATACACGCTTACGGTAAAATTCTTATCGTGCGTTTCTTCCTCGCCGTGCCGGGCATTCATAAGCGACGCGCGAAATTCATAAGAGCCGCTGCCGTCCGCAGACGTAAAATAATATCTGTTATATACGCTCGGATTCAAAGTATACGAGGGCGGCTGCGACTGCTTTGCCGCCACAAACAGATTTATGACTTGTTCTGCTTTTGTCGGGAACCCGTCACGCCTTATTTCGACCTTATACTTTGCGGCGCGCAGAAAAGTAACTCTGCCGCTTGACGATACCAGCCACTCTCCCGAATCCGCACCCAGAGATTTGCCGTTGATATAATAATCGCTTGCATTAAGCCGAACGCTTATTCTGCGGGGTTTGTCTTCATCCGTCAAGTCGTCATTGTACCATACGTAAAGATACGCCATAGAGTACGCAAACATACTTTTGTTGACCGTTGCGTACTCATCGCCTATGCCAATGTATTCATAATCGTCGGGCTGTTTTATGGTTACGCTTGTCTCGACGCGTCTGCCCGCGACGTTGAACGTTACGGTGTGAGTGCCGTATCTCTCGGTATAATACAGAATGGTGGAAGAAAGCGCGCTTTTTGCAGTTCTGACTGCCGCGCAGGTTCCGAGCACGTGCAAGGTTTTTTCAACGCCGTCTTTATACGTAAGATTTGCCGCCCCCTGTAAAAATTTCGGCGGTTCCGTCTGACTGCCCGTTATCCTGAACTCGTCGTCTTCGGACGCATTTGCCTTGAACTCGAAGTTTTCAAGAGGCGAAAGCTTTATTCTTACGTCCTTTTTCATTGTAAACGACGAGGAATAATCGTTGCCGAAATGACTGATAAAACGGGAATAATCGAGGGCGTTGGGATACTCGACGGTAAGCGTCACCGTCTGCACGTTCTCGAAATCCGTCGTATCCAGCCCCTCGTATGCCAAAATCGTAGCTTCCGAGCTTATATGCTGCGACTTATAAATGTTGCTGTAAGTTATTTTAAGATGACCGCCTATAAGCGCGCTTGCTTCCTCGGGACTCATAGGCACGTATTGCGCTTTGCCGTCGGCTGCCGCAACTCCGTGCAGAA
Source organism: Christensenellales bacterium (assembly GCA_048394785.1). GTDB lineage: Bacteria > Bacillota > Clostridia > Christensenellales > CAG-917 > DBFJGL01. Next base: position 10,460 of record DBFJGL010000016.1, on the reverse strand, counting down.
GATTGCCGTTTGAGTCGTATACGTTGGTGAGGTTGAGCCCGTTGTCGGCGGCGACGCTTATCTCGTCAAACTGCCAATCGAGCGCAATGTAGCTTGCAAGACTCTCGTTGTTTATCCAATAATAGGATTTCAACTCCGCCAAATCGTCGGCGATTATATATACGGTATACTTATGAATGTCGTATACGGCAAGCTGCCCGTAAAAGTTCTCCTCCACGTTTAATCTGAGCGTATCCGCCGTATAGTCGCCGCTCACGAGATAATCGCCGAAAATATCGTCTATGAGAGGGTAACTCTCTCGCAAAGCGTCGAATATCGAAGCCGAATAACTTATCTTATCCGCAGGCTCGGCATAAATGAGGTCTGCGTAAACCGAAGACATCAGTTCTCTCAACGGGTTCTCGGAGTCGAATTCCGAATAAGGCAGAGTCAGGAAAAGATAATCGGGCAAAAGATATTCGCCTGCCGAATCGTCGCGGCGAACCGCCTCCTCCAAAAACTCTTGGCTCATCATCGCCTTTATGTCGAAATTTACAAAAATATTATAGCTGTCGAAGTCGGAGGGCGAAAAAGCTATGTCCGCAACCGCGCCCCTTGCCGAGCTTATTCTGCTTGTGCAGAACTCCGTACACGCGCCCTGCACGCATCGGTGATGCAGTCTGAAATGAAAATAATTGTCGTCGTCGAGTTTGCTCAAATCCCAACCGCTCAAAGCGAGTTTTACGATGTCGAGGTTTACGTTGAGTTCAAAATCGTAATTTACGGCGGTGCGTCTTGCCGTCGAATCGTATAAAGAAAGTTGTCCGGATATGGACGAACAGGCGGCTTTCGTAACCGAATAACCGTCATCGCTTTCGGGGAACATCTCGTCAAGCGCCGCCGTCAGCTCGGATTTTACGTCAAAGGATAAGGACATATCTACATCCTTTGACGAAACGGTCATATTGTCGGTGGACACCGAATTCAGCGAGCCGTTCTCCGTCTTGAAACTGACGTAACCCGACGGCGCTGCCATAAGCTCCGCAAACTCGGCGGCGGTAGCCGCGCCGAACATTCCGTACATCATTTTGAAGGTATCCGCGCCTATTGCGAGCTCGATTGCCGACAGATAATTTTTCATTCTCTGCGTCCAATTCTCAGTTGCGAAAAAGAACTTGTATTCGCTGTCCGCAGGCGAAACGTCCGCGCCGGAAAACACCGTTTCTCCGAGGTCGAAAAGCATGCCCTGCAATCTGTCGCGCAAAGTCCCGTCGCCGTCCGGCGCAAATCCCGTTTGAAGCCAATCGAGCACCCCTATATTCGTGATTTTCAGTTTGTTGTCGGGGATAAACGCGTTGGGAGCAATTTCCACATAAGTGTCGTTTGAGTCTGACATAACGGCAAAAACGACGTCGCCCGCGGCATATTCGTATTTATTTTCGGTTTCATTGCCGCTTGCAATTTCGGCACTTGACTGTCCGTTATTGTCGGATAAATCTTCCTTTTTGTTATCATCGCCTTTTACGACCTTAACCGCGAGTTTGCTTTTATCGAGATTGAGAACGTCAAAATTAAAACCTGCGTAAATATTGAAAACCTCGCCGCCTATTTCGGCTTCGCCCGAGATTTCTATGCCGAGCGTGCCGCCTGCGGCAATGATTTCGTCCGCCACCATACCCGTCACGTCGTTAAGGTACGTCGTCCAATCGACGGGTTTGTTGTAAGTTATATTCCCGTCGTTGCACCCAGCAAGCGCGCCGACAAGCAAAACGACGGCGGCAACGAGTATGAAGATTTGAAACGCTCGCCTTTTCATAGCGTTACGAACGACGGAATTGCGCGATGATTTCCAGCCCCGACGGGACGTTGTTCTGCGCCTTGATTATTCCGTCCATACTTTCCACAATGGATTTTGCAATGGCAAGTCCGAGTCCCGTACCCTGAATTTCGCGGGCGTTCTCGGCGCGATAAAACCTGTCGAAAATGAGTTCGAGTTCGCCTTTGCTCACCCCTATGCCCGTGTCGGACACCGACAGCACGCAGCCGTCCGCGGAGTTTTTGAGTTTTATGCTTATCCTGTCCCCTTCCGAAGTGTATTTGAGCGCGTTGTCAATGAGTATGGTCATAAGCTGTTTTATCTTTTCTTTGTCCACTCTGATGTCGCAATAATCCATACTTGCGACAATGCCCTTGCCCGATACCGCCGCAACGTCCGCGTACATATCCACGACCTCGCTGACGGCTTCGCTCATTATCGATTCTTTTTTGGTGTGCTTGTTTTCGCCGCGCACTATGCTGAGCAGTCCCGACGACATATTGGACATATAGTCGACTTCTTCAAGACATTGCTCTAATATTTCGTTTACGTCGCCCACCCTTGAGTCGGGCATCGCCGCCACGTTTTCGAGATTGCCCTTTATGATTGCAAGCGGTGTGCGTATCTCGTGCGACATATCGTTGATAAAACTCTTTTGTTTTAAGTTGCTTTCCATAATCGGCTTTATTTCTATATAGCCGACCGACAGGCTTATTACAATGCAGATTATTATGAAACCTATGATAAACGGAATGCCGTAAAGCGCGATGTGCCCTTCCGCGTTATTTACAAAATCGGAGGGTGCGAACACTTTTACGAATACGTTGGGCGCAATGCGCGCGGTGTACGTAATGAACGAATGTCCGCCCACGCTCTCCTCTGCGGCAGTGTCGAGTTTTCCCCCGATGGGAGGCTGTTCTCTTTCAAGAAAATCGTCTTTGACAAGCAGTTCGTATGTGCCGTTGACGCGCTCTTTGTAAATGCCGAAACTGAAATTGGGGTTCATATCCTCTCCGAAGGGAAGCCCCGAACCGTCCGCAAGCGCGGCGCGCAGCTCGTCTTCGCTGTATTTCAAAAGGCTTTGAGCATATTCTTTTATATCGCTTTTTACCGTTGCCGAGTCCGCGCTCGCGGCAAAAATGCCGAAGCCCGTCATAAACAGCCCGAATACCACGAGCAGCATAAACATATTTATGAGCGACAGGCGCACCCACCGCTTTTTAATATCGCCGTCGAGTTTTGGCATCAGATTTTTTCCGTCCACATATATCCCGTCGCCTTGACGGTTTTAAGGTGCTTGTCCAAACCGTAGTTCGCAAGTATTTTGCGCAGTCTGAATATGTTTATTTCTATAACCGACGTACCCGTAGTGGAATAATATCCCCATATTCTGTCGAATATCTGCTGTTTGGTCATTATGATTTCTTTATTTCTGACAAGCAGTTCCAAAATCTCATACGTCTTTCTGTTCATCTCGACGTAATTGCCGTCGATTATGGTCATTTTATTGACGAAATTTACTTCCATATTCTTGAAAGCGTAGTCGGTGCTGCTGAAATTTCCGCCGCTTCTGCGCAACGCGGCTTCAACGCGCGCCATAAGCTCCTCGCGCGCAAACGGTTTTGTCATATAATCGTCGGCACCCAGCTTGAAACAATCTATCTTTTTATCAATATCCGACAACGCGGAAAGAATGATTACGGGCATAAGGTGCATACGCCTTATGTTTTTAAGCACTTCCATTCCCGATATTCCGCCCAACATCAAGTCGAGAATGACAAGGTCGTAATAAACTTTCTCAACGTCCTGCAACGCTTTCTCGCCCGACGGCGCAATGTCGACGTCGCCTACGGCAGACAGTGCGGTGGACAGTATTTTGGCAAGTTTTTCATCGTCTTCAACAACAAGCAATCTCATTTTTTCTCCTCTGTGAACCGCGCGCTGACGGCTCTCTTACATCTTTCACAAATATTAAATTAAAATGAATTTATTTCATTATAAATCATATTATCCGACAATTCAAGACATTTTATGAATTTTTAGAGTGTTAAATTTCAACCAAGCAATCAATAATGAAATTCTTATTAAATACAAACGCCGTTTGCATATTGAATATATTGAGCATTGATAAGGTTTACGCCTCTTTACCAAGGATAGCTGCGCTTCGCTCGCAATCCCCTAAGCAGAGGTGTAAACTTCATATACGGACATTAAACGAAAACTCCGAGCGAGTGCAAAAAGCGACGGCAGTCAGTGTTGAGCCGTAAAGCATAAATCGATAAAATTTCGGCTTATTTCTGCCTTGCGCAAGCCTATCTCACGATTACGCGCGCGATGTGTTTGAGCGCGCTGTTCATAGACGAAGAAAGCGAAGGGTTTTCGACTATGATTTCGCTGGGACGTTCTTTTATGATTGCCGAGATAAGATTGTATTCGTCGGCGTCGAACAGATTTATGACGTCCACCGTACGGCGGTCGGTGATGTTGTAAAGTCTGTCGCGATAAAGCGCGAGCTGACACGCGCTCCCCTCGGAACCCGTAATAAAGGTAGCCACGTCGAACACGTCGTTTTCCTCCCCCTGACCGTCCGACAGACGGTTTGCGACTTCTGCGAGTTCTTCCCAATTATCAGTAAGCTGTTTAAGGCGGAAATTCATAAGTCCGTCCACGTTTATATCCGCGCTTTCGTTTATTATTCTGATTAACGTATTTCTTTCGTATTCTCTGTCAAAGTGCACCAACGAGCAGATTAAAGCGCAATTTGCGTGGTTTAACTGTATATTCGATAAATTTGCAAGAAAAAAACGCTGTTTCAAAAAGGTGAGAAACACCGTTTCCATTATAGAAAAAACGCCGTCCTCCGCCTCCGCCTGCTTCTCGCATAACGCCGCGAGATAAATGAAAATTCTGTCCTTTGACTCCTCGGTCGCATAGGACACGCATTTGAGATTTTTCAGTTTTTCGAATATATAATCTATCTCTTTGGAATACAGCTTATCGATGCTGATTACGTTTGACCACATATACACCTCGACTATATTCTATGCAATACTCCGACAAAAATTATAAGGGGCGAAAATTTATATTTCCAAAAAAAGGCGTAAGCAAAAATCATATCGCAAGACACGAAAAAACCGCCCGTTCCGGGGCGGTTTAATATCATTGCAAATTGTATCGTTTATCTGTGATTTTTCCTTATAGGCGATATGGTATCGCTCCTTATCCGTCAGCTCGGTTTTACTCTCAAGAACGTCACGCTGCCTGTGACTGAGTTGACTTCATATTGAAGCGACGTATTCTTTCCCGCAATATCGAACTCCACTTTATACGTGTAGTAGCAGTCTTTCAAGTTTGCTCTCATATTGAGTTCCTCGTCGCAATCGTCAAGGCGGATATCGCCTTCGAGCACGCCGACCCACATCCATTTGTCTACGCCGTTGTAATCGTCGGACTGTTTTTGCTCGATGAACGCCAAAGCCTCGGCACGGGCAACCGCAGCGCAATCGGTCTTACTCAGGTTCATATTGTCTTTTGCGTACTTGGCGGACATTCCGAATACGCCGCCCAGCACCGCGCCGAGCACCACCACGACAGCCAAAACCGTGTAAACCGCCATCATCAGCCATTTATATTTCAGTTGCTTTTTCGCCGCTTTGATTTCTTTGATGTCGGACTGCGCGATGGGCGCGGGAGTGACGTTTATGCCCTCGTCGTCGAGCAAGTTGCTGAAAGCTTTTGCCTTTGCAAGCTCGTCGAGAACGTAATCCTTTTCCTCCGGCGTTGCCGTACCCTCTCTGTAATGCTTGAAAGCGTCCTCAAAATTCATTTTGTTCCTCCAAAAGGCTTTTTAGTTTATTGCGCGAGCGGTAGAGCATAACCTTTACGTTCTCTATGCTTTCGCCCGTTATGTCTGAGATTTCCGCGACGGACAGTCCGTCGAAATAATAGAGCTGCACCACTTCTCTGTGACTGTCTTTGAGCAAGGATATGGCGTGATAAAGCGCGCGGTACTCCTCTTTCTCTATTATGCTTTCCACAAGGTTTCCGCCGTCCGACAAATTGTCGTCGATGGCGGTCTGGCGGCTGTTTTTGCGGACGTAATCGATGTACCTGTTCCTCGCCACCTTAAACAGCCAATATTTGAACCCCTGCTTTTCCTCGTCTACCGACGATATGGCTTTGAAGAACGCGTCCGACGCCAAATCTTCGGCGAGCGCGACGTCGCGGCACAATGAATAGACGTACAGCTTCAACTCGTTATAGTATTTTTTGAATGTGATTTCAAGCGCGTCGTTTTTCATAATTGCCGATTACATATATAAGACGGATAAAAGTCTTCAAGGTTACACTTTTTAATCATAATTTTCCCGTTCTCCCTCATATTTCCCGATTTTATTTGTTTCTCTCCGTCAAATATCAATAATTCAAAGACTTGACGTACTCTTTCGGCGTCATACCGTATTTCTTTTTGAAACAGGATATAAAATAGGATTCCGAACAAAAAGAAAAATAGTATCCCATTCCGCTGCTGTCGACCTTGGCGGCGAGCAAATCCTTTGCCGCCGACAGCTTTCTGCCGACGATATACGCGCTGATATTCTCGCCCGTAGTTTTTTTGAACAGCGAACACAGATAATCGCGCGACAGTCCGCACTCTTTCGCAAGCTCCTCCGCCGTGATTTTCGAGTGCAGATGTTTGTCTATATACCCTACGCAAATCTTTATGCTTTCGGGATAACCGCTCTTCTGTCTCGAACATCGCACGAGGGTTGCGAGTTCCGTTGCTTTTTTCGCCAAAAATTCGGCGATTTCGGAAGGCTCTTTAGCCCTGTCCACGCGCTGAACGCATTCGTCGGAGAGATTATACGCAGTGCTTTCTTCCAATCCGCCTTCTATCGCCGCGCGCACCGCAAGCGTAATGCAACTGACTGCGAAATACTGCATTTGCCTGAGCGCGTTGTCGGACAGTCTGCCCACCACGAGATGTCCCGTGCCTGCGAACAGCTTGCCTATCTCCTCCGATACCGACTCGCTTTCCCCCCGCTTTATCAGCGAATAAAATGCCGTTTCCATTGCATACGGCGAGTGGCGTACGCCGCTTTCCCTCTGCTGAAAAAGAGGATTTTCAACGCCCGACGGCAAAATTTGAATTGTATAATCCGATTGTTTCATACACCTGCCTCCCCGTCAGTTATGCACAACTGTTTGTCGCTTAAATTGAATTTTATCACGCAAAATCGCAATTTTCAACGATAAAATGATATTTATATAAGTTTTTTGATATAAATTGACCGATAATGGTTTTATAATTAAATTCGGGCAGATGAAATAACGGCACTGTTATACTTATATACTACGGTACTGCTGCGAGCCCCGACTCCGAAACTTATAAACGGCTGCAACCGTGAACGGTCGCATAAATAAGCCGTGACGATAAACGGTAAACCGCACAGGGAGAAAATTATGAAAAAGGATAACACTCGATATTCCGACTATCGGAGAATGGTCGACGGACACTTTTATAACTGCACCGACCGCGATTTGGTAATTATGCGCACTCGGGCACGGTGGCTTGCCGATAAATTCAACCGCACAAAAGCGTGGAATATCCCTCGCCGCGCCTATCTGATCAAACGCCTTATCCCCAACTGCGGCAAAAACTTTTTCTTTGAGCCGACAATAAAGGTCGAATACGGCAGAAACATAACTTTCGGCGAAAACTTTTATATGAATTTCGACTGCAAACTGCTCGACTGCGCGCCCATTACCATAGGCGACAACGTTATGTTCGGTCCCTCCGTCACCGTTGCGACTCCGATGCACCCTTTGATTGCGGACGAGCGCAGAATACAGGAATACCCCGACGGTCTTCACGACCTCGAATATGCAAAACCCGTGACAATCGGCAACGACGTCTGGATTGCCACCGGCGCGATTGTGTGCGGCGGCGTAAATATAGGCGACGGCGCGATTATCGCGGCGGGCAGCGTCGTCACCCGCGACATACCGGCAGGAGTGCTTGCGGCGGGAGTGCCGTGCAAAGTCATTCGCCCCCTGACGGAAAAGGACAGGACGTATCCTCTCGACGCTTATAACCGCGACTCAAACGAAACGCCGCGCTCGTAAAACAACACGGTTCGCGGCGTAGCCGTAAACGGCATACAGGACAAAGGCGTTTGCACACATATACGAAACCGCTTTTGCAAAATGAAAATCATAACGGCTCTTGCCGAAAAATAAATTCAAAAATAACTTAAACCGTAAGGAGATTAAGTATGAAAGAACAGGATTATCAAGCTATTTTGAAATCGCTGACGCTCGAAGAAAAAGCTTCGCTGTGTTCCGGCGACACCTTCTGGCTTACCAAAGCGATAGCCGAAAAGGGCGTGCCCGCTGTTTGGATGAGCGACGGCCCTCACGGGCTGAGAAAGGAGAAAATCAAGGAAAACGGCGGCACCAACATTATGCAGGAGTCGGAGCCGGCAACCTGCTTTCCTCCTGCGGTCGTCAGTGCAAGCACGTGGGATACCGAGCTTGTGGAAGAACTCGGAGAAGCCATTGCAAAAGAAGCGAAAGCGCTTAAAGTAAGCACGGTGCTGGGTCCCGGCGTAAACGTCAAACGCTCGCCTCTTTGCGGCAGAAACTTCGAATATTTTTCCGAAGACCCTTTCCTTGCTGGACGTATGGGCGCGGCGTGGGTGCACGGCGTTCAGAAGACGGGCGTGGGCGTAAGTCTGAAACACTTCTGCGCAAATAACCAGGAACATCTGAGAATGTCGATTGACACGCTTGTGGACGAGCGCGCATTGAGAGAAATATATCTTGCTGCGTTCGAGCACGTCGTGAAAACCGAACAACCCTCGACGATTATGTGCTCCTACAACAGACTGAACGGAACGTACCTTTCCGACAACAAGCGTATGCTTACGGACGTGCTCCGCGACGAATGGGGGTTCAAAGGCATTGTCGTCAGCGATTGGGGCGCGGTAAACAACCGAGTCGAAGGCGTCAAAGCAGGGCTCGACCTCGAAATGCCCGGCAACAAAGGTATGAACGATAAGAATATCGTGAAAGCCGTAAAAGACGGCAGTCTTAGCGAAGAGGACCTCGACAAAGTCGTACTCAGAATGATAAAATTTGCCTGCGAATGCAAAGCAAGCGAAGAAGACGGATATAAAGTTGATTTCGACAAGCATCACGAACTTGCGAGAAAAGCCGCGGCTCAGGGTGCGGTTCTGCTCAAAAACGACGGCGAAATTCTCCCCCTCAAAAAAGGCGAATCGGTAGCGGTCATAGGTACGCTTGCCAAGAAAATCCGCTATCAGGGCGCAGGTTCTTCGCACATAAACACAACAAAGCTGACTTCCTTTATCGACGCGCTCGACGAGGCCGAACAGCCTTACGAATACGCGGCGGGATATACGTTGAAGGGCGACGGTTATTCAAACAAACTCATAAAAGAAGCCGTCAGAACGGCGCAGGGCAAGGACAAAGTGCTCGTGTTTATCGGACTGCCCGATTCCTACGAATCGGAAGGCTACGACCGCCGTCACATCAATCTCCCCGACTCTCACAACATTCTCGTCGAGGAGCTGCTCAAAGTCAATAAAAACGTAATCGTCGTGCTTTCCTGCGGCTCGCCCGTAAAAGTACGCGCTTGGGAAAAGGACGTAAAAGCCGTGCTCAACCTCTATCTCGGCGGGCAGGCAGGCGGCGCCGCCGCATACGACGTCATCTTCGGCGACGTGAACCCGAGCGGAAAACTTGCGGAAACATTCCCGCTCCGCAACCACGACAACATCGTTGCTAAATATTTCCCGATGGGACCGCGTTCGGTCGAATACAGAGAAAGCATTTACGTCGGTTACCGTTATTTCGATACCGCTCAAAGAAGGGTTCAATACCCATTCGGTTACGGACTCAGCTATACGAAGTTCGAGTACTCCGATATTAAACTCAGCGCGGATTCAGTAAACGAAGGCGATAAGCTGACGGTATCCTTCAAAATCAAAAACGTCGGCGGGCGCGACGGCGCGGAAGTCGCTCAGATTTACGTCAAGGACGTGGAATCCACCATATTCCGCCCCGAAAAAGAACTAAAAGGCTTTGTCAAAGTCAAACTTGCCGCAGGCGAAGAAAAGGAAGTGTCCGTCGAGCTCGACGCCCGCTCTTTTGCCTACTACAACACCGCAATAAAGGATTGGCACGTCGAAAGCGGCAGCTTCGATATCCTTGTTGGCGCGTCCTCGCGCGACATCAGGCTGACGGCAACCGTAAACGTGGCGTCCGCAAACCCCGACGCTCCCATTCCCGATTACAGAGAAACCGCTCCTTACTACTACAACCCTGCCGCGGCAGTCAAAATGGAGTTCAAAGAAATCCCCATCGAGCAGTTCGCCGCCCTCTACGGCGCGCCCCTTGTCGGCAACGAACCTTTCAAACTCGGAGAACTGACAGAGAATTGCAGCGTCGAACAAGTGGCAATATCTCCTTGGGGAAAATTCCTCTGCTCCGCTCTGACAAAGGGCGCAAGACTTGTCGCTCTCGGCGCGGAAAACCCCGAAATGATTACCGAAAGCATAAAGGATATGCCGTTGAGAAGCTTCTCGGGCTTTACGGGCGGACTTATTTCTCAGCGCGCACTTGCAGGTCTTGTAGATATGGT
>DBFJGL010000015.1:0-4261 GCA_048394785.1 Christensenellales bacterium | reverse complement strand
ATTATTCAACAATATTCTCAAAAAAGTTAACTTGATTACTTAAATTTACAGCCCGACAACATTGTCGGGCTGTAAGCATTTTGTGAATTTCCGCGTCATTAAGTCCTTAACTTACAATCGCAGGTTATTGTTCTTCGTTTTCCTTAGCGGCTTTTCTTTCCTGGATAATTCTTGCAGCTTCAATCTGTTCTTTTTCGTTGAACTTGTAGAAGAACATCGGAATTGCCGCGGCAATAAAGCTGATAGCCGCAACCAACATCAGCATATACCACATAGTGTCTTTGCCTGCCGCGTCGAGTGCGCCGGGGTTGTTGGGCGTGACTCCCGCAAGATAATAACCGAGAACGCCGATAAACGCGCCGACCGCCATACCGATTTTATTGATAAAGGTTTGCATCGCGAAGCAGATACCCTCTGCGCGTTCGCCCGTTTTCAGTTCGAGATACTCGACAGTATCGCCTATCATAGCGTATGACACTATATTGCTGAGTCCCGAAGGAATACCCGCTATGACCAAAGCGACCAACGCTATGACGAGCGTAGAGGTGTTGGTGTAGTTGCCCGCGTCTGTGGCGATACCGACGATAAACGCAATGAGCAACGCAACGCCGCCTACGATGTGCGACCATATGTAGGAATTCTTTTTACCTATCTTTTTGGTAAGATACGGCACCAAAACCGAAGCAATCAAACCGCCGGGAACGACCGCTATCGTAATGAGCGTATATAAGCTTTCGCCCTCCAAGAAACCGGGGATAAACACAACGTCGGTAAGGACGTATTTTGCAAAGTAAAGACCGCCAGTGTATGTAAATACCATTCTCGCCGCGCCGAGGATACCCGATATTACTATGAGCATAAGCGGCTTGTTTTTAACGAGAAGCTTCAAATTGTGGGAAAGAGACGGCGGTGTTTCCATGCTCTGATTTCTTTCCTTGGTGTTGACAAAACCGAGATAGAAAAGCGGAATTGCTATGACAACGCAAATTGCCGCGGCGACAAAGTATATCCACTTCAAATCGTCGCCCATATTTCCGCGCACGCCTGCCATCATTGCTTCGAGACTCGGTCCGTCGACTACGCTTGTCAAACCGGCTTCCTGCACGGCTTGGAAAGCTTGAAGTATATTTGGGTCAGTCATGTCGGCAAATTTCGTTGTTATAACGGCGAGATTATCAACATTTATTCCGCTGTCGCGCAACGCAAGAATAAGGTCCTGCATAACCTTTATCTGCCCTGCGTCCGCAGCCGTCATATTCTGAGTAATCATCGGGACGACTATGGTGACGATACCTGCGCCCAACGTGCATATAAGACGCGCGATTGTGAGCAGATTTCCGCGACGGAACGTATCGTTGCTCATTGCCGTGGACAGTCCCCAATAAGGTACGTCTACTATGGTATATACCATTCCCCATATTACGTATACGATGGATACTGCCGCAAATCCGCCCCAGTTATTTGGATATACGGGCAGGAAGCACAGCATCGTCATAATCGCAATGGGTATGGGCATCCATTTAAGATACGGACGGCATTTTCCCCAAGGAGTACGTGTTCTGTCGACAATAGAACCCATTATCGGGTCGTTCGCCGCGTCGTATATTCTGGCAAACAGCATCAAAAGCGCGACTGCAAGTGCCGGATATCCGATTGCGTCCGTCATAAATACGGTCAGGTAAGAGCCGATTATCGTGCAGACAAGGTTCTGTCCGAAACCGGCAAGAGAATATGATATACCCTCTTTTGGTTGCAACTCCCCGTCGCCCGGCTTTGAGCCGAACAGCTTGTGAAGGAACGGGGTTTTCGGTTCTGCCGATACCTCGGCAGTACGGTTTTTAGCCATAATTTCCGCCTCTCTAAAAAAATAGCAATAAATTGCCTTATTATGGTATCACATCGCGCCGTCGCAGTCAACCGCAGCGGCACCAAAAACCACCCTTTAACCTACCGATTTTTAACAAACTTTTAAGTTTTTCACAAGCAGTTAATAGGTAAACTTATTATCAAACACCTGTACGGTGCCGCCCTACAATTCGCAGAGACGTTGTCAAAAAGGTAACCTATCCGAACAAAAACATTGAACACGCGCGATATTGTATATGCGGTATACTCGGCCAATGTGATGACCGCCGCTCTGTGCCTATTGAATACAATACTGCCTAAGCAACGCGAGCCAACCAAGCAAACGATTTTTGCAAAATGTCATGTGAATATGATAGAATACAGTTAATAACAAAAATGTTTTGCGCGAAGCGACAAGAAAATGAGCTTATGCAGGTCACGCTTTTTCAAAAAGGAGAAGCTAAAAGGACTCCCGAAAAGTATCGCAGAACTTTTCGGAAAGAGGAGAAACCGACATTAAAGCAACAATCCGACAGTTAACTGTCGGATTGTGCGTATTTAGTCGAGTTTCGACGATGGTGGAGTATCGGTGTTGGAAAACGAACACAAATTACCGCTTAATGTCTCGCTTATCTCGTCGAAAGAAATATGCTCGGTCTTGCTCATCTCAAAGAAATTGACAAGCACGAAAAAGTCGTTATCGTCAATGTACACTTTATAGACGAATTTATCTATCATTTTCTTTTGATAGTCCTTGTCGTTTGTGTCGCCCTTTACAAGTTCCGCGATAAACTCCAAAATTTGCGCCTTTGTTACTTTCAAGCCCCGCTCCAACTTTATCCGCGCTTTTTGCGCGTTTAGGTCGTTTAAGTAGGTTTCCATTTCTTTCATTTTCTTTTCAATGGTTGCCCGTAACAAATCGCTTTGCGCTAAGATAAACGCATTTGTCATTTGCTCGACCTCGGCGCTTGCGCTCGCTATGCGCGTTTCGATACTCTTTAATCCGTCGTCGCCCGTACGCTGTTCATAGTACCGAATACTATCGTCAACAGCCTTGTTCACGATTGCGGGGTTGCTCAAACAATTTCGCACAAACGCCGCAACGCCTTTTTCCAAATTGTCTTTGTTATTCCGCTTTTTGGAGCAAAGATTTTTGCGCTTGTTTTTGCACACATAATAGTGATGCGTCGTGCCGTCCCTGCTTGTCGCGTTGTCTGCCACAATGGACGTGCCGCAACGTGCGCAAAATGCCTTGCCCGTCAAAAGATAGGTAACGGGGGCTTTGTTTGCGCCCGCAAAATTTTTATTCCGCGCAAGTCGTTCCTGTACCCGTTCAAATAGCAATTTATCTACGATAGGCGGGTAAATGTTGTTCCATACGCGGTCGAACCTTTCAAATTCGCCCGTGTATTTTACGTTGACAAGCCACTTTTCAAACAAACGAACGTGGAACAGCGCGCCCTTATGCTTTAAGCCCTGCGCGTTCAGCATTTCAACGATTTCTTTCTTGCTCGTGCCTTTGGCGTATTCCTCGAACACAAACCGCACGACGGCGGCTTGTTCCTCGTCGATTGCCACTTTATGTATCGTGCCTTTTTTGCCGCGCCTGTCTGTGTCAATCAGTTTGTAGCCGTAAATGATTTTCGTTCCTGTGTACGTTCCGTTTTCAAGGCTTGTGATAAGTCCGTCGCGGATACGCTTGGAAAGCCGTTGACTGTACTTTTCGTCGTTCCATTCCAAAAACATCTCGTAAAGCTCGCCGCCCTCGTCGTCGGTGATGTTTTCGGTCGCTGATAATACCCGCACACCGTGCTTGGCAAGTACCGATTTGAAAATACGGCTTTCGTTGCGGTTTCGCGCAAACCTGTCCATTTTGTAAACGATAATATATTGAAACGCGCCCGTTTCGGCGTCGGCAAACATACGGTGCAAGTCCTTGCGCTTTTCCGTTTCCTTGCTTGCCGATTTTGCTTTGTCTTTGTCATAAATGCCGATAACGCTTAATCCCTCGTGTTCGGCGTATTCGCGGCAAACTCTGATTTGCCCGTCTATCGTCTGTTCGTTCTGTCCTACGCTACTAAATCTTGCGTAAATTACTGCGTTTTTCATTCTTAATTGCTCCTTATGATTTTTGCTTGCCCTTGCTTGGCGGCTCGTCTATCGCGGTTTATCCTCTTTAGATTGCCGAGGCAAAACCTCTAATTATTAAGTTTTTCCCGTGCTATGATTTGCCGCCAGATGCAACTTAAAAGGGGTTTATCCCCTTTGAGTTGCGTCGGCGAAGCAAAGCGACGCGCGGGGAAAAAGGCTTGTCAAGCTCACCGTGGAATAATAAGGCACGTTTATCAATAGATAGCAGTAGAATATGCTTAGTGAATAAACGGTTTCCTTGTTATGCCGCGAAAGGTGCTTTACA
>DBFJGL010000014.1:0-5998 GCA_048394785.1 Christensenellales bacterium | reverse complement strand
ACATCTTAATTGCGTATATACGTTAAATATGTTAAAATAGTTTATTATAAACGACTTATAAGGTAGAATATGACACCCGATTTTGACAAAAAAACCGACGGATGCCACGCGGAAGAAGAAAACGGATTGATTGCCGAGAATGTCGGCAGCACGGAAATAAACGCCGAAAACCGAGCCGAAACGCAAAAGAAAACGGACGATAACGACGTCTGCGGCAAAGTTATGAACGACGACGGCTCGCCCTTTGTGTGCGACTTGGAAACGGGACTTTCCTCCGAACAGGCGGCAAAACTCACTGCGGACGGCAAGCTGAACGGCGAACAGACCATTCGCACTAAAAGTTACGCGCAGATTTTCGCGTCCAACATTTTTACGTTTTTCAACCTTGTATTTACGGTGCTCGCGCTCATACTCGTCAATTTCATCGAGTGGGACGCGGCAGGCATAGGCAACTTCGGATTTATCATTCTCGTAATTTTCAACTGCGGCGCGGGCATTGTGCAGGAAGTAAACGCCAAACGCACGATAGACAAGCTCGCCCTGCTCTCCGCGCCTAAGGTCAAGGTCATTCGCGACGGAGAGGAGCAGGAAGTGCAAATCGAAAAGGTGCTGCTCAACGATTTGATTTCGCTGACGGCAGGCGACCAGATTTGCGCCGACGCAACCCTTGTCAGCGGCTCAATCGAAGTCAACGAATCGATGATTACCGGCGAGCCCGACGCAATAGAGAAAAAGGAAGGCGACGAGCTGACTTCGGGAAGTTACGTCGTGTCGGGCAAGGCGAAAGCCGTGGTGCGCCATATCGGTATGGATAACTTCGTGATGAAAATCAGCGCGGGCGCAAAGTATTTCAAAAAGCCCAATTCCGAAATTATGCGGTCGCTGATGTTCTTTGTCAAAGTGATGACGATGTTCATTCTGCCCCTCGGCATCGCGCTGTTCTGCGTCAAGTTCTTCGCCCACGACAACAACCTCAACGATACCGTTATCACCACAATAGCCACCCTTATAGGTATGATTCCGAGCGGACTTATCGCGCTTGCGACGACGGTGTTCTGCATAAGCGTAATCCGCCTCTCCAAACACAAGGCGTTTGCGCAGGATATGTACTGCGTTGAAACCCTCGCGCGAGTCGACGTGCTGTGCCTCGATAAAACGGGCACCATCACCGAGGCTTCGATGGAGGTCAACTCCGTGCAGGCGGCGGACGGCAAGGACGAAGACGAGTTCAGACAGCTCCTTAAAAAACTCGTGTACGCCACGGGCGACGAAAATTCAACCGCCTCCGCAATCAAAAATTACGTCGGAGAAAACGATTTGTCCTACGTTACGGGCGATATAGTCCCCTTCTCGTCGTCGCGCAAATGGAGCGGCGCGAATATAGACGGCGTATCCTACGTTATGGGCGCGCCCGAGTTCATCTTCCCCGACCGCTCGAACGAAAAGCTGAACGCCGTAGCCGACGATATGGCGGAGCAGGGCTACCGCGTGCTTGTCGCGGCGTCGAGTCCCCAACCCTTTGACGGCAACAGTCTGCCCGACGGACTTACGCCGGAAGGTATGATTTTCATAACCGATAAAATACGCCCCGAAGCCCCCGATACGCTGCGATTTTTCGACGAACAGGGCGTAAAGGTCAAGATTATTTCCGGCGACAATCCGCAGACCGTGCGCGCCGTGGCAAAACGCGCGGGCTTGAAAGACTATGACAATTACATAGATATGTCCACGCTGTCCTCCGACGAAGAAGTGCGCGACGCCGCCGAAAAATATACTATATTCGGACGCGTGCTTCCCGACCAGAAACTTATGCTGATAAAGGCTTTGAAAGCCAATCGGCATACCGTCGCGATGACGGGCGACGGCGTAAACGACGTGCTCGCTTTGAAAGAAGCCGACTGCTCCGTCGCTATGAACTCCGGCTCCGACGCCGCGAAAAACGTAAGTTCGCTGGTGCTTCTCGACTCCAATTTCTCGTCGATGCCCAAGGTGGTTGCCGAAGGCAGACGCTCCATAAATAATATGGAACGCTCCGCCTCCCTTTTCCTTGTGAAAACGCTGTACAGCCTGCTGTTTGCGCTGATGTTTATGATTGCGCAAAGCGATTTGCCTTTCGCGCCGCGCCACCTCACGCTGATTGCGGGACTGACGATAGGCATTCCCTCCTTCGTGCTCGCGCTCGAACCCAACGACAAGCGCGTGACGGGCAGGTTCCTCCCAAAAGTGCTCGCCGCCGCCGTTCCCGGCGCAATTACTGTCGCGCTCGGCGTTGCCGCGGTGTTGATTTGCCATCGCTTCTTCCTGCCCGATATGTCCGTGGACCAACTGCAATATACCTATCTGGTGGTTACGATGGTGGTGGGATTTATGTATCTGTTCAAGGTATGTCTGCCCTTCAACCTCATTCACGCCGTACTGTTCCTGTCTATGCTCGGACTGTTTTTCGCCGCGATATTCGTGCCTATCCCCTTTATACGCGAATTCTTCGGCATTTCGGAACCCATAACGGGACAAGCCGCCGAAGCCGTTGCGGTCATCTGCGTCATTATGGCGGTAGTATTCGTCGTCCTGCTCAAACTCACCAAACCGCTCGGCGACAAAATGCAAAATTTCTTCGAGGAAAAGCATTTCAGCTTAGATAAAGACGCAAAATTGCGTTTCGGAAAGCGCAATAAGAATAAATAATCCGTCGCGCACCGTAAACGTGCCGATATAAGGACACCGTCCCGTTTGCGCCCGTTAGGCGCGAAAGGCGCGAAAAAGGAGAGATTATGTCGAATAACAGAGGCGGTTATCTCCGCTCGAATCCGTCGCTCGTTCAGTCGGGCGGCAAAGCGGAAACCCCAAAAACTCTGACCATATCAAATAAATCAATCGTTATGGCGATTGCAATAGTGCTCATACTCGTAATCGGCGCGGTGGTGCTCACGCAGGTGCTTCCGCGAGGTATGTACGAGCGCGAAACGGACGCCGACGGCAACGTGTCCATCGTGGACGGCTCTTACAAGGAAGACGCTTCGCTTTCCAAAATCAAATGGTGGCAAGTCATTCTCGCGCCCGTTATGATACTCAACCCCGCCGAGGACGGCGCGCTGATGGTGTGGGCTATCCTCGCGCTGCTGCTCGTTATCGGCGCAATTTTCACCGCGCTTGACCATACGGGCATTATGGTCTATATGGTCGAGAGTCTGCGAAACAGATTTTCAAGCAAAAAATACGCCCTGCTGTTCATTTTGCCCCTCACGTTTATGTTTCTCGGAAGCACCGCGGGTATGTTCGAGGAGCTTATCCCCCTCGCGCCCGTCGTGATTATCCTATGCTACGCGTTCGGCTGGGACGCGCTGGTCGGCTTGGGCTGCTCGGTGCTTGCGGCTTGTTTCGGCTTCTCCGCAGGCGTCGTCAATCCATTCACGGTCGGAGTATCGCAAAGCCTGGTCGGCATTCCGATGTTCTCGGGCATCGAGCTCAGATTGCTCACGTTTGCGGTGGCTTACGTCGTGCTTATGGCGTTCCTGTTCCCGTACGCAAAAAAAATAGAGAAAAAACCGAGTAAGTCCATCGTTTATCTCGAAGACTTCAAACGTAAAAAAACCTTCGATTTGGAAACTTCGACTTTCGTCTACGACGAGGGTAAAGATAAGGCGTTGAAATGGTTTGCGGGCTGGCTGCTGGTCATCGTGTTTTTCGCGGTGCTGTCAATTTTCATTCAGCCCGAATATATACCCGCTCTCGGCGATTTCGCGCTTGCCGATTACGTGCTTTATATCACCGTGGTGATATACGTCATCGCGGGTATCGGCGCGTGTCTGATGTGCAAGCTGAAAGGCAAGCCCCTGCTGAAACAACTCGGCAAAGGTCTGCTGACTCTGACGCCCGCGGTCGCTATGATTCTCATTGCCGGCGGCGTGCGCTATATCATTCAGACGGGCAACGTCATGGACACTATTCTCTATAAGGTCATCGGACTTTGCGAGGGACAGTCGCCTGCCGTAATCATTCTCATCATCTACGCCGCTATCTTCATTTTCGAGATTTTTATCCCCTCGGGCAGCGCAAAGGCGTTTTTGCTTATGCCTATGATAAGCGCGATTTGTATGCAGGTGGGCGTAGACGCTCAGGTATCGGTGCTCGCGCTCGCGTTTGCGGACGGCTTCTCCAACGTAATTCTGCCCACAAACGCAGGTCTGCTGCTCATACTCGGTATGACAACCGTAAGTTATCCGAAATGGCTGCGTTGGAGCGGTAAAATTCAACTTGTGCTGTTTGCGCTCACGATAGGCATTCTTATGCTCGCGCAATTCGTCGTGTACGCGTAATAAAAATTCGTTAAATCTTGCGTATAAATTGTACTCCTCTGCTTAGGGGATTGCCGCGCATTGCAAGCAATGCTCGCAATGACACAATTTAACGTGTCACTGCGAGGAACGGAGTAATGAGTCAGTCCCGTGAGCGGAGCGAGCGGTCTGCCTCATAAACGAAGTGACGTGGCAGTCCCCTAAATAGGCGACGATAGCTTATATTGGGTTATTAGGTTTTTGCGCGTTGCTTTGTCGCTTATTTGGGATATTTCTTGTGCTTGCCCGTGATTTCGTCAATGGAAAACTTCCATATCGCGGTGCGTTTAAGACTCTTGGCTACCGCGTCGTCAAAGTCGGGATTGGACGGAGCGTAACGGTCGCAAATGAGGCGCAGGGCGCGTATCTTTTCGCCGTCCTCCGTAATTTCCGTCGCTCTGCCGAATACAATCGCGCTTTCGTATTCCGTTGAAAAATCGTACTCTATCGGACGCACGTCCCCTACGCATACTATTTCAACCGCGGGATTTGCCCTCAGAACGTCCGTTTAGTGCCTTCGGGCGCGCAATGCACGTATATGCTGCCGCCGTCGCGCGCTATACTCACGGGCACCGCGTACGGACGGTTGTCCGCCGACATACAAAGCACCGCGTACGCACATTTGTCTACGACTTCGAGCGCGGCGGCTTTATCCGTTTCTCTTTCCTTTCTTCTCATAGTTTCTCCTTGTTGCTTGCCGCCTCGCGTATATATCGTTTGGGACGGGTTGTATCGCCGTATATTATTATAACGCCATATTGCAAATTTTCAAGCGTTTGGCTTGCCTCTGTCTGCGGCGGCTTTACCGTCGATAACTGCGTGTTCTGGGCGGTTAATCTTGCATAAAACGCGCGTTTATCAGCCGTGTCGACGACCTGAGTATGTCATAAGCCGACTTTTGAAAACACACGTTCGTCACGCAGCCGCCGACCGAAAAACACCGTTATTGACATATTGCCGCGCATATAATATAATTATTGTATAGGCGATACAACAATGCCGATGCGTTGCGCATATCGAGCGTTGCCGCCTTGAAAGGAGGATATTATGAATTGTCCCAAATGCGGAGCTCCCGTTTCTCCCGAAAGCAATTTCTGCCAAAGCTGCGGCGCGAGCGTTAAACCGCAAGTCGACGCGGAAACTCCGTTTGCGGACGTTATACCGCCCGAGCAGACGGCGAATAACGCTCAAAATGCCGACCGCGCCAACGACACGCAGAGGCAGAACGGTTATCAACAAAACGGTTATCAGCAGAACGGCTATCAACAAAACGGTTATCAACAGGGATATAATCAGACAAACAATCAGTACGGGTATAATCAGCCCAACAACCAGCCCGCGGGCAACCAAACGGACAACGATACGGGTGCGGCAGGTTTCGGAGTGCTCGGTTTCTTCTTCCCCATTATAGGACTTATCCTTTATCTCGTCTGGAAAAACGAATATCCCAAACGCGCAAAAGGCGCGGGTACGGGCGCGTTGATCGGCGTTATTGCGGTTGTTCTTATCGTCGTCATATACCTTATCATATTTTTCGTTACGCTTGCGTCGCTTGCGGCGTCCGCTTCCGAAGCTTATGCGGCGTTTATGCCCTTGCTTTAACGACTCTAAATCAAACAATACATATAAAAACCCGTCCGCAGGGACGGTTTTTTTATACTATA
>DBFJGL010000013.1:0-38873 GCA_048394785.1 Christensenellales bacterium | reverse complement strand
CACGTATCCGAGCTCTATTCTGTCTGCAAGGTTGCCGATGCCGCCCGCCGCAATCATAATCAACGGCACTCTGAGCCATTCGCTGTATTTGAGCGCGACGACCAGAAACGCCAGCAATCCAACTACGAGAATCGTCGTCAGCACAATGAGCGTAATCGGACTGTCGCCGAACATACCGAAACCTGCGCCGTAATTTTCGGAATAACGCAGATTGAGGAACCCTTCCCATAACACGTACGGAGAACCGTTTTCTTCCAAAAACTCGAAAAGAAAGTCTTTTATGCACAAATCGAGCGCGATTATACCTGCAAAAACAGCCGCCTCAATAAGAAGCAACCACCATTTTTTGCGAAACGTATTATAGTATCCCTTAAAATCGAGATTTATTTTCTGTTTTTTCATATTATGTTTATCTCAAATTCGGCGGTACGGTGATGGTTACTCCGCTCGGAGCAAACAGGAAAATGTTGCCTTTAATCTGCTTTATACTGCCGCCGAGCGCGTAAATTGCGCCGCTCATAAAATCGAGTATGCGATATACCGTAGCCTGTGCAATATCGGTAAAATCAACGATTATCTGCTCTCTCATTTTGAGATGGTCTATGAGCAGCTGTACGTCTTCGTAAGTTTTGGGCGAGTATATAACGACTCCGCCTGCGCCTCCGCTCGTCTGCCTCGTCATTTGCGACTCCGCACGCGGCGGTTCGTCGCCGCCGAAAATCCTGCTGAGTCTGTTCAATTTCGACGCTTCGGAACGATACTGCCTCGGAGAGTCTTTCATATCATCATATCCCGACTGACGGCTGTCGGCACCATAAAAACGTTCGTTCATACATTCTCCAACACGCATACGGAGCATTTGCAACCCATACAAGCCGCAACCGTCTGCGTAACTACTGCTATTTTATTTCGGACTCTTTATACACTCGTTCTCCGAAAATAATTCTTCCGAGTCTAATCATATTCGCGCCGTGAGCGAGCGCGATTTTATAATCGTTGCTCATTCCTGCCGAAAGATACTTCATTTCAGCCCTTTTAAGACTGTAACCGCTTATGGCTTCGGCGCATTCATTATATACCGAATACAGCTTGTCGTAAAGCGCGCAAAGCTCGTTTTTGTCGTTAAGATTGGGCAATACGCTCATAATGCCCTTTACGGCAATGTGCGGATATTCGTCAACCGCTCTCAAAAAGGATACCGCGTCGGAGGGAGCGACTCCGCCCTTTGTGATTTCCGCGCCCATATTGACCTCGATAAGGCAATCCTGCACGACGTTCCGTTTTGCCGCCTGCCTTTCGATTTCGTCGGCAAGTTCGAGCCTGTCGAGCGAATGAATGAGCTCCGCTTTCCCCACCACGTATTTTACCTTATTGGTTTGCAATTGACCGATGATGTGCCAACGGTAGTTCTCGTCGTATTTATCCCGAAACTCCTGCACGCGGTTCTCGCCTAGCACAAACTCGGGCGCAAGCTTCATAAACTCGTCGACGGTGTCCTTGGACTGCGTTTTCACCGCGGCAATCAAGGTGATGTCTCTGCCCGTTTCCGCCGCTGCACGCCGTATTTCTTGAAGATTATTGACGTCAATCATAACAACTCCGACAACCTTTCTTATTACTCAGATAACATTTCTTACTTCGCTCTCGCGTTTTCATCGATACTCGCGCCGGTATACACGTTGTAAAACAGATTTTTGGTTACGCCGTTTTTCTCTTTATAGACTATACCCATAACGTCGCCGTCCTGCTCCGCCGAAACTATTTTCCCTTCAAACGGACGGTAGGAGTCAAGCAAAATATTCATTTTCTCGTCGTCGTACGCGTTTACGTCGTCGGACACAAACAAGACGCTTCCGCACATATTGTTTATCTTTGCAAGCAGTTTTTTTTGTCCGACGGTGAACTTCGCCTTTTTCATACCGTCGTCACGCAGGAAAAACACGTCGGGGTCGTTTGCGAAAATTCTGCCGTTCAGATGTCGGCGGTAAATGCTGTTATTCATAGCAAGCCGCGCAGACACAACCTCCTGATTGGTGCATTTGACGTAAAATTTATCCTTAAAACTCAGTTCTACATCGCAGCTTATGCGGCAGGCGTCCACAATACCGAAAGACGGCGCAAGCGGCACTCCGCAGCCGAGCATAAGCTTGTCGCGGCAGCATTCGCGCAAGAAATCCATTGCCTCGCACATAAGCTGACCTCTCGTCTTTCCGTTGCGCGGAAGAATGCACGCGGCGTACAGAAAATCGAGCTTTACCATATCGAATCCCCACTCGTCGAACACCTTGTCAAAGAATTTTCTGATATAATCTCTGACTTCCGAAAGTTCTAAATCAAGCACGTAAAAACCGCCCCAGGCAACGCCGCCCACGACCTTTTTACCCGACGGAGTCCTGAGCAGCCACTCGGGGTGAGTTTTGACAATCTGCGCCGCAAACTGCGCGGCGAAAGGCGCAATCCATAAACCTGCCGTCAGCCCCTTTTCGTGAATGCTGTCGGCAATGAACTTCATGCCTCTCGGGAATTTCTTTTGGTCCGTTTCCCAATCGCCGACCGCCGTTTCGTAGCCGTCGTCAATCTGAAAAATATTTACGGAGTCGCCGGCTTTCGCAATGCCGTTCAAATCTCTTAAAATAATTTCCTCGTTTATATTCTGAAAATAGTTATACCAGGACGTATAACCCGCAAGGTGCTTTATTCTGCCCGTATGTTTTTGCGGCAAAGCCTCGAAATATTTATCGAAAACCTCGTCGTAACTTCCTTCAAAACGCACCAAATCAAACATATTGCACTCGCCGTCGAGCGTAAGTCCTTCCAAATCTTTGGAGACAACAAACAGATTTTCGCGCATATCGGCATAAAAGAAAGTATATCCCGTCCTCTCGTCAAGCGAACCGACAAATTCCACGTTTGAACCGCGGCGCAGATATGTGTACGAAACGCTGTGATAAAGCAGCTTGCCGTACGCCGCAAATCCGTAATCGCCGGTACCCTCCGCAAAAGTCTTCACGGGACGGAAATTCGCCACGTTTCTCAAACCGCGCTGAACCTCCCCCTTTCTGTATTCGCGAGAAGTCGTCCAGGACTGATAGCCGTTAGCGAAAAACAAGTCTTCCCGAGTATATTCATAACCGAATATCAGTTCGGCAGTCAGTATTTCGACGGGTTTGCAAGACGAGGCTTTCACCGACAGTCTGCCGCTGTCGGACAATATGTCGAAAGCCAATACGTCGTCGTTGCCGTAAGCGCAGTATTCCCTGCCGTCGCACCTGTACTCGACCTTAATAACAAAATTCTTAAAATCCATATTAACGTCCTTATATTTATATTAGTATAAATTATACACCGCATAATCGCATTTGTAAAGTACGGCGCAAACGGAAAGACAGCCGCGGCGTTTCGGCGGCGATAATACTAAACCGCCCTGCATCGCAGGGCGGTTTATCCTTTGTAACTTGCATTGCCGAAAGCATATGTAACGCAACGCTCTTTTGTGTAAAACTTTATCTCCGGCGGTTGCCGCCGCAAGTTTCTCATTTACCGTCAAACCGCAGCGGATGTGACAGTCGGGAAATTATTCCTTGCTGTCTTCTTCGTCTGCGAGATTGATGTTGAGATTTTTGATAAGGTCGCCGAGAGTTGCGCTGCCGGAGCCGGAAACCCACTCTTTGGGCTCGTTGGAGCTGTCTTTCTTGGGACGACGCTCGCGTCTTGCCTCACCGTCCGCAAGCTTCTGCTCGAATTTTTTGACTCTTGAAGGTCTTTTCGCCTTTTCCTCGCCGTCCGCTGCCGCCACGTCTTCCACTGCCGCGGCTTCGGTTTCTTCGGGTGCGGGAAGCAGTTCCTTGATGGAAAGCGTAATTCTGTTATCTTCGAAACCGATTATCTTTGCATCGACCTCGTCGCCGACTTTGAGAGCCTCGTTGGCGTCCTTAATCCAGCTGTGGGAAATCTGCGAAACGTGCACGAGTCCGTCTACGCCGTCGGATATGGAAATGAACGCGCCGTAAGGGAATATTCTCTCCACCTTGCCCTTGATGACGGTGCCGACGGGATATTTTTCTGCGGCAATTTCATAAGGTCTTTTTTGCAGCTGTTTGTAGCCGAGGGAGATTTTGCCCGTTTCTCTGTCGAGTTTAAGCACGACGAAATCATAAGTATCGCCGATTTTAAGCACGGTTGCAGGGTCGGTAATCTTGTTCCAGCTGAGCTCGGAGATGTGAGCCAGGCAGTCGAAACCGCGAACGTTTACGAACGCACCGAAAGCGGTAAATCTCTTGACCTTGCCTTCCACGATGTCGTGAACGTGAATGTTCTCCCAGAACATATCCTCTTTTTCTTTCTTTTCTCTTTCCAGAATTATGCGCTGAGAAGCGAACAAATATCTGGACTTTCTTGCCTTCTTATCGTCCTGAGCGGCTTCCGCGCAGTCGTTGAGTTCTTTTTCCTTGGGAGGCATAATGGTGAGGCGGAGCGTCTTTCCCTTGTAGTCTTCGAGGTTCTTGACGTAGCCCATTCTGATTTGGGACGCGGGAACGAACACGGTGTACTGTCCCATTCTTCCTCTGAGACCGCCCTTTACGACCTCGGTCATAACGAGAGAAAATTCTCCTGCGGAGAGAGCTTTTTCAGCCTGCTCCTCCTCTGCTCTGAGCACGTCGACTTCTTTCTTGGAAAGCATAACATACTCTTTTTCGACTTTGGTGATTATAGCTTCGACAGTGTCGCCGTCCTTGAAATCCTCGGGATTGTAACTTCCGTCGACAGTAGCGTCTTCCTTATTGATGAAACCGTCTTTTTTACCGCCGATTCTGACAAAAATGCCGTTCTCGTCGGCCTTAATGACCGAACACTTCATGCGCTTACCAACCTTGTAGTTAGTGTAACCTACCGAACTTGTGGACGCCATAACGTCTTCCATCGTAAGTTCCTTTTCTTCGGTTGCGGTCGCAGTTTGCTCTTGGGGTGTTGCCTCTTGTTGCACCTCAGTCTCGATTGCCGCGATTTCTTCTACGGCAGGCTTTTGAGTTTCACTCATAAGTTCAGTTACCTCCTGAATCAACCATTGCGGAGTTGACGCCCCTGCAACGATTGAAATGCTTTGAATATCCTTTAAGTTGATTGACAGAGCTTCCTCCTTCGTCGACGCGAAATAAACGTTGCGGTTTACGCTTTTTGCAACCTCGAACAGTCTGCGTGTATTCGCGCTGTTTCTGCTGCCCAAAACGAGAACGGCGTCGCTTTTTGCACCGAGCGCGAGAGTTTCGTCCTGTCTGTGCTTTGTAGTATAACAAATAGTATTGAAAATGCCAACTAAATTGCTATGATTTTTCGTGAAATTTTCTTTATATTCGGCTATTTTCGCGTATTTTTCGGCGAGTATGGTGGTTTGGAAAACAATCGACGTGTTTTTATCGCCTATTTCCAGCTCGTCGCTGTCGGAAAAAATGCGCGCCCTGCCGTCGGCGTAACTGACGATACCCTTCACTTCGTCGTGATTTTTATCGCCGATGACGACGACGTCGTCGCCTGCCTTTACGCGCTCCGAAACAATGGCGTGTATCTTCTTCACGACGGGGCAGGTGGCGTCGAAAAGCAACACTCCCTTTTCTCTGAGTCTTCTCTCGTAATCCAGCGGAATGCCGTGTGCCCGAATGAGCGCGACGTCGCCGCAATCAAGGTCGTCCCATTTGTCCTCCGAAAGCGGAATAACCCCGTTAGATTGCAGAAAAGCGACAACTTCTTCGTTGTGTATCAATTCGCCGAGAGTGTATATTTTCCCGTATTTTTGCGCAAGTTCGAGCGCAATTTTATACGCCGTTTTGACGCCTGCGCAAAACCCCGCGCTGCTTGCGAGAGTAACTTTCATTCTTTATCTCCGAGTTGAAACAAATTTTATTTTCCGCCCTTTTTCCTATTCTCGACGTAGGCGTTCATCTCCGCTCTAAGCTCCACCATTTTGTCGAATATATGCTGAGTGGCGCGTTCGTAATCTTCCGAGCGGCGGCAGCCGTAAAATTCGGACATATCGATGGGCTTGCCTATATACAGATAGTTGCGCCTGAACGGCTTGTGCATTCTGTAATACAACATCGGAACGATGGGCGTTTTTGTCTTGATTGCGAAACGCGCGGTGCCCTGTTTGAACTCTCCCATCTGCTCCGTACCCTCTCTGTTGCGCGTCCCTTCGGGGAAAACGAGCAGTTTATTTCCGTCTTTGATCACTTTGAGCACGGCTTTGACGGCGTCGATGTCCGCCTCTCCTCTGCGCACGGGAATTGCGCCCATCTCGCGAAGGAACCAATTGCCTATCTTTTTATCGAACGCCTCGGCTTTGGCGAGAACGTGAAATTCGTCTTTGAACAGCCTTACTCCCGCCAGAATTCCGTCCAGTTTGGAGTAATGGTTGCATATAACCTGCGCGCCGCCGTCTAAGGAGTCGAGGTTTTCCTTTCCTACAACCTTGGTAGGCCAAATCAATTTTATCACGGGCGAGCATAAAGCTCTTAAAAACCTGTATAAGCTCATTTCTTCATCCTCTTTTCAGCAATATTCACGACGTAGTCGATAACCTCTTTTTCCGACATTTCGGTGGTATCGAGCTCCAAGGCGTCGTCTGCCTTTTTCAGCGGAGCGAATTCTCTGTGCGAGTCGTTATAGTCCCTTTGTATTATATCCGCAAGCAAAACGTCGTAATTCACGCTCTGCCCTTTTTCCGTAAGTTCTTTGAAACGTCTTGTCGCGCGCTCCTCGGAGGTGGCTGTCATATAGAGTTTGACGTCGGCGTCGGGCAGCACGAACGTGCCTATATCCCTGCCGTCGAGCACCACGTCGCGGCTGCTCGCGAATATCCGCTGCAAATCAACCATTTTAAGGCGTACCGCGGGAATTGCCGATATGTCGCTTGCCGCCTTGCTCATATGATGCTCTCTGAGATAGGGCGTCGCATTTATCCCGTTGACGTAAATCTGCTGCGCTCCGTCTTTGAATTTAATATCCATTTCGAGATTTTCGAGCATCTTGCCCACCGCTTCGGCGTCCGTCGGCGATATGCCCTGTTTGAGAGCGATATACGCGGTCGCGCGGTACATTGCGCCCGTATCCAGATACGTTATGTTCAGCTTTTTCGCCACCGCCTTCGCAACAGTGCTTTTGCCTGCGCCGGACGGTCCGTCTATTGCTATATTTATCATATTTCTCCTCAACCGCCTATGCGGTTTTATTTGCAGATTTACAACCGAATTCGTTTTGCGTTTTGCTTTCGCAACCGAACCGTTTGCAGGCTCGACATTGTTTTAACTGCGCGCCTGTTATTTTGATAATTTTATCCTATCCGTTTATGCTTGTCAATATGGCGCGCGCCGCCTTTGCCGCCGTAGAGAACGCCGCCTGCAAGTTATATCCTCCCGTAAGCGCGTCTATATCGCACACCTCTCCGATAAAATAGAGATTTTTCGCTTTGCGCGCTTCGAGAGTGGGTTTCAGTTCTTTGAGATTTATACCGCCGGAAGTAATCACCGCCTCGGAAAAAGGCGCGAGCGAACGCACGGTGAATTTCAGATTTTTGATGACGTCCGCAAAGCGTTTCCTCTCCTCTCTCGTCACCGAATTAGCCTTTTTGTATTCGGGAATTCCTGCTGCTTGAAGTACGTACGAATTGAGCCTTTCCGGCAACAGCGCGCGCGTCACGTTTTTGATTTCCTGATTGCTTCGCTCCGAAAAATCGGACAGTATACGCTTATCGAGAGTTTCGCCGTCGAGCGCGGGCTTCAAATCTATGCTCAGATTCACGTTTTGAGCGCGGTTGATATAGCTCGAGGCGCCGAGCGCGAGCGGTCCCGTTATGCCCTTATCCGTAAACATCATTTCCCCGAAGCCGCCGTACAGCTCTTTTGAGCCTCCGTACGCCGTAAGAGATACGTTTTTGAGAGAAAGTCCCTTTAATCCGCTCACGTTTTCTTTCACTATTATCGGACAAAGCGCGGGGACGGGAGTCACTATATCCATTCCGAAGGAACGCGCTACCTTATAACCGTCGCCCGTCGAGCCGGTGGACGGATAGGACAAACCGCCTGTCGCAACCACGACTGTATCTGCGTAAAACGCTCCGTCCGACGTTTTGATTTCATATCCATCGCCAACCACCGACACCGACTTCATCTCGGTATCGAGTTTGACGTCAACGCCGCTTTTTTTGAGCTCGCGCTCCAATGCCTTTATAATATCCGACGATTTCTGCGACAGCGGAAAAACCCTGTTTCCGCGCTCCGTGACAAGCGCGACGCCCGCGTCTTCGAAAAATGCCATCGTATCCGCCGAAGTGAACGCATAGGCGCACGAACGCATAAATTTCGCTCCGTTCACGACTTTGTCGAGGTAGTCTTCGGGAGAACAATCGTTGGTAAGATTGCATCTGCCCTTGCCCGTAATATATATTTTTTTGCCTATTTTGGAATTTTTTTCAATCAGAAAAACGTCCGCGCCCCCTCTTGCGAGCAATATCGCGCACATTGCGCCCGACGCTCCTCCGCCCACAACCGCTATCCTCACAGCAAAAACTCCTCCTCGGACATTTTTTTCGTAAGAGCGCCGTCATTTGAAAATAGAGGCACGGGAGTGACGGTGATATATCCGCGCTCAATCAACGCCGCGTCGTCATCCACGTCCGGCTTGGGCAGCGGGTGTCCGCAAACGCGGTATACGTCATTACCGTCTTCGTCCTTTCCCGTAATAATGTTTTCCTCAAAAGGTCTATGACCTGTCGGAGTAGCGCGCACGCCCCTTATTTTATCTGCGCTGTCGTGCGGAACGTTTACGTTTACGGTGTGGCGGCTGTCTGCGTACTTCAAAAGCTTATTCAGATTTTTTGCCGCAAAATCCGCGGTAAAAGAAAAATCGTCGCCCTCTTTTGCGTCAAGCGACACTGCAATTCCTTTATATCCCAAAAAAGTGGCTTCCTGCGCCGCGCCGAAAGTCCCCGAATAAAGTATATCCGTACCCGAATTGAGCACGTTGTTTATTCCCGATACGACGGCGTCAATGCCTTTGTCTTTAAGCGCGTAATTAAGACCGAACAACACGCAGTCGGCAGGAGTTCCGTCCACCGCATAGCTTTCCTTTGCGTATTCGATATTCCGCTTTTCATAGCGCACGTCTGCGCCGAAATGCGCGCTGTGCGACGCTCCCGACATCTCCCTCACGGGAGCAATGACATACACGTCGTGCTCGCGCGAAAGCTTTTCGCCGAGCACCGCAAGTCCCCTTGCGCATATTCCGTCGTCGTTTGCAAGCAACAATCTCATAATCTTTTCAGATATTCGACTTCATAATCGTTCAAATCGCGGAAACCGCCGCGCGACAGTCCTCCGAGGCGCAAATCGCCGATCGCGACGCGCTTCAAGAACACCACGTTCTTTTCCACGCCCTCGAACATCTTGCGTATTTCGCGGTTTTTGCCTTCGGTTATCACCACTTCCAAGCGGCTCAATCCTTTCTCCAATCCAACGAGCTTCACCTTTGCCCTGCCGTATTTAACGCCGTCCACGGTAACGCCTTTGCGGAGTATGGCAAGATCGCTCTCCTGTATCTCGCCCTCGATTTTAACTATGTACGTTTTAGGGATTTCGGACGACGGGTGCGTGAGTTTATACGTCAAATCGCCGTCGTTGGTGAGCAACAAAAGCCCCTCGCTGTCGTAGTCGAGTCTGCCCACGGGGAACAGCCTTCTTTCACGGTCTATATAATCGAAAACCGTCTTTCTTCCGAACTCGTCCGACGCCGTGGTCACGCAGCCCTTCGGCTTGTAAAACATCACGTAATCGTATTGCGATACTCTTACAATCTTTTTTCCGTCCACAAAAACGGTATCGTTATCCTCGTCTATCACGGTATTGAGCGCGGTTAAAACCTTTCTGTTCACGCTCACCCTGCCGCTCTTTATAAGTTCGTCCGCCTTTCTGCGCGAGCATACGCCGCACTCGGCAATGTATTTGTTAAGTCTCATAAGTGCTCCTTACGGCAATTATAACTTAATTTTTAATATATAGCAAATAATTATGAAAGCAAAACTCAATGAATGCCGCGTGTCATTGCGCGGATTGTTAAACCAATAGGGTTTGCGTTTCTGTTTAGGGGACTGCCGCGCTTCGCTCGCAGTGACACGCGAGTTACCGTGTAAGTTAATATCGCTTATTTATGGGATTGCCGTTAATGGGGTGTACGTTTCTATTTAGGGGACTGCCGCGTCGCAACCCCGTTGCTCCTCGCAGTGACACGTGGGAAAGCTACGGCATAGTACTTTGTTTTATCCGAATTGCGTTTTAATGAATTGCGTTTTAATTTATCCGACTAAAAAGCATATAATCTCTGTCATTGCGAGGAACGATGAAAGAGTGACGAAGCAATCCCCTAAACAGGCGGCGATAACTTATACACGACAATACCGCGTGCGATTAAGCGTGAAGCGCAAAGCGCGCAACATAACGCGCGCGGCAGGCGAGAAAATTTCAGGAGCGAGTTAAATTGTGACAACCGTCACAATAATATGAGCGTAACAATTTTCGAGCGCGCGGCAATCCCCCAAACAGTCGACGCACCCCGTATCATTGCGGCTCGATTTATCCTCTTACTAAACATTAATTATGTCATTGCGAGAAGTTTAAGCTTGCGAAAACGACGAAGCAATCCCCTAAATAGGAACGCAAACCACATACACTGACCCCGCGTGCGATTAAGCGTGAAGCGCAAAGCGCGCAACATAACGCGCGCGGAAAGCGAGAAAATTTCAGGAGCGAGTTACATTGTGACAATCGTCACAATAATGCGAGCGTAACAATTTTCGAGCGTGTCATTGCGAGAAGTTTGAGCTTGCGAAAACGACGAAGCAATCCCCTAAATAAGCGACGGTAACTTATACACGACAAAACCGCGTGCGATTATGCTGTTATGCCTTATAATCCGCTATTGCAATTTCGCTGCCGTTGCGGCGGACGGGATAATACCTCGGCGTAAGTTCTCCTCTGTGGTTAAACTCGGTTTTGACATTGATGACGGTCTGCGCGTCCGTCGGAGATACACCTGTTTCAATGGGATACATATGAAAGTTGTCAAAGCCGAAATCAAGCAATCTAACCGTCTCGTTCCACATATCGGGACAGTTGAGCACAACCGTAATCAACTGCATTCCGTCACGCTTTGCACCGCCGACAAGACATCTTCCGCTTTTTTTGGTGAACCCCGTTTTTACTCCGTTTGCGCCCTCGTACAAATTTAGCAGTTTATTCTTGTTGCCGATATATCTTCCGCCGTTCTCACCTGCGATTTTAACTGTTTTTGCGGAAACGATCTTTCTGAAATCTGCATTTTCATATGCCTTTGCGCATATCACGGCAAGGTCGTACGCCGTCGAATAATGATTGTCGTCGTGAAGCCCGTGCGGGTTTACGAAATGCGAATTTTGAGCCCCTGCGACCCTCGCCTCCTCGTTCATCATATCCGCAAACGCCTCTATGCTTCCGCCGACGTAGAGTGCGAGCGCGCACGCCGCGTCGTTGCCGCTTCTCAACATCAACCCGTAAAGCAAATCTCCCACCGTCAATATTTCCCCCTCTCTCAGATATATCGACGAACCCTCGACGCCCACCGCCTCTTTGGGCACAGCAACCGTTTCGTCCATATCGACGCGGTTTAGTACTGTCAGCGCGGTAAGCACTTTAGTGGTGCTTGCAGGATAGCGTTTCAGGTGCATATTTTCGTCTTTGAGCACTCTGCGCGAAGTCTGCTCGATTACGACCGCTCCGCACGAATTAGCACTGCTCATCAGCCGAATATTTGGCTCACTGTTATCATTTATACGGTTTTTGAGAGTACTTTTAGCATTGTTTGCGGAATAATCGCTCATAATCACGCCCAACAGCGTTGCCGCAATCATAATCGAAATCACCAAAAAAATGCGCAGCCTGCACCACGTTTTATATCTTTTCTCCGTATTGTTTTTCATAATCATTCAGTCCTTTGTCGATTTTGTCTGCTTACCGTTCTCATATGCGAAACATAACATATTTAACTTCTTTCGGCATAATAATCGATGCAACATCACTCGCCGGTATCATTCAAATGCCATTCCCCTGTTTAAGATTTTTCGCTCAATAATAAAAGCTGACAACTTCTATCGGTTCAAACAGCATTTACAGACCGGTAGTATTTTTTATATGTTGCCGTCAATCTTCATCTTTCTTCATAGCGTTCAGAGTTGCGCGCGCAAGTTCCATCCACTTGTTCGAGCCGTCGTTTTTGTCCACGGTAATAAATTTCTTGTCACGTCCGCACACCAAAAAACCTACGGGCGCAACGGTAATACCGCCGGCAACGCCTATGCCTGTCGCCGCGTTTGTATCCTTTTTCTCTCCGTCGCCCCCTCCGCTCACAAAACCGAAACTTATTCTCGATACGGGCAAAATAAGCGTACCGTCGCCGTTTACAATGGGCTTGCCCACAATCTCGTCTACGTCTATTCCGTCGCGTATATTTTTAACGGCGGTTCTGATAATTTCTTCCATATTCTGCATACATACCTCCGTCAGGCTAAGTTAGTTTGTACGTTTTTGCCTTTTTATTTACGAAATTGCAATAAATCCGACTTTATATTGCAATAATTCATTCGTTTTAAGCGTCGATTTATTGTAAAAGCATACAAAACGTCGCAAAACTATAAAACATATTTAATTCATTTCGACGTCATTGCCAAATACAGAACAACCGCGTCCTTAACGCTGATTTTCACTGCGCCGGAAACGCTTATATCGAGGCGGTCGCTGCCAAAATCGCAATACGTCTTGCCTTCCGCAACCCCAAAACAATGCAGAATTATGTTCAAAAATCCCGTCGCTACAGCCGCCGTCATCGCATTTTCACCGCCTATATACAACAGCGTATGCAACGCGATAAGCGCACGCATATCCGCCAAATACTTCAATGCCCTGTCGGCTTTATCCAATGAAAACTTCGCTCTCTTTTCCGAGGTTTTACGCCTCTTGCCGTTTATCTCGGTTTTGAACGCGCCGTCTGCAAGCTCTACCTTGACGTGCACGGCTCTTACTCCCGCAACCCGAGCCGTAAATACGCTGAATTTTCTGTCTGCGCAAAGCGAAAATTTTACTTTGACCTTAAAAGGCAGCAATGCGAGTATACCCGCAATTTCCACCGCTATCAACGCATATAGATACTCCATACCGTAAGGTTAAGCATTATGCGCCCATTTATGCAAAATCCGAAAAAATCCCGACGCAAACAATTTTGCGTCGGGATTTTATACTTTTTTATCGCTACAATATGCAATATCGTTTATAACCGTACAAACGAATAGACAACAGCTGATTGAGACAGCCTCTCAATACCGTATCGATAACGGCAATGCATTATCAGTCGCCCGTGATGACGGAAATTTCTTCGCCCTGCAAAAACTCCGGGATTTCGTCGTCCATATCGTCCATCGCCTCGTCAATCGCTTCCGTCGATTGCTCAATAACGTCCGCCGCCGCTTCCTCAGCAATCTGCACGTCGTCGCGCTCGCCGTCCCCTTCGTCTTCTATTGTGCGCTCTCTGAACAGCGTCTCCTGCATAGGCGCATAGATAAGCTGTATTTTTTCAAGCACTTCGCTGTGGTCGGGCAACCCGTCCAAACTCTCCAACTGAAACTTTTTCAAAAACTCGTCGGTTGTGCCGTAAAGCATAGGTCTTCCGACGGTGTCCTTCCTTCCAACCGCCTGCACGAGCCCAGCCTTCAACAGCGCGGAAATCGCGTACTCCGAGCCAGTGCCCGAACGCATATCGTCAATCTCCAACCTTGTCACCGGCTGTTTATAGGCAATGGTAGACAACACTTCGAGCAAAGTCCTGCTGAGTTCCTTTTCTTTCAGAGGCGTAAGCACGTCGGCAACGGTTTCGCCGTAACGGGGATTAGACGTAAACTGCAATTTTCCGTTGAACTCTATAAGCAAAACTCCGCTCTCGTCGCTGTATTTTTTCTGCAACTCCTTGACTATCGAATTGAGTTTTTGCGTGGTGAGTTCGGGCAATTTTTCCGTGAGTTCTTTCTTTTCGATGGGCGAACCCGACGAAAAAATAATTGCTTCTATTACGTTTTTAATATTCTCCATCTTCGTTTTCCTCGAAATGCACGGGACCTGACGCGGTATCCTCGGTGGCGTTGACGTAAATATCGCCGAAAGTCGCGTCCTGCTCGGCGGTGAGTTTGCCGTATTTCATAAGTTCGAGCACGGCAAGAAAAGTCGTTATAACGTCGCTCTTGTCATAATCGTCCTCAAAAAGGTCGGTAAACAGCATTCTTTTCACCTCGGCGAGCAGAACTCTGAGTTTTTCCATCTGCTCCTGCACCGAAAATCTCTCTCTGACGACTTTTTTAGGTATTGCCGCAAGCTCCTGACGGTCGTAGTTGGCAAGCACCCGCGCAAACGCATCGACAAGCTTGGGCAAAGAAAAGTTGGTCAGACACACTCTGTAATCTTTTTCCGTATAAACGGGCTCGCGCGAAAATCTGTTGATTGTTTCGAGTTTGCGCAGTTTTTCGCTCTGCTCTTTCATCAGCGCGTATTCTTTAATTTTATTGATAAGCGCACCCTGCTCGATGTCAACCTCGTCGAGTTCGGTATCGTCCTCGTCCTTGGGAAGCGTCCTGAGCGATTTCAGATAAACAAGCTCCGCGGCAAGCGTAATGAACTCTCCCGCATATTCGAAATCGAGCTCCTCTTTAGGAGTATTCTTGATTATTTCGACATATTGGCTCGTCACGTCCGACACGAATATATCCTCTATATTTATCCTTGCTTCCTTGATAAGCGAAAGCAGCATATCAAGCGGACCTTCGAATTCGCTCAACCGATAAATTACCACCGGACGATAGCCGAATATACTCTCGTGAGTAAGCTCGTCGGGGGTTGCATAACGCGCGCCGACAGGTCTTTCGGGCGAAGCTTCGTCCGGATTTTTGCCGTCGCCGTCTTCCTTTCCGCCGCCTGCGTTCAGCACCGCGCTCGTCTCCTCAACAACCTCCAAACCGTCGTAAAGCTTCGCGCCGTCCGCCGACGAAACATTCTCGCTTTCGGCTTGTGTTTTCAAACGGTCGGAAAAATCACCGTTATTCTCGGATATGCCGCCAACGGCAATATCGGACAAAACGCCTTCCGACGCATTTTCGGTATTAAGCTTATCGTCGACGTACCCCTCAGTCATTCAGCCACTCCGGTACGGTATTGTTTCTCGTAATATCCGAATAAGTCTGCGGTTTAACGATATAATCCGCCTTGTCTCCGCTGACAAGCACCACGGGAGGCACGGCGTTGAGATTGTAATTGGACGCCATCGAATAATTGTACGCGCCCGTTGAAAATACCGCCATAATATCGCCCGTTTCCGCTTTTTGCAGCGGAATATCTTTTGCGATAATATCGCCGCTTTCACAGCACTTTCCCGCAATCGTCACCCTGTCGTCGGCAGGAAGCGAGGCTTTGTCGCACAAAATTGCGGAATATTCCGACTCATACAGTGCGTAACGGGGGTTTTCAAACATACCGCCGTCCACAGCTACGTATTTCTTTATTCCCGTAAAATCTTTTATCGCGCCCACGGTGTAAAGCGTAATGCCCGCTTCGCCCACGATGCTTCTTCCCGGCTCGACGATAAGAAACGGCTTTTCGACCTTTCTTTCGGCGCACGCGCTCTTTAACTTATCGCAAATGTTTTTGAGGATATAACCGTATCTGCGCGGAGTGAACTTCGGGTCATTTTCGGTATAATAAATTCCGTAGCCGCCGCCGAGGTCAAGCACGGGAACGTCCACGCCCCGAGCATTGAGCTTTGCGATAAACCCGACGATAACGTCTATCGCCGCGTCGTATGACGAATGGTCGTATATCTGCGAACCTATGTGTAAATGCAGCCCCTTGAAATCGAGGTTTTTCTTAGACGCCGCATACTCGGCGATTTCCGCCGCGTCGCCGTCCACGGAAAAACCGAATTTTGACTGCGGAGCCGCCGTCTGCACCGCCTCGTGCGTGTGCGCGGACACCAACGGATTTACCCTTATAAGCACGGGTTGAACCACGTTCATATCAGCCGCCAAGCGGTCGAGAATTTCTATTTCGACATAACTGTCTATCACGAAATAACCTATGCCGTATTCGAGTCCTTCCCGTATTTCCTTCTCCGTCTTGTTGTTGCCGTGGAATATGACTTTTTTCATATCCACGCCCGACTTATTGAGCAAATACAACTCGCCGCCGCTCACCGAATCGAACCACAAACCTTCTTTATCGAGCAGTCTTGTCGTGGCTTCCGCCGCAAAAGCTTTGCTTGCGTAAGCCACCGCGCCGTCGCCATAGCTCGCCATAGCCTCTCTGAACGATTTTGCAACCTCTTTTATGTAATCTGCGTCCATAACGTATAAGGGCGTGCCGAAACGGCGCGCAACGTCGCTTGCCGCCAACCCGCCTATATACAGTCTGCCTTCTTTTACGCACAGCGTATCTCTTGTGTTCATACGGTG
This sequence comes from Christensenellales bacterium, assembly GCA_048394785.1. Lineage (GTDB taxonomy): Bacteria > Bacillota > Clostridia > Christensenellales > CAG-917 > DBFJGL01. The sequence goes on along the minus strand of DBFJGL010000013.1, from coordinate 22,312 downwards.
TCTCCTTTATAAATCAAAAGTTTATCACGCGCACGCGAAAAAGTCAACGACGGACGTCAGGGCGCAAATATATTTGTCGGATAATCCCCCTTGTTTTACCCATAACGGTCTTGAATAATGCCGATTTCCCCGCAGTTTATCCAAATCGGCGTCGCAATATATGAAAAACCACCTTTCGGGTGGTTTTCCTGTTTTACTGCTTTGCGCGACAACGCGCCTGCCTTTTGCTATCCGTCTTATCTTTCGAAAAAGCGTTTCGGTCTGTCTGCAAAATCCGCATTCCTTCCCCTTAATACGGGCGGTGTCGCTCACCTCAAACAACGCTTCGTTTTCGGTAGTTAAACGGTTACTTTACTCTGTTCCACTTATCGCCGATATTCTGCAAAATATCAAAGATATTTGCCTTAGCGACGCTTTCCGCGGCAATGATTTGCACCTCTTTAACTACTTCGCCGTTCTTGACAAGCCGCGCGTTGCCTATGACGTCGCCCTCCGAAATGCCAGCTTTAACCTTGGACGGCAAATCGAACACAACTTCGAACTCGCTCTTGTCGCCGCGTTTTGCAAACGCCGACAAATTCCGTTCCGCTTTAATCTTCAAGCTCTTTTGTTTGCCTCCCGAAACCGCTACCGTTCTATCGAGAATTTCGCCGCCTTTGAGCACTGTTTTGTTCTCGTAATTGTCAAAGCCTTCATTGAACATTCCCGACACCGCGCCGAATCTCGACTTGGAGCTGTCCGCGCCTATGACAACGGATATAAGACGCATATCGCCGCGCTTTGCAGTTGCCGAAAGGCAGAATTTTGCCTCGCTCGTAAAGCCCGTTTTACCCCCGTCGCAGCCGTTATAAAAGCGCACGAGCTTGTTTGTGTTGGTCATATTCGTCAGTCTGCCGTCGGGGTGCACGTAATCCTCCGACCATACCGCCGCGTACTCGAAATATTCGGGATGGCGGATAAGTTCGCCGAACATAACCGCAACGTCCCTCGCGCAGGAAAAATTTTCGGCGGCAGGCAACCCCGTACAGTTTGCAAAATGCGTGTTTTTCATTCCGAGTTCAGCCGCCCTGTCGTTCATATCCGCGACAAACGCCCCTACAGAACCGCTCAGTCTTTCCGCAATAGCCACGCAGGAGTCGTTTGCGGACGCTACCACAATGCTTTTAAGCAGATTATCCGCCGTATGTTTCGTGTTTGCGTCCAAAAACACCTGCGAACCGCCCATAGACGCGGCGTTTTCGCTGACTTCAATCTCCTCGTCAAAGAAAAGTTCTCCTCTTTCTACTGCCTCGAAAGCAAGAAGCGAAGTCATAATTTTTGTCATACTCGCAATGGGCAGCCGCGCGTTTTCGTTGTGCTTCATAATGACTTCTCCGCTGTCATAATCGGCAAGATAATACGCCTTTGCGTCTATCTTCGGAGCGTCTGCAAAAGCAACGTCCGCAACGGGAGCTAAAAATGCGGCAACCGTAAGTCCTATGAGAACCAAAATCGCCGCAAACATTATATTGAATTTACAGGATATTTTCATATTCTCCTCTCCGTCGTTTTTATTAGCGTGCGTAAGGAGAGAAAAAATATTCTAAAACACGACTATTACCACCCCTACCATAGAACCGATAATGATGAAAATCGTAAAGTTAAACAGAATATTTATTCCGTAAAATTTGAGCAGCATAATAAACGACGGTTTAAGTTTTTGTCTGCCGCCGGCGCAATCGCAAACGCCGAGAGCGCGTATAACCCCTATGCCGCACAGCAAAAACGCACCGAGGAAAAACGGCGTGTATATGAGCAGAATATTCAAAATTCCCACAGACTGATAACAGGCAATGAGCATACAGATGTATTTTCCGAAATACAGTCCCAACGCCAGAAACGGTATGACGGCTATATAGACGGTTTTGCAATTCATTGACGATATTAACAGTATTCCGTATATAAGTGTTATAAAAAATGAAGAAATGAAGAATACTTTTATACCTCCGAACTCCATTTCGGAGCGAGGTATGCGCTCAAAGGCGTTACCGTATTCGTTTATCACGGTTATTATACCCACCGCGATACCCAATGCGAATACCGCGCAGAAGCAGATAACCAACTTTTTATTGCGCTCGATGAAGTCTTTAACAAAAGACGCCAACGCCATTGTTTTAGCCGATTTCATAGCACAATTCTATGCCGAGCAAAAAAATAATATTCCGTTTCTGTCGAAAATTGAAACCAAATACAAGCCGCCCTCGCACCTTACCATAGCATAAGCCTCGAAAATCAAAGCGGCGCAACATACCGACGCGCGTTTGACAAATTTATACACAATGGGCGGTTTTATTATGATATACCCCAATTTTACGTTGCCGCGCGATGTTAGTATAGTCGCGTGAAAGAAAACGAAATCATAATCAAAGGTTATTTGTTAAAGCTCGGCTTCCAGCCCAACCTCAAAGGCTATCACCTGCTCAGTCGCCTCATTCAGCTTGCGGCGGAAGGCAGCGGCATTATTCCGCTGAAATACTGCGGATACGTCGCGCTTGCCAAAGAGTTCAACGTCGGGGCGCAAAGCGTGGAGAAAGACATTCAAAACGCCATTTCCGCAGCCTGGCTGAGAGGCGACGTAAGCGTTCTGTACAGCGAATTCGGAGAAACGCTCGACGAAAACAAAGGCAAACCCACAAACAAACAATTTGTATTGACCGCGCTTGACAGGCTGTCGCCCAAACTTTACGGCGCGCTTAAAAAAGAGTCTGAAACAAGCGTTTAGCCATCAGTTCGAAGTTTTTCTGATAACCTCATTTTATTGTCAATTTACACAATACCTTTATTACATTTATTCTATCGGCGATATACGTCCGTATTTTGAGAAAAACATTATAACACGCATACCACCGCATTCTAATCTGCCAAATCATTCTCATAAAGCTTAACAACCATAAGAACAACACTGCATTGTGTTTATTTGTGAAATTGCGGCAAAAGACGGCTTGCGCCGTCTTTTTATATATAAAAGCGTTTGGATTTCTCCTCGCGCCGTGAGCGCGTGTTGCCCACAAAATTAAGCAAGTATTCGCCAACCGACAATTACCGCACCAATACAGTAAGACATCAATCTCCTTTAACTAAACACACACTCGCTAAGCCGCAAGTCTTGCCTCACCGCAACCGCCCCTTCCGTACAGCGCAGGCTGAGCGTTTGCCCTGTCCAGCATAAATCTCGCGTGTACGCCGTAACCGCGTTCGGGATTGCTGACAAACACGTGCGTAACCGCCCCTACCAATGCGCCGTTCTGAATAATGGGACTTCCGCTCATTCCCTGAACGATACCTCCCGCCTTATCGAGCAAAGCTTTATCCCTGACCGCAATGACAAGCCCCTTTTCCGCGCTGTCGGATTGCCCCACCACCTTGACTATATCTATGTCGTAAAGTTTTGGAGTGTTTCCGTCAAGAGTACTGAATACCTGCGCCGCGCCCATTTTAGCTTCGCCCTCGCGCGCGACTCTGATTTTTTGTCCTCTGTTTTCACCCTTATATTTGCCGTACAGACCTATTTCCGTGTTTTCCGTTATATTGCCCGTAGCTTTTGCCAGACGGTTTACGGAAGCGACAAGACCTCCCGCCTTGCCTTTTTCGCCTTTCACCACTCCGTCAATGGATATATCGCTTATGCGACCTCTGTCAAGTTCCCGAAACAATCCGCTTTCGCCGTCCGCAATTCTGTGTCCCAAACCTGCAAATACGCCGTTTTCAGTAATAAAAGTCATTGTCCCTACGCCTGCGACGTCTTCTTTTGCGAGCAGTCCCAACCGTTTTTCACCGCTCAATTTATCAAGAACGGGAGTTGCCGAGACTTCAAAAGTTTGACCTCCTCGCTTTACCGTCAGTATTGCGTCGCCTTTTGCCGCGTTGACAAGCCTTCTCAAATCGTATAATCCGTCCACATCTGCATTATTGATTTTCTGCAAAACATCGCCGCTCCGCAACCCCGAATCTTTGAGCGGGTAAGCCGAGCCCTGCTCCGTTTTTACCTCCGCAGTTCCGAGCACGATTATGCCGTCCGTGCCTATCACTATTCCCATAGGATAGCCGCCGAGATAAACGTACTCGTCCTCGGCCGACGAAACCGCCGAGCCGTCGTCAATTTGCTCCGACATACCGAAAATACAAAAACTATTATAATTTTCGCTGTTTTTTATACTACTTTTGCCGTTAATATGCGGTGTAATACACAACAAAAGCACTACAACCGCCGCAAGTACCGACTGCAATTTTACTTTAACCATACCGTTATCTTTTGCAGAAGACGTAAATAATTGCTTGTAAAAATATGTAAAAGCGGCGCGCAACGCACCGCTCTTAACTCACTTTATGCCTAACGGCAATAATCGACTTTTCGCATTTGACGTCTTACTTTCGGCTTACCGCAAATTGTTCAACGCCTGTTTTGCGGCAAGCTGCTGAGCCAGAGATTTTTTGCCGCCTTTCCCTATCCCCCTCTGAACGCCGTTGATTTTAACGCCGTATTCGAACTCGGGATTGTGCGCAGGACCGCTTACGGAAATTTCAAAATACTCGACGGCAAGCCCCCTCTTTGCCGCAAGTTCGTTTAATTCCGATTTATAATCGTCCGAAAATTCGGCAGCCACCGCGTCAAACGCCTCGCTCAGCGACGACAACACAAAACTGTCCACCACGTCGAAGGAAGCGCAATCGAGATAAACAGCGGCGGTAACGGACTCGAAAATATCCGAGCGCATTTTCGTCTGCCCCATTATCCGCGACTTGTTTTCGCCTTTGCCCACAATCACAAACTCGGTAAGCCCGAGCCTGTCCACCTCGTCGGCAAGCGGCTGTCTGCTGACAATGGCGGCGCGCATTTTCGTAAGTTCTCCTTCGTCCGCCTCGGGATACAGTTCCAACAGTCTTTTAGCCACAGAAAATCCGATGATGCTGTCGCCGAGAAATTCGAGGTTCTGATAACTTACTCCGCCGAATTTCGTCGCAGAGGCATGCGTCAAAGCCCGTTGTAGCAACTCTTTGTTTCTGAAAGTATATCCTATACGCTTCTCTATCTCGCCAAAATCCATATCCTTATCATATCCTCGCCCGATCGGCGTTTTTTATTCCGTTTGCGCCTCGCGTGCCGCGAAGTCTGCCGCTCCTCATATGCTCAACCGCAATACAAGCGGTTAGAAACCCGAATAATACTATATTATTCTGCCGCCACATCACGATTGCGCCGCCGATTACGGTGCAAAACTTTAACCGTTTGCGCGTTGTTCTTCAATCTGCGCGTTTACGCCCGTCCTGATTTTACCGCACACGTCTGCCTGCGCGAGTTCTGCCGCCTGAATTATGCTCGCCGCAATCGACTTCGCCTTGCTCGAACCGTGAGATTTGACAACCACCTTGTTGAGTCCCAAGAAACAGGCTCCGCCCTGCGAATTGTAATCCATTTTACGCTTTACCTGTCTTAGCACGGGCTTCATCATAAGCGCGCCGAGTTTGGCTCTAAGTCCGCCTTTGTTTACGCCGTCCATCATAATGGAGAAAATCGCGTTGGCAGTGCCTTCCGCCGCTTTAAGCGCGATGTTTCCGTTGAAACCGTCCGCAACCACCACGTCGTACTCGCCGCTTAAAATATCGCGCGCCTCGCAGTTGCCGATAAAATCGAGCGACGCGCATTCTTTGAGCATCTCAAACGCCTCTCTGTTGAGTTCGTTTCCCTTTTTATCCTCCGCGCCGTTGCTGAGAAGCCCTATTTTGGGTTCCTTTATACCGAGCACCGCCTGAGAGTACGCCTTGCCCATAACGGCAAAATGCAAGAGGTTTTGAGGCTTGCAGTCCACGTTTGCACCGCAATCGCATAAAATAACCTTTTTATCCGTAACTGTGGGCAGTACGGGTGCAAGCGCGGGACGAGAAACGCCCTTTATTCTGCCGAGTTTCATAAACGCGCCCGCAAGCACCGCGCCGGTGGAACCCGCCGACACGAAGCCGCCTATATCCTCGCGCTGAGCAAGCGCGTCCAACGCCTTGACAAGCGAACTGTCTTTTTTGGTTTTAATCGCCATCGTAGGGCTGTCGTCGTTGGTCACGACGTCCTTTGCGTCGATTATCTCCACTCTGCCAAGGTCACAGCCCTCGCCGAGCAATTTTTTGATTTTATCCTCGTCGCCGACAAGTACAAGCGACAAATCTTTTTTTTGAGAAAGCGCGACGAGCGCGCCCTCCGTCACGGCTTCGGGAGAAAAATCTCCTCCGAATGCGTCCACAACTATTTTCATATTTTCTCCGAATATAAAAAAAGTGATTTTTCAATCACTTTTTTACCGATGATTATTTATCGCTGTTTTTGTCAACGACTTGCTCGCCGTCGTAGTAGCCGCACTTGGGGCACACGACGTGACCTTTGATAAGCTCGTGGCACTGGGGACATTCAACCAGACCGGGGGTGCTGAGCTTCCAATTTGCAAAACGGGAATTCGTCTTGGACTTGGATATTTTATTCTTAGGAACCGCCATTTGTATTTCCTCCGTCTTATATTGCTTAATTATGCTTAATGATTATATATAATTATTAAGACTATGTCAAACGCTTTGCGCACTTTCGGCATAATTTACCCGAAAGCGCAAAAACGTCCGCTAATTTTGACTGTAACCGCTATTTGTTTGAAGCAAGCGCGAGCGTTTCGCGCGCTATGGACAACTCCTCGTTTGTGGGAACGACAAGCACCTTGACCTTGCTGTCCTTTTTGGACAATTCGCGTATGCCGCCCTTGCGGATTGCGTTTTCCCCGAAGTCGAAATCCACGCCGAGATACTCCATATCTTCCATAACGAGTCTGCGCATAAGGTCGCTGTTTTCGCCTATACCGCCCGTAAACACGATTGCGTCCGCGCCGTTGAGAGCCGCCGCATAAGAACCGACATATTTCTTTACTCTGTACGCAACGATTTCTATCGCAAGCTCGGCCTTTTGGTCGCCGCTCGCCGCCTTATCGTTCAAATCGCGCATATCGGAACTGAATTCGCTCACCCCGAGCATACCGCATTTCTTGTTGAGATACTGCACCATATCCTCCGCGCTCATACCGAGTTTTGCGCGGATAAACTCCACCGCCGCGGGGTCTATATCGCCGCTTCTTGTACCCATAACAAGTCCTTCGAGCGGAGTAAAGCCCATCGACGTATCGATGCACTTTCCGTCCTTGACGGCGGATATGGACGAGCCGTTGCCGAGGTGGCAGATGATGATTTTGCAGTTTTTACTGCCGAGATATTTCGCGGTTTCCTCGCTTACGAACTTATGCGAAGTGCCGTGGAAGCCGTATTTTCTGACCTTGTACTGCTCATATACGGAATAAGGAATACCGTACATAAACGCCTTTTGCGGCATAGTGCTGTGGAAAGTCGTATCGAAAACGGCAACCATAGGCACGTTGCCCATAACTTCGCGGCAGCTCTTGATGCACGCTATGTTGCCCGGCATATGGAGAGGTCCGAGCTCGGCGTTTTTCTCGCAGATTGCGATGACTTCGTCGTCGATGAGCACCGAGCATTTGAAATCTTCTCCGCTGTGCAGAACACGATGTCCCACCGCGCCGATTTCGGACACGGACGCAATCGCGCCGTTTTCCTTATCGAGAAGCGCGTCGAGAACGAGCTGCATCGCTTCTTTGTGGTCGGACATATCCTGTTTGACTTCTACATGCGCGCCGTCCGCCCTGTCATAAACAAGACGGGAGCCGCTGAATGTGATACGCTCGCAAATACCCTTTGCAAGCCACTTTTCGGTATCGGTATCGATAAGCTGATATTTAAGCGAAGAACTGCCTGCGTTGATAACGAGAATTTTCATATTCACCTCTATTTTGCCGACTGCAACGCCGTTATCGCCGCAACGGCGACTATGTCTTCGGCAACGCAACCGCGCGAAAGGTCGTTCACGGGAAGCGCAAGCCCCTGCATAACCGGTCCGATTGCCATCATATTGCCGAAACGCTGAGCAATCTTATAGCCGATATTGCCCGCGTCGAGGTTGGGGAAAATGAGCACGTTGGCTTGTCCCGCAACGTCGCTGCCGGGGGCCTTCTGCTCCGCCACGCTCTTAACGATTGCGGAGTCAAGCTGCAATTCGCCGTCCACCACGATGTCGGGGCGCACTGATTTCACCTTTGCATATGCGCTTCTGACCTTGGTCACGGAGTCGTGGCACGCGCTGCCCTTGGTCGAGAAGGAAAGCATTGCTATTTTAGGCTCGATTTCCACAATCTTCTTCGCGCTGTCATACGCCGCCTGAACGATGTCGCAAAGCTGGTCGTCGGTGGGATAAGGAATAACCGCGCAATCCGAGAAAATGAACGCCGGGGTGTGGTCGAACTTGGAGTGCTCGGGAGGCACCATTACGAAACAGCTCGACACGCTTTTAATGCCGGGAGCCGCCTTGATGACCTGAAACGCCGCGCGGGAAACGTCTGCCGAGGAGAACACCGCTCCGCCCACAACGCCGTCCACGTCGCCGCACTTCAATGCCAGACACGCAAAGAACATATTGTTGTTGGACACGATGTTGAGCGCGACGTCTTCCAGCATTCCCTTCTCTTTTCTGAGCTCGTAAAGCGTATGCGCATACGCCGCGCGCTTGGAACTCGTCGCAGGATCCTCGAACGCCACGCCGTCCAAATTTATCTCGGGATATTTTTCCTTAATCTCTTTTTCATTGCCGATAAGCACGACTTTGCACACGCCTTTACGGGTGAGAATTTCCGCCGCTTTTGCAACTCTGACGTCGTTGCCTTCGGCGAGAGCTATGGTCTTTTTGAGTTTGCCTGCCCTCTCAAGCAGTCCGTCCACGAAATTTGACATTATACTCCTTCCTTTCAACATCGGATTTTGTGTTGATTTTATTTTAATTGTGCTTATAATTATAAATACCGTCGGTAAAAAAAGCAAGGAAAAAGCCGTCGTAAATAAGATTATATATTAACGATATAAGGAGCCGCTCGTGAAAATCACAGCAATCATAGCCGAATACAACCCCCTGCACAACGGACACCTCAAACAACTGCGTCAAGCCAAGCGCGAAACGGGCGCGGACGCGGTGGTCGTTGTGATGAGCGGCAGTTTTACTCTGCGCGGCGACATAGCCGTAACCGACAAATACACGCGCGCCGATTGGGCGTTGCAGGCGGGCGCGGACGCGGTTATCGAACTGCCCGTAATTTATTCTCTTTCCAACGCGCAAAGATTTGCGGAGGGCGCGCTCAAAACCCTCAGTATGCTCGGAGAATACACTCTGTCATTCGGCACGGAAGCGGACGAACTCAAAGACGTCAGTATGGCGGCGGAGTTTTTAAGAAGCGAAACAAAGGACATGTCGGGCTTGCTGAAAGGTTACCTGTCAGAGGGATATTCGCTTGCCAAATCGCGCACGATGGCACTCGACGTTTTGCGCCCCGACGTTGCGAATATGCTCCGTTCCCCCAACAACATACTTGCGGTGGAATATATGAAAGCGGGCGCACGCTACGGCAATAAAGTGGCGTTCCACTCTGTTGCGAGAAAGCCCGACGACGGGAAAAAATATCTTTCCTCAACCGCCATACGCGAAAGAATGGCGGAAGGAAAAGACTTTTCGGCGTTCGTGCCCGATTTCGTTAAAGCGGAAAATCCCGTTTCATACGAAAAATACGGCGCGATTTCCACCTACTCGATGAAAAGCAAAAGCACCGAAGCGTTGCAGGAAATTGCCAACATCTCCGAGGGTATGGAAAACAGAATAGCAAAAGCCGATTTCGACGATATGGACGGTTATCTCACTCTTACAAGCAAACGCTACACGCGCTCCACCGTCAAGCGCATAGCCGCCTGCGCAACCGTTGGCATAACCAAAGAACTGAACGCGCTTGCAGACGCGCAAAAGCCGTATTGCACGGTGCTCGCCTGCAAACCCTCCAAGAAAAAGGCGTTGTTCGCCCTGCTTGCCGCGGCGGACGGCTACTTTTTTTTCAAGCACTCGGACTGCGAAGCGGACTGTCCCGTCCGCCCCTTGGTGGACGCCGACGTTATGGCGTCAAAGATACTCGAAATTTGCAGATAACTGCATTTGAAAGCAAATTTAAGCGGTTAGATATTCGTTTTTTGAACATTCTGCCGTTTGCGCAACGTAGCAATGCCATAAACGCATTTGCTTTTTTATATATTTAAGTAATAATAACGATTGCGCCCGCACCTCGGCTTAATCCTTTATTCTGCATAATCGCCGCCCCGCGGCATATTATTCTGTATGAAAAAACTGCCGCAAATCATCGCCCTTATCGCGTTTATGACGCTTATGCTGATAAAACCCGATTATTACATTCAATCGGCGACAAAAGGGCTTACGCTGTTTGCGGTTACGGTACTGCCCGCGCTTTTTCCCTTTTATTTCACAGCCACTCTGCTCACCAAAATAGGAGGCGCGGAAGCTCTGTCCAAGATAGGCAGACGCCCCGTCGCATTTTTGTACAACTCCCCTCCGTCCGCGGCTTACGTCTTGACGATGTCCTTGCTTTCGGGCTATCCCGTGGGCGCAGCAATGACTGCGGAGCTTACGCTCAACGGCGCGATAAGCAAGCGTCAGGCGTTGTCGATATGCGCCTATGCATCCACTTCGGGACCCGTGTTCATATTGGGCACGGTAGGCAGCGCAATTTTCAACGATTACAAAGTAGGCTTGGTTATTCTCCTTTCGCACTACCTTGCTTCGCTTGTAAACGGTTTGATTTACCGCGGCAAAAAAGAGGATGCTGCGACGCTTGACGCCGCTGTGCTCACGTCCGAACACGCCGTCAGCGAAAGCGTGACAAAAGCCACCGCGGCTATGCTTGCAGTGGGCGCGTACATAGTGCTGTGTGGTATGATTGCGGATACTATTGGACTCGCAGGTCTTGACAACTCGCTTAAAAGCTTAAATAACGGCGAGCTATCTCAAGCGTTGCTGTCAATCATATACGGAGCGGTGGAAATGACGCGCGGCACCGTGGAATGCGCGTTGATTTCCGACGTAAGATTGGGCGCGGCTCTCGCCTCCGCAATAATATCGTTCGGCGGAATTTCCGTAATCCTGCAATCCTGTTCCTTCCTCTCCGAAGCAGGTATTTCCTTTTGGAGCGTGCTTTTGAGAAAACTTACGCAAAGCGCGCTCGCGTTCGGATTGGGATATATTTTTTCACTAATTATTTTATAAACCCTTTTTACCGATTTTTGTCATAAATTATTGACTTTTGTATCTTATTGCCCGTATGCTCTACTCAGAGGATATAATACAGTCTTACTACCACAAGGAGGAATTATGAAAAAAAATTGGTGCAACACGTTGCTTGTTGCTTGTTCCCTATTGCCCAAAATTGTAAAAACGCTCGATTTTGGGGTATCCAGCCGCATAAATTCGGGTTTTTGCGGCATTCACGCCAGATGCGGGGTGAGCACCGAGCAATTAATTGGTGAAATAACAGAATTAAACGGTGAAAAGTTCAATATTCTGTTTGCGGCGGACAAAGTTCGCAGGGCTCTGGATATGATGGACGAGTCCGAACGCGACATTCTGCGCCTTCGCGTATATCTCAAAATGTCGCACAAGCAGATAGCAAAGCTGAAAAACGCCTCCGAACGCACCGTATTCAGAAAGCTGAACCGCGCCGAAAACAGTTTCGCCTACAATATGATGACGCTCGGCTGCGACGAAAAAACTTTGGACGAATGTTTCGGGCGCAGCCGACTTATGAAAGCCATAAAAGAAAGAATCGAAAACGGAGTTTATTTCGTTGCGAAAAATTCTTGAAAGCCCTCGGGTACGAGGGCTTTTTCATTTGTAAAACACTTGATTTACAAGCGAATAAATTACCTGATAATCGAACAGCCGCCCGCGGCAAGCGCGCTTTGTATCTCGGAGCGTAAAAAATCGGTCGGGGTATATCCTCTCCCCGACCGATTAAGCCGTTTTAACCAAGCCGTATTGCTATCCGACGTTTTTGTAAATTATCGCTTCACTGCGCATTTACGGAATTTGCCGTTTATCCGCAATTTATTCGGATTGCATTTATTTGTTACTTTATCCGACCGCATTCATACCGACGAGCAGCCGCGGTGCGAATGACGCGCGGACGCGCGTCGTCAGTTTGCAAGCTCGCGCGCCCTCATATAGTTTGCGTAATGCCCGAACACTATTCCGCCGTCTTCGAGTTCTCTGTTCCACAGCTTAACCCATTCCAGCGTATAATAGCCGTTATATCCGTTGACTTGCAGTTTCTTTACGACGTCGTCAAGCGGAATATCGCCGCAACCCATCATTCTGTACGCGACTTTGCCCTTTTCCACGACGCTGTCCTTCAAGTGGACGTATTTGATTTTGGAGCCGAGATTTGCGATGGTTTCATCCACGCTTTCGTCGTTGTACCTGAACGGATGGTGCACGTCCCAAAGCGCGCCCGAACCCTCGCCTGCGGCGTCGAGGAAATCGGCAAGTTTTTTTGTATCGATAAACAAGCCGTTGGTTTCCATAAGCGGACTTACGCCCGAACCCTTTGCATAAGACAGAAGCTCGGAATACGCATTGAAGCACAAATCCTCGTCGCCTCCGTCGAAATAAGGCTTGTCGGTGGACATCACGCGAATGAACGGAACGCCGAATTTTTCCGCGAGATCTACGTATTTTTTTGCCCTGTCAAGCGCGGAAACGTCGTTGTGGTTGGCAAGCGCGGCAGAGCTCGTAAGCATTGCAATCTTAACGCCCGTACGCTCGAAAAGCTCCTTTGTTTTTGCCGCGTCGTCGGCAAACTCTCTCATTTCGGGAGCATACGTTTCACCTCTGATACTGCGAATTTCAACGCCTGCGTAACCGAGGTCCTTAGCGGTTGATACTATGTCGCCCAAATTCCAATCGGGGCAACCTATTGTTGAAAAGCATAGGTTCATTTTACACTCCTTACGCCGTTTCTATGCCGGCGGCTTCCTGCAGTTTGAGAATTTCTATTGCTTGCTCGCGAAGTTTGAACTTCTGAATTTTTCCGCTTGCGGTGACGGGAAACGCGTCCATAAACCGAACGTAACTCGGCACCTTATGCCTTGCCATATTGCTCTTTACGAGGTCTTTGACTTCCTGTTCCGTCATACTCTCGCCCGATTTGAGGACGATGCACGCCATAATTTCCTCGCCGTACTGCTTGCTCGGCACGCCTATGACCTGCACGTCGCTGATTTTATCGCAGGTGTACAAAAACTCCTCCAACTCCTTGGGATAGATGTTTTCGCCGCCGCGGATAATCATATCCTTTATTCTGCCTACAACCTTATAATACCCTTCTTCGTCGCGGGTACAGAGGTCGCCCGAGTGCAGCCAGCCGTCCTTATCGATAGCCTGCGCCGTGGCTTCGGGCATTTTGTAATACCCTTTCATTATATTATAGCCGCGCGCCACAAATTCGCCTGCTACGCCGTCGGGCACTTCTTCGTTCGTTTCGGGGTTGACGATTTTGCACTCCACTCCAGGGAACGCTCTGCCCACGGTGGACACGCGTTTATCCAACGAATCGTCGGTAGTGGTCATCGTACAGCCGGGCGAAGCCTCGGTCTGACCGAACACGATGACTATATCCTTCATATTCATCTTGTCCACGACCTTTTTCATAACCTCGATGGGACAGGGCGAACCTGCCATAATGCCCGTGCGCAATGAGGAAAAATCGAACTGCGAGAACATAGGATGTTCGAGCATTGCAATGAACATCGTAGGCACGCCGTGCACCGCGGTGCATTTTTCCTGACTGATTGCGTTCATAACGGGCACGGGGCTGTACGCCTCGATCGGCACAAGCGTGGTGCCGTGCGTGATGCACGCCATCGTCGCCAGCACAAGCCCGAAACAATGGAACAGCGGCACGCATATGCACAGCTTGTCCTTGTTTGTAAACGCCATACCGTCGCCTATGGTCTTGCCGTTGTTTACTATGTTGTAATGCGTGAGCATAACGCCCTTCGGGAAACCGGTTGTACCCGAAGTGTACTGCATATTTATTACGTCGTGACAGTCAAGCTCTTTCTGTCTTGCGATAAGCTCCCCGTCGCCGACGCCGTCCGAAAGGTCGATAAGACTGCGGAAATTGAGCATACCGTCGGGCGTGCCCTCGCCCGCAAAAACAACTCTTTCCATAAACGGAAGTTTTTTGCTTTCTACTTTGCCGTCTTTTGACGATTTAAGGTCGGGGAAAATGCTGTTCACTATATCGACGTAATTGCTGTCCTTAAAGCCGCCCGTCATTACGAGCACCTTCGTGTCGGACTGCGTGAGCAGATATTCCAGCTCGAATACCTTATAGTTGGTGTTTACGGTCACCAAAATCGCGCCGCATTTCGCCGCGCCGAACAGAGTGAGCAGCCATTCGGGGACGTTGGTTGCCCAAATTGCAACCTTATCGCCCTTTTCAACGCCGAGGGACATAAGTCCCTTTGCCACTTTGTCCGTTTCTTCGTCAAACTCTTTCCAAGTGCGCTTATAATCGTGCGTAGTATATTTCACCGCAATATTGTCGGGAATGTCGCGGGCGAGTCCGTTTATGACTTCGCCCAAAGTCTTTTCTATAATCTGCATTTTTCTGCCTCAGTTATTCTTGATTGTTACGTTCAAAAACGTGTCGATGTCGAAAGACGTCCAGGGCGCTACCTCGGGAGGATAAACCCTGAAAGTCATTTGTTTGCCGCTGACCGGATGGGCGAACCGAAGTTCGGACGCCCACAGCGATAGCGGGAGTTTGAGTCTTTCCGCATTGCCGTAACGCATATCGCCGAGAATGGGGTGTCCCATACCTGCCATCTGCACGCGTATCTGATGTCCCCTTCCCGTAACGAGGTTTACCGACAGCAGACTGTAGGCGCCCTTGGACTGCAAAAGTTTGTAGTCGAGCTCGGCATACTTCGCGCCCTCCGTGAGCGCGGGCACAATTTTCACCGTATTGCTGTCGGGGAATTTTTTAAGATGGCATATAAGTTTATCCGCCTTATTGCGGGGCACTCCGTGCACGACGGTGAGATATTTCTTTTCCACCTCGCCTTCGCGTATCGCCTCGGACAGGCGCGCCGCCGCCTTAGAGGTTTTGGCAAACACCATAACGCCGCCCGTGGGTCTGTCGAGACGGTGTACGAGTCCGAGATACGCCTCGCCCTTCTTGTCGTACTTGTCCACAAGATACTGCTTCAAAAGGTTAAGCATATCGACGTCGCCGGAGGCGTCCTCCTGCACGGGGATATTCGCCGGCTTTACCACCACCAGCAAATGATTGTCCTCATAGAGAATGTTCAAATCCTTATACGTTATCATAATCAAAATGTCGCAAAGGCGGTGCAGCCCTGCGGCAGCACCAACCCCTCTTTTGTCGAGAGTCCGATTTCGTCGGAATCTATGTTTGCGCCCGAACCGAGCGCGATTCTGAGTATATTAGCCATCACTCCGGGCTGTAAACCCGTGGTATAACTGTTGAGGCACACAAACAGCGGATTGTCGCAAAGAAGCGCGGCTACAAGTTCGCAAAGTTCGGATATGCCCTCCTCGATCTTCCATTTTTCGCCGTTCGGACCTCTGCCGAAACTCGGAGGGTCCAATATAATCGCGTCGTAGCGTCTGCCGCGTTTGAGTTCGCGCTTGCAAAACTTGAAACAGTCGTCTACGATATATCGCATACCGTCGCCGTCCATACCGCTCAACCTCACGTTCTCGCCCGCGCGCTCCACCATTGCCTTCGCGCCGTCCACGTGACACACGTTTGCGCCCGCTTTAAGACACGCAACGCTCGCGGCTCCCGTATATCCGAACAGATTGAGAATGTTTGGCTTATTCTCCGAGCGCATTTTTACGTCTGCGCCGCATTCTTTTGCACACCCTTCTTTTTCGTTGCGGACGCCGTCTGCGCAGCTGCCGCAGCCGTTTGCAGACGCGTTTGCGATTATTGACGACATTCTGTCCCAATTCACCGCCTGCTCGGGGAATAATCCCGTATGCTTAAACCCCATAAGTTTGAGCTTGAAAGTCAAGTCGCGCCAGCTTATGTTGAAATTATCGGGAACGCGGCGGTTGAACTGCCACGAACCGCCGCCCGATGAGCTGCGCTCGTAAACGGCGTCCGTTCCTTCGTAATTTCTCAAAGGCTTTGCGGCGTGCCATATTACCTGCGGGTCGGGGCGCAGTAAAGTAAACCGCCCCCAGCGTTCCAGCTTTTCGCCGTCGCCTGTGGCAATCACTTCATATTCGGTCCAATCGGGTGCGATTTTCATACTCTCAGTGCCGCTGCTCGTTATCGTACGGCTTACCATACGAATACAGTTTGTCTTATCTTCTATCCTTTGTATCCGCCGCTTGAAAATATAAACATTCTCAAATCGGCGGTTTATCTTTAATTATCTTCTTATAATCACAGCTTTTTGACAGATATTACTACTTTGTCGCCGTTTATATCCCATTCTTTCACAAAGCCGTCGAGCGTACCCGAGATGCCGTCGCAAAGCACGTCTTTCATAAACGACGCGCTGTTGAGCACTTGCTCCGCTATACCCTCCGCCTGATAGCCGATTGCTATATGGTCGGTGACTTCGAAGCCGGCTTCCTTTCTCATAGTCTGCACTTTGCTTACGATTTCGCGTTCAACTCCTTCGCAAATGAGATCGGCGTTGAGCTCGGTATCGAGAACGACAGTCGTTTCGCCGTCGCTTTCAGAGGAGAAACCTTCCTTGTTTTTCACATTGATCAGCACGTCTTCCTCTGCGAGTTCGATAAGCTTTTCTCCGAGCTGATGACGGAAAAGTTCGCCTTTTTTCACCGTTTCCACGATTTCTTTCGCTCTGTCGCGCAAAAGTTCGCGTATGGAGTTGAGCAAAGCTCCGTACTTGGGACCGAGCGTTTTCAACTGCGGTTTAAGCTCATAGCTGATAAAGTCGTCGTCCGCGTCGGTCAGCTCGATGTTCTTGACGTTGAGCTCGTCCTCCACGAGTTCTTTGAGCGCGTCGGACAGTTCGAAACGACCGTTATATATCAACCTTTGCAAAGGCTGACGGTTCTTGATGTTGGCTTTGTTTCTCGCGGCTCTGCCGAGAACGACAAGTTTAAGCACGTCCTGCATACCCCTCTCCAACATCTTGTCCGCAAGTTCTTCGTTGTGTTTGGGGAACTCGCACATATGCACGCTTTCGGGCTCGTCCTTATAGAAAGGAGTCACGAGGTTCTGATAAATGCTCTCCGCCATAAACGGCGTGTACGGCGCAAGCAGTTTGGACAGCGTGACGAGCACGGTATACAGCGTCATATACGCCGCTTCTTTGCTCTCGCTCATATCCGAACCCCAGAAGCGTTCGCGCGAACGGCGCACGTACCAATTGCTGAGGTTGTCCACAAACTCGCCTATCGCACGCGAAGTTTCGGTTATTTTGTATGCTTCGAGTCCCTCGTCGACCGTCTTAATCAAACCGTTGAGCGCGGCAAGCACCCATCTGTCCATTACGTTGAGTTTGCATTTGGCAAGGTCGTGTTCCGCAGGATTGAAACCGTCAATCTCGGCATACAGAACGTAGAAAGCGTAGGTATTCCAAAGCGTACCCATAAACTTACGCTGCGCTTCGCTGACGTTTTCCGCCGAGAAACGCGACGGGAGCCACGGCGACGAAGTGGTGTAGAAATACCATCTCGTAGCGTCCGCACCCTGCTTATCGAGCACCGTCCACGGGTCTACGACGTTGCCCTTGTGCTTGGACATTTTGACGCCGTCCTTGTCGTTGACGTGACCGAGCACTATGCAGTTCTTAAACGGCGCGCAGTCGAACAGCACCGTCGACACCGCAAGCAAGGTGTAGAACCACCCTCTCGTCTGGTCAACCGCTTCGCTTATGAAATCCGCGGGGAAAACCTTGTTGAAAGTTTCTTTGTTTTCAAAGGGATAATGCCACTGCGCAAAGGGCATAGAACCGCTGTCAAACCAGCAGTCGAGCACTTCGGGCGTACGGCGCATCTTACCGCCGCACTCGCAGTCGAACTCCACTTCGTCTATATAGGGACGGTGCAATTCTATATCCTCTTTAAGCCCGCCCTTTTCTCTCAGTTCTTCGCGCGAACCGACGACGTGAATTTTGCCGCACTTCTCGCATACCCAAATGGGCAGAGGCGTGCCCCAGTAACGCTCTCTCGAAATACCCCAATCGATGACGTTTTCGAGGAAGTTGCCCATTCTGCCCGTACCGATGGACGGGGGCATCCAATTCACCGACGCGTTGGACGCAAGCAATCTGTCGCGCACTTCGGTCATCTTGATAAACCAGGTGCTTCTCGCGTAATAGAGCAATGGCGTGTCGCAGCGCCAGCAATAGGGATAGCTGTGCGTAAACTGCATTTCCTTGAACAGTTTTTTGTCTTCCGCAAGCTTCTTTATGATAATTTTATCCGCGTCTTTTGCAAAAACTCCGTTGAGGTCAGGCGCGTTTTCTCTGAAACGTCCTCTCTCGTCCACCATCTGCACAAAGGGCAGACCGTAGCGTTTGCCGACGTTGCTGTCGTCCTCGCCGAACGCAGGCGCGATATGCACGACGCCCGTGCCGTCGGTGAGCGTTACGTAACCGTCGCAGGTGACGTAATACGCCTTTTCCTTCGCGCCGGTGTCGTAATCGAACAGCGGTTCATACTCGACGTATTCGTAATCTTTGCCATTCTTGGTTTCGATTTTCTCATATTCGTCCTCTTTGAACAGAGAACTTATAAGCGCGTCCGCCATAATATAGAACTCGTCGCCGACGCGGATTTTGGTGTAATCCTCTTTGCCGTTCATACAGAGCGCGACGTTGCTCGGAAGCGTCCAAGGCGTGGTCGTCCAGGCAAGGAAATATACGTTTTTCTCGCCCTTCAAACGGAATTTGATAAACACCGAGGTTTCCTCGACGTCCTTGTACCCTTGCGCGACTTCGTGCGAACTGAGCGCCGTTCCGCAACGGGGGCAATAAGGCACGATTTTATATCCCTTATAAAGCAGACCTTTGTCCGCCATACTCTTTATCGCCCACCACACCGACTCGATGTAGTTGTCGTCGTAAGTAATATACGGTTCTTTCATATCCGCCCAATATCCTATGCGGTCGGACATTCTTTCCCACTCGCCCTTATATTTCCAAACGGACTGTTTGCACTGTTTGATAAAGGGTTCGATGCCGTACTTTTCGATTTCCTGCTTACCGTCGATGCCGAGCTGCTTTTCCACTTCGAGTTCTACGGGCAGTCCGTGCGTGTCCCAGCCCGCCTTTCTCAAAACGTGATAGCCTTTCATCGTCTTGTAACGCGGAATTATATCCTTCATAACACGCGTGAGAATGTGACCGATGTGAGGTTTGCCGTTTGCGGTGGGAGGACCGTCGTAAAAACTGAACTCGGGCTTGCCTTCGTTCATTCTGACGCTCTTTTCAAAGATGTCGTTTTCTTTCCAGAAACGGAGGATTTCCTCCTCTCTTTCAACAAAATTCAAATTGGTGTCTACGGGTTTATACATAGTCTGCCTTCTTCTGCCGGTACGTCTGCCGGCGTATTATATTCTTCACCGCGCCGTAAGCGCATTATTTTGTGTTATTTATGGTTTTCTTATATTTATAATATAATTATCAAGATTATATAGTAGCCGCCCCGAAAAATCAACCGATTTAAGCCTGCAATTCTTCTCAATATCGAAACAAACACAAATTTTTCACCGCACTCCAACTTTTGTCGCAATCAATCAAATAAACGGAATACCATTACAAGTAGCCATTGAATAAAACTTCCTCTTCTTTTTTGAGGACTGCCGCGCCTCGCTTTGATAGCAGACCTCTCGCTTTGCTCGTGGGACTGCCACGTCGCTTCGCTCTTCGCAGTGACACCGTTTGGCACACTCCTCTACATAGGGGATTGCCACATTTCACTCACTGCGTTCGTTCCATTCGCAGTGACACGTTAGAATGCGATACCATTGCGTTTTATTTATCCGATTAACAATCTTATATTACTGTGTCATTGCGAGAAGTTTGAGCTTGCGAAAACGACGAAGCAATCCCCTAAACAGACGACGACAACTTATACTCAACCGTCCTGTCATTGCGAGCGTAGCCGCAGGCGAAGCGCGGCAATCCCATATGTATAGGAATACACCCCATACACTGCACCCCGCATGCGATTAAGCATGTAACGCAATGCGCGCAACATAACGCACGCGGAAGGCGAGAAAATTTCAGGAGCGAGTTGCATTGTGACAACTGTCACAATAATGCGAGCGAAACAATTTTCGAGCTGTCATTGCGAGCAACTGCATAGCACTTTGAATATAGTGTCATTGCAAGGAGCAACGAAGCTGCGACGAAGCAATCCCCTAAATAGAAACGCACACCCCACTAACTGCACCCCCTGTCATTGCGAGCGTAGCCGCAGGCGAAGCGCGGCAATCCCCTAAACAGGCGACGATAACCAAATACACAGAAATACAGCTTTTATAATATAAATATTTTCTTGACAAAAACACCGTGTGTGCTAAACTATATAATACTTTGCGAGCGTAGTTTAGTGGTAAAACAGCAGCTTCCCAAGCTGCGGTTGTGGGTTCGATTCCCATCGCTCGCTCCACGTCGGGACGCCGAAATGCGTTCCGATTTTTTATTTTTTCAAATGCGATTGCTCATTCATATATCAGCTTATGCGCATTTAATTATTTAGCGGTCAAAAGCATTCGAAACGTTTCCTTAAACACAACCGCCTAACTGTTTCAGCGTTGCATAACGCTTTCTGCAAATGCAAAACGGAGGCTTAAACCTCCGTTTTAACCGTGCTTAACATTATTTTCGGCACTTACTTGTTTATTCGCAATTTTCTGTCACTTATTCTTCTTTTCCGCGTCAAGCATATTTCTCGCCATAAGCACGCCCATCACAGACGCCATCATAAGACCGCGCGTCCAGCCGCTGCTGTCGCCGAGACAGTGCAAGCCTTTAATCGACGTATTGAGGTCGCTGTCCATCTTGATTTTGTTACTGTAAAATTTGAGTTCGGGCGAATAAAGCAGCGTTTCGTATCCCGCAAAACCGGGCACAACCTGGTCGACAGCCTGAATGAAATTGATGATATTCGTCATTGCGCGATAAGGCATTGCGGCGGTTATATCCCCTGCAACCGCGTCCTTCAACGTCGGGCGCACGTTGGACATACTGAGTTCTTTCTGCCAAGTGCGTTTGCCGTCCAGAATATCGCCGTATCTCTGCACAAGTATCTTGCCCGCGCCGAGCATATTGGTGAGTTCGCCCACTTTCTGCGCATACTCGATAGGCTGATTGAAAGGCTCGGTAAAGGAGTGCGAACTCAAAATCGCAAGGTTGGTATTTTCGCTTTTCAGTTCCTTATAGCTGTGACCGTTGACCACCGCGAGGTCGTTATCGTAGTTTTCCTGCGACACGAAACCGCCGGGGTTCTGACAGAAAATTCTGACTTTGTTTTTGAAAGGCGCAGGATAACCGATGAGTTTGGACTCGTACAGCACGCTGTTGATTTCCTCCATAACCTCGTTTCTGACCTCTACTCTTACGCCTATATCAACAACTCCGGGAGCGTGGGCGATGTTATGCTGAGCGCACATTTTTTCCAGCCACTCCGCGCCGCGGCGGCCCGTTGCGATGATGGTCGTATCGGCGAATATTTCGTCCTTTTTATCGCCTTTGTGATTTTCGATATAAACGCCCTTGCAGACGTTGTCTTCCAAAATTATGTTACTGCACTGCATACCGAACAGCATTTCCACGCCGTTGTCGCGCAGATAATTCTCTATCGCGAGATAAATGTTCTGCGCCTTCTCGGTACCCATATGACGAATGGGACAGTCCACGAGTTTCAGTCCTGCGCGTATCGCCTTTTTACGAATTTCTTTTACCTTCTCCTCGTTGCCGAGACCTTCGATATGTTCGTCCGCGCCGAAACCGAGATAAATTTTATCGGTATAATCTATGAGCTCCTGCGCCTTTTCCGCGCCGATTAACTGCGGCAGTTCTCCGCCCACTTCGTAAGACAGCGAAAGCTTACCGTCCGAGAACGCGCCTGCGCCCGAAAAGCCCGTCGTTATATGACAATAAGGCTTGCAGTTTTTGCACGCTCCGCCCTTTTTTGGGCACGCTCTGCGCTCGATGGGCTGACCTTTTTCCACAATCACAATACTCTTGTCGGAGCCTTGTCTTATCAACTCGATTGCGGTAAAAATACCTGCGGGACCTGCGCCGACAATACAAACATCATACTTTTTCATAT
>DBFJGL010000012.1:0-2781 GCA_048394785.1 Christensenellales bacterium | reverse complement strand
GACTAATATGCCAACGCCCTTTTAAGACGTGCGATTGCAGACTTTTCAAGTCGGCTTACCTGCGCTTGCGAAATGCCCACAATATCGCTTATCTCAATTTGCGTCTTGCCCTCGAAATACCGCAGTTTCACCACATTGAGTTCACGCTCGGGAACTTCTTTCAACGCTTCGTACAGAGAAATTTTCTCCGACCAGCTGTCGGCGTTTTCCTTTTTGTCCGCCACTTGGTCCATAAGCGTCATACCTTCGTCCCCGTCCGAAAACACGGGTTCGTAAAAGGATACGGGTTCGCTCACAGCGTCGAGCGCGCACGCAACTTCCGACAGCGGCACTCCGATTTCTTCAGCTATCTCGTAAAGTTCCGGTTCTTTAACAGAGGTTTCCACAAGCTGTTCGCGGGCTTTGAGCGCGCGGTACGCGGTGTCGCGCATACTCCTCGACACCTTTATCGTGGTGCGGTCGCGCAGACTGCGCTTGATTTCCCCGATTATCATAGGCACGGCATAAGTCGAAAACCTGACTCCGAGGGTCGTATCGAAATTATCGAGGGCTTTCAACATTCCCACCATTCCGACCTGAAACAAGTCGTCCGCACTTTCGGGACTTTTGGAAAACCGCCCCACAACGGACAGCACCAACCGCATATTGGCGCGCAAAAAGAGTTCTTTGGCAGAAGCGTCGCCCTGCTGTATCTGTCTTATCAACGCGTCGCTTTCGGACGCGGTGAGTTTGGGTAGCGTCGACGTGTCGACGCCGCAAATAGTAACACGCATACGTTTGCCTCCTTTTCGGATATGTATGCGTGTATAAAAATCGGATTATGGATTGCAGATTGTAAGACTTATTATTTGCCGTTCGGATACTTTTATACATTTTTTTCCATTTCGGCGCGGTTCGGGCGTATGCGGAAAATCAAAACCCGAAACATTTTTCTTTTATAAGCATACTCGGTCATCCGAGTTTGCTTATATCCTTTTTAAGGTTGTTTACGATTTTCTTTTCGAGCCGCGATATGTAAGATTGAGATATTCCCATCATTTCCGCAATTTCTTTCTGAGTCATTTCTTCCTTGCCGTAAAGCCCGAACCTAAGTTCAACTATTTGACGTTCGCGTTCGGGTAAATGCTCGAAACTTTCGCGCAGCATCTCCTTTTCCGCGCTGAGCTCTACGTCTTTGTATATTGCGTCCGGCTCCGTTCCGAGTATGTCCGACAGCAAAAGCACGTTGCCCTCCCAATCGACGTTGAGAGGCTCGTCAAGACTGACCTCTGCGCGCACTTTACTCATCTTTCTCAAATGCATCAATATCTCGTTTTCTATGCATCGGGAAGCAAAAGTCGCAAGCTTAATGTTTTTGTCGGGCTTGTAACTGCCTACAGATTTAATCAGTCCTATCGTGCCTATGCTTATCAAATCTTCCATATCCACGCCCGTATTGTCAAATCGCTTTGCAATGTACACCACAAGCCTGAGATTGCGTTCGATAAGTTGCAGGCGCGCCTCCTCGTCGCCGCCCATAAAACGCGATATGGTTTCCGCTTCCTCCTCCGCGCTCATAGGAGACGGCAGAGAATCTCCGCCGGATATATAGTCCGCGCGCATCGGCTTGCGCAGTCCGAGAAAAGTCAGTATTCTTTGCAGTATCAGTTTTAGTTTCATTTTAACCCCCGTCGTTGAACGTTACGCGTCACAGCGGTTTTCGCTTAACGCGCATATTTATAAATTTGCCGATTTGCTTATCGCTTACGGCTTTTATTTACGGTTTATTTCAACCGTTGTCTTACGGCTGAGTTTTCCCCTCAGGCTAATTACGCAGTAGATTTATACCGTAATTCTATTGCAATTTACTTTGTCGTCCGTTCTTTACTCGCAAAATCGGCTTTTGAAGCCGCACGTTGCGTTTGCGTTTTGCAACGGTATCAGAACATAGTGTTTTGCAGTATCAAATCGAACTCGCCCAAACTCCTTCCCGTAAGCGCGCCGTATGCGGACATACGTTTTCCGTCCACTTCCACCGCGTCGAGCCGTATAATGGGCAAACTTGCCTGTCCGCTCACTGTTTCCACTTCTATGTACCCCTCGATTTTTTCCGACGGTTTGTTAAGTCCCGAAATAAGCTTTCGGGCAAGCTCGTCCGACAGCATAACCACGGGAAGTCCCGTAAAGGCGTCGCACAACGTGTTACCGCTGTCGCACATTCCCTTCGCCGACGCGCGCGCTCCGTTAAACACAACGTTAACGGACATCGATTTTCGAGTGTTCTCGTTTCTTTTTGCAAGCAGTCTGTTAAGCGCAACCGTGCAGAAACACAGCCCTGCTGCCGCTATGCCGAGCAATGCGTACCCCCTTATATCCGCGCCGATAAGATTGTTAATTCCCGTTATCGTACCTCCAAGCGCAAACGTCAAAGCAGCAAAAACTCCGAGCGTCACCGCATAGTCCTTTAAGTCCTTGGGCTTTGTCATAATCAGCGCGCACAACGGAGCGAGCAGCGTTCTTACCGCTATCCGCCACGGCTCGGGAGCTATTGCGTACCATACGGCGGCGCATGTTGCAATTACCGTTACCGCGATTACCCTGAACGGCGAAATTTTCCGTCTTCTCGCCGTAAGCACAGCCAAAGTCAAAAACGCGTCGATTGCGGCGTTGTTGAAGATAACGAGTTCCACATATACCGTCACGACGCAAGTTTAACGCCCGTCAAGGAAATTTTCTTTACTTTTATGTCGACGAAAGCAGTCTGCAAAACAAATGTAAACCTCGTTTGATGCCGAATAATAA
>DBFJGL010000011.1:0-33322 GCA_048394785.1 Christensenellales bacterium | reverse complement strand
TCGTTATGCGATAACCATAATTTTATTTAAGACTCGGGCGAAATTTAGGGCAATTTTTGCAAGTTATTTTGGCAATATTGTCCATTTATTCCGAAAAATAGTTGTTGTATAATTATAATGCAAATAAAAAAGATGATAAGCAAAGTCGGTTTTTCAAAGATATGAGCTTTGGCGCTTGAATGTTTTTACTGTTTTACGGCTGCATCATCTTTTTGAGATAAGGATAAGTACCGCAAATGCGGAAAATAAATTTTGGAGGAAATTATGAAAAAGAACGTTGCATTGAACCGACCTTTCGGCGCACGTGATAAGGTCGGCTATATGATGGGCGACTTCGGCTGCAATATGTCTTTTCAGCTGATTGGAACATACGCCTCGCTGTTCTTCACTCAGGGTATGGGCTTATCTTTGGAGTCATGGGCGATAATCGTTGTGCTTGCAAAGATATTCGACGCCATAAACGACCCTGTCATCGGAATGCTTGTCGACAAACGCAAACCGTCCAAAAACGGAAAATTCCGCCCTTGGATATTCTGGGCGTCGTTCGGAATTGCATTGACGACAATATTGATGTTTATAGACATACGCTCGTTCAGTTATGCAGGCAAATTTGCATACGCGCTGATAATGTACTGCGTATGGTCGATAGCGTACACCGCCGCAAACGTCCCCTACGGCTCGCTGAACGCGGTGCTCACCGACGACCTTTCGCAGCGCGCTTCGCTTTCGTCGCTGCGCAGTATAGGCGCAGGCATCGCGATGCTGCCCGTAATGATTATCCTGCCAAAAATCGTTTACGATTCGAAAACGGCGGCGGACGGCACTGTTTTGTTAAAACCCGACGTGTTTATCTGGGTTGCGATTGTTATGGGAGCCGTCGGACTTGTCGGCTTTATGCTGACGTACTTCCTCACCAAGGAACGCAGCGTTCCCCCTGAAAAAGCGGAAAAATACGAGCTGAAAAAGGCGTTGAAAGACTTTGTCAAAAACCGTCCCGCGCTCGGTATGTGTCTGGCGTCGCTGTTCCAGCTCGCATTCTTCATGACGTTGCAAACAACGATGAGCTACGTCTTCCAGGTGTACTTCAAGAACGTAGACATGATGATTATCGGCACTCTTGCCATTGCCGCTCCTATGGTCGTTTTCATTCCGTTTATGGGCAAATTGACAAGACGTTTCGGCAAAAAAGAAATGTCCACCTGGCCGCTTCTTATATCCATTGCCGCGTTTGCGATTATGTTGATTATCCCCTTCCCCAAAAACGCAATCGGCGAATGGCTTTTCATAGTTTTGGTTGCAATCGGGTTCGGCGCGTCGGGAATTTTCACTCTCGCCACCTGGTCAATCGTCGCGGACGCAGTCGATTATCACGAATACAAGACGGGACGCAGAGAGGAAGGCACGGTTTACTCGATATACTCATTTATGCGTAAGATAGGTCAGGCAATCGCTCAGGGCGCGGTGGCTCTGCTCATCGCCGCGGTTGGCTTCGACCCCAACAACGTCGCCGCGACAACCGACGCAACGGCAAACGGCATTTTGAAACTTTCAATACTTCTGCCCCTGATCGGCGCGATACTTATGTTCCTTGCGATGCTGTTCATCTACAATCTCGACAAACAAAAAACCATTGAGATTTCGCAGGCTTTGAAACGCAAACACTACGCCGCCGAAAACGGTCTTTCGGAGGACGCGCCCGAAGTCATATTCCTCGCATACGCGGATATCGACAAGGTAGCGCGCGCAAAGTCGGACAAGCGCGAGAAAAAACAAACCGCTGCCGCATAATTCCAAAAATCGCGAAACTATGCTAATATAAGCAAAAAGAGGTCTATATGAGAAAAATTATAAACATAAACGATAATTGGAAGTTCACCAAACAGGGCGAAACTCAAACGGTGAACCTCCCCCACAGCTGGAACAGCATCGACGGTCAGAAACAAGCCGATTATTTCAGAGGCGAGTGCGTGTACGAACGCGAACTCACAGGCACGAACGGCACTACTTATTTGGAGTTTAACGGAGCAAACTCCGTGTGCAGAGTGCTTGTAAACGGCAACGAAGCTGGCTCGCACCGCGGCGGATATTCCGTGTTCAGATTTGACGTCACCCCCTATCTCTCACAATCAACGAATATCGTCAAAGTATTTGTGGATAACAGCGATTTCGAGGACGTCTACCCTACTATGGCGGATTTCACGTTCTACGGCGGACTGTACCGCGACGTCAACGTCATCACGGACATAGACGAACTGCACTTCTCCCTTGACACGGGCGAATGCGGCGTGCTTGCCGCGCCCTCCGTCAACGGTGATGGCGCAGGCGTCATCGCGCTCCGCGCTTTCGTAAAAGGCGCGACGGACGGAGATACTCTCACATATACCGTAAAAGATGCGGAAGGAAACGATGTAAAACAGTATACCGTGCCTGCCACCCAAAAACACGCAAGCGTCACTGTTGAAAACGCGCATTTGTGGAACGGTATGAAAGACCCGTATCTTTACACGTTGGAGTGCACCCTTCAAAGAGAAGGAAAAGTTACGGATGAAGTATCTTTCAGAATAGGTTTCAGAACCGTTGCGTTTACGGCCGACAAAGGCTGCTTCTTAAACGGCGAACACATCAAGCTTCAAGGCGTATCCCGTCATCAGGACAGAGAATGGATGGGCAACGCTCTAACCGAAAAAGAACATCGCGAAGATTTGGAGTTGATAAAGGAAGTAGGCGCAAACTCCATACGCCTCGCGCACTATCAGCACGACAGAAAATTCTATAACATCTGCGACGAAATGGGCTTCCTCGTATGGGCTGAAGTTCCCGTAATATCCCGTTTCTCCGCAAAAAAACAGAAAAACGCAAAACAACAGCTTACCGAACTCATAACTCAAAACTTCAATCACGCGAGCATTTTCTGCTGGGGCGTCGAAAACGAAATAACCATAGGCGGAAAAGCAAAGGGAGTCGAAAGCGGCGTGCGTGAGCTCAATATGCTCGCAAAGGACCTCGACCCCACCCGTCCCACTACGGCGGCGCAGGTTATGATGTGCGGTATGGACAGCAAAATGAATACCATAACCGACATTCTCGGATACAACCACTATTTCGGCTGGTACGCGCAGACCTATCACGCGCTTGACAGATGGCTTGACGAGTTCCACAAACAGAACCCCGAAATCAAGCTCTGCCTTTCCGAATACGGCGCGGAGGGCATCGTAAAGTATCAGAACGACAAGCCTCAGCAAGGCGATTACAGCGAAGCGTATCAGGCGGAATTGCACGAGCATTACGTAAAGGCGATTACCGAGCGCGAATGGCTGTGGGGAAGCTATGTGTGGAATATGTTCGATTTCGGCGCGGCAAACCGCGACGAAGGCGGAGTGAAAGGACGCAACAACAAGGGACTTATCACTATGGACCGCAAAATCAAGAAGGATTCTTTCTACGCGTATAAGTCTTATTGGTGCGAGGAGCCTTTCGTACACATCGGAGGAGAAAGATATATCGACCGTCCCGTCGGCACCACGACGATAAAAGTCTACACCAACGAACCGTCCGTCAAACTCACCGTTAACGGCACGGAGTATACCTCCGAAGGAGAGAGAGTCGCCGTCTTCAAAGACGTGCCCGTCATCGCGGGCGAAAACGTCGCGCACGCCGTAACCGAGCATTCGGAGCATTCCATTAAATTCAACGGCGTCAACGAACCCAACCCCGATTACGTTCTCCCCTGCGACAGTCACTCGATGGTGCGCAACTGGTTTACGAACGACGCTACCGACGGTATAAACCCCGCATACTTCTCCGTCAACGACAAGGTGGGCGAACTGCTGAAAAACGCCGAAGTCAAAGAGTTGATCGAACACTATGCCGGCAACAAAATACCTAAATTCTTATTTACGATTTTGAAGCCGTTCAAGGTGTCCTCCCTCGTAAAACTTGCGAGAATGGACAGCGGTATGGTTTCGATAGCCAACCAATATCTGCAAACAATAAAGAAATAAACAATCATTGCTTTTGCTCGCAAAAGCACCAAACATCGCTTTATGTTGACAAAAACCGCACTTCAACGTGCGGTTTTTGATTTATCGATATATTTTATACAATTCTATGCGGAAGTCGCGCGATATGAAAAATCTAATTGTTATCTTCGCTCTCCCACTTTTCGCGCTGTTGCATACGCATACGCTGCGCGCCCGAAAGCACCACTTTTCTTATGCGGATATTCTTTGGCGTGACCTCGAGCATTTCGTCGTCGTTCAAAAACTCTATGGCTTCTTCAAGGCTGAACTTTTTGGGCGTCACCAACCTCAATGCCTCGTCGGAGCCTGCGGCGCGCATATTCGTGACGTGTTTGCGCTTGCAGACGTTCACGCGTATATCCTCCGCTTTGGGCGACATTCCGACAACCATTCCTTCGTATACGGGGGTTTGCGGTTCTATGAACAAAATGCCTCGCTCCTGCGCGTTATACAATCCGTAAGCCGCCGCCTCGCCCTGCTCGAACGCAACGAGCGAACCCGTAAAACGCTTTGTTATCGCGCCCTTATACGGCGCGTATCCGTCGAAAAGCTGGTTCATAATGCCCTCACCTTTCGTATCGGTGAGAAATTCGTTTTTATAGCCGAACAGTCCGCGCGCGGGAATTACGAACTCCATTCTGATGCGGCTGCCGGCGGGGTTCATCGTGACGAGCTCGCCTTTTCTCGTGCCCATTCTCTCCATAACCGAACCCACGCAGTCGGACGGTACGTCGATAAAAAGCCTTTCCATAGGCTCGCATTTTACGCCGTCAATCGTCTTGAAAATGACTTTGGGAGTGCCCACTCCGAATTCATATCCTTCGCGGCGCATCGTTTCTATGAGTATGGAGAGGTGCATTTCTCCCCTGCCGCACACCTTGAACGTATCCGCGCTTTCGGTATGGTAAACCCTCAAAGAAACGTCTTTCAACAACTCTTTGAACAACCTGTCGCGCAAATGACGCGAAGTTACGAACTTGCCCTCTCTGCCTGCAAACGGGCTGTCGTTGACGGAAAAATTCATTTCTATGGTGGGCTCGCCGATGTTTACGAAGGGTACGGGCTCTATCTTTGCCGTCGAGCATACAGTGTTGCCTATAGTCACGTTCTCGATACCGCTGAAACAGACTATGTCGCCCACGTTCGCCTCCGCGACGGGCTGACGTTTGAGTCCCTCGATTTGAAACAGCGTGACGATTTTGCTCTTGTACGGAGATATACCCTGCTGATAGTCGCACACGGTGATTTCCTGTCCTACCTTGACGCTGCCGCGTTCTATTCTGCCGATGCCTATTCTGCCGACGTACTCGTTGTAGTCGATTGCGGATACGAGCAGCTGCAATTCTCCCGTTTCGTCGCCTTCGGGCGGTTCGACGTAATTTATTATAGTGTCGAACAAAGGACGCAAATCCGTGCCGGGGTTGTTGTAATCGCGGCTTGCCGTGGCGTTTTTGCCCGAACAGTACAAAATGGGACTCATAAGCTGTTCGTCTGTGGCGTTCAAATCCAACAGCAGTTCGAGCACTTCGTCCGCCACTTCGGCGAGTCTCGCGTCGGGACGGTCGATTTTATTGACGACGATTATTATTTTAAGTCCCAAAGACAAAGCTTTTTCGACGACGAAACGCGTCTGAGGCATAGGACCTTCCGCCGCGTCCACAAGCAAAAGCACGCCGCTGACCATTTTGAGCACGCGCTCCACTTCGCCGGAAAAATCCGCGTGTCCGGGTGTATCGATAATGTTGATTTTTGTATCGTTATAATGTATCGACGTGTTTTTTGCGAGTATGGTTATGCCGCGTTCGCGCTCCAAATCTCCGGAGTCCATCACGCAGGTTTGCACCTGCTGATTTTCCCTGAACGTGCCCGCCTGTCTGAGCATACCGTCCACGAGCGTGGTCTTGCCGTGGTCGACGTGAGCTATAATTGCGAC
Source organism: Christensenellales bacterium (assembly GCA_048394785.1). Classification (GTDB taxonomy): domain Bacteria; phylum Bacillota; class Clostridia; order Christensenellales; family CAG-917; genus DBFJGL01. The sequence continues at coordinate 27,370 of DBFJGL010000011.1, read as the reverse complement.
GTTTCTCAAATCTTGTCTTATCATTTTCGTATATTCCGTTCCTGAATTTTATCCGAATTATATTGCCGTAAAGAAGTTATCTGTCCATATTCACGACAAAATAATATTTTTTATCGCTGCTTGAAAACTCCTCGTCAAGCTTGTCTTTTACCTGTTTTATGTCCGTCTTGCTGTCAAACGGAATGACCACGTCCATAACGACGTTATTGTGCGTTTCGCCTCTCACTATGCGCAAATCGTGCAAAGACAGCGTGTCGTCCAACTCGCCGATAATCCTTTTGCACCGCTCCTCTATCTCACCGCGTTCCTCGTCCTCGGTGTCGACGGGGTCCATATGAATGTTGAAGTGAATGCCGAGCTCTCTTAAAACGTCGTGCTCTATGTTATCGATCAAATCGTGACTTTTGAGCGCGTCTACGTTTGCAGGCACTTCGACGTGCGCAATGGCGAAATTAACGCCCGTGCCGTAGGAGTGCACCATCAAGTCGTGTATGCCTATAACGCCGTCGTAAGACATCACTTTGTCTTTAAGCCGTTTTACAAGCTCTTCGTCGGGTTTTGTGCCTATTATGGGATTTATCGTATCGATAATGAGCTTTATACTGCTTATTATGATAAAAGCCGACACCACCGCGCCCATATAACCGTCGATGTTTACACCCGCGACGTCTATAACGACAGTTGCAATAAGCACCGCGATTGTGGTTATTACGTCGTTTCGGCTGTCCGCAGCGGACGCGCGCAACGCTCCGCTGTCGATGGATTTTGCAAAATCGCGGTACATCAGCATCTGTAAAATCTTGAACACCACCGCGGTTCCCAGCACCGCGTACGTAAAAGCGGTGACCGTGACCGCTACCGGCTCTATTATCTTTTCCACCGACGACTTCATAAGCAGTACGCCTATCGCAAGCGTTATAAGCGACACTATGAGCGCGGTGAGATATTCGTAACGAGCGTGCCCGAACGGGTGTTCTTTGTCCGCAGGGCGCGACGACAATTTGAACCCCACAAGAGTAACCACGCTGCTGCCTGCGTCCGACAGATTGTTGACGGCGTCCGCGACCACCGTTATGCTCGCGCCTATTATACCGACCGTAATTTTAAGCGCGAAAAGAATGACGTTGGATATTATGCCCAAAATGCCCGCAACCAACCCGTATCGGAAACGGACGGCTTTGTCGGAGGTGTTTTTATAATCCTTTATAAACAGCTTTTTGAGCAGTTTCATTACCAATCCTCCCTGTGGCTGATTTTGACGTCGTCGTAATAATCGAAATAATTTTTCTTATAACGCTCGGTTTCTCTGCGATGGCGCAGCAACTCCTCGCGCGCGTAATTTTCCGCCGCGTTTTCGGGTTTCGGTTTAACCTCGTTCTGAGGAGTCAGCTTGGTTTTATCTTCTCTCATATCAGTCCGATAAATTTATTTTATGCCTGCAACCGCGTTTGCAGCCAACGCGCGGCGGCTGCCGCTTAAACGGTATCCGAGCGCAATTCCGCCGTCATTAAAACTCGATGTGTTTGACTCCTTTCTTTTCGCTTCTGCGATACAGCACGACTTTACTGCCTATCGCGGTAATCTGCTCGGCGTCAGTTGCGTCGGAAAGCCTTGCAAGCAGAGTTTTCGCGTCCTCCTCCGACGTCCTGAGCACGGAAATCTTGACGAGTTCGTGTGCGTCGAGCGCGGCGTTCAAGTCGCTTAAAAAATTGTCCGTTATCCCGCCCTTACCCACTTGAAGTACGGGTTTTAACTCCGTAGCCAGAGAGCGCAAAGCCGCTCTTTCGGTGCTGTTAAGCATATATATACCTCTTATATCCGTTTATAATCTTATTTATCAGTTATAATAGCACTCCGCCGCGCGTTTGGCAACTTTATAGCGCTTTGTGAGAAAAAGCCGTTTAACTTATTTCGGATAATTTTAATTTTGCGGATTTTGACGAATAATATCGAAAAATTTAACCACACTATAATCAAGGAGTGAATATGCTTTTACGACGCGGAGAAAATCACGGCAAGGGCGAATACACATGTATAAACTGCAACGCAGACGTTATCGTCAACGACGAACAAGAACTGCCCTACTGCCCGCATTGTCACGCGGAAGAATTTATAAGGCAATGACTCCCCGGGTTGCATAAGACTATGTTCGCATTATCGGAACAATCCTGAAATATCTGCCGAATTTCGTCGGCAGATATTTTTTTGTCAAAACCCGCAATAACCGAAACTTTTTCCGTTTTGGGGTTGAATGCGTCGGCGCTATATGATAAACTTTATATATTGAGAGAGGAAGATTATGAGCGATTTTATCGAAACAAACGCGGAGGCGATGGAAGCCGCCCCTGTCGAAACGTGCAATCCGACGCCCGACGGCAACGGCGCACCCGAAAAAAAGCTGTCCGTGCGAAATCTTTTTATGTTTTCGCTAGGCACTTTCGGACGGGATTTTTTATATAATTTCTTTGCCAACTATATTGTATCCTACATACTGTTTACAAAGCACCTTACCGACGCGCAGTTTGCGGCGGTGAGCATAATCATTATAGTTGCAAGAATATTCGACGCGTTCAATGACCCGATTATGGGAGGAATAGTCGAAAACACGCGCACCAAATGGGGTAAATTCAAACCCTGGCAGCTGATAGGCGCGATTACGTCGAGCGGAGTGATAATAGCGACGTTTTCAACAGGTCTGGACGGTTGGTCGTTTATCGGTTTCTTTGCCGCGATGTACTTCCTGTTCAGCATAACCTTCACGATGAACGACATCTCCTATTGGGGAATGCTGCCCTCTCTCACCAAATCGGGACACGACCGCAACAAGCTTACGTCGCTTGCTCAGTTGGTTGCAAGCGCGGGCGGCGGACTTGCAGGTCTGCTCATACCTATGCTCACCAACGGTCAGTTCACAATCGGCGGCAGCGCGAAAGTCGGTTATATGGTCATAGCGATTTTGTCCGCGGTGCTTATGGTCGCATTCCAGATGTTCACGATATTCGGCGTCAAGGAAGAACCTCTGCCCGAAAACTTTATCAAGCAAAAGAGAATGAGCATAAAGGATATGTTCAAGGTCATAGGCAAAAACGACCAACTGCTGTGGACCGCAGTCGTTTTGCTCATATTCTGTGCGTGCACCGGCGTAGTCGGCGGCGGACTGAGTATGTCCTACATATACTTCGAATTCGGCTACGAAGGCGGTCTGACAACAGTGTTCTCGGTTGCATATGCGGTTACGTCCACCGCGTTCACCATCTTCTATCCGCTGCTTTCCAAGAAGTTCGGAAGAAACAAACTGCTCTACTCTTGCGGCGCGTGCCTTATTATCGGATATGCTCTTATGATGGTATTCGGGCTTGCAATCCCCTCGGCTGAGCCCGGTTCTGCCGCAATGTGGGTGAAATTCGTGCCTATGATGCTTGCCAACGGCATCGCCGGATGGGGTTACGGTTTCTATATGATAATGATAATTTCCATTGCAAACACCGTGGAATACAACGAGTGGAAAACGGGCAAGCGCGACGAAGGACTTATATTCTCTCTGCGTCCTTTCACCGCCAAGATGGGAAGCGCGCTTATGCAGGGCATCGTAATGCTTGTATATATCGGAGTGGGCGTGCTTGCGTTTACAAATAAAATATCCGACCTCGAAAATCTTGCGGCTTCGGGCGGCATTACCGACGCGGAAAAACTCGAAAGCATAAAAGCCATCATATCCGGAGTGCCCGACGAAAAGAAAATGGCTCTGCTTGCGTGTATGTGCATCATACCTGCCGCGGCACTCGCCGTTTGTATGCTCATATATAAGAAAAAATGCTTCCTCACCGAAGAAACTCTGTCCAAGATGATGAAGGAAGTCGAGGACAGAAAAGCGCAGGAAACGCAGTGCGAGCAACAGGTCGACCTAAGCTGCGAACAAGCGGAAATTCAGTAATCGGTATAGATTGAAAACGGCTTAAACCGAAAAAACATACGCGATATTAAACCGCAAAAGCAATTCAGTATTAACAGGCAGAACTATTCTCCCAACCAGAATTGTTTCTGCCTTTTTATTACCGTATCGAAATGTTTGATATATTCGAGCGGTTCTTTGAAATTGGCGTTGCGCTCGATTAGATTTATGCTTTTTGTCAACTTCTTGGATATAGCCGCCGCGCCTGCCGCGAGAATGGACGTGTCCTCCTCCATTATATCCACGTTATAGACGCACTCCTTGCCCGCTTTTGCGTAACCCACGTTTTCGAGATTGCCGCCCGTGTATTTCTGTCTGTACATATAATAAGGGTTATAACCTTTTCCCGACAGCGTATCGTAGGCGTAATCCACCATTTTTACGGCTGTATCGTAATCGGCGTGCTTATATCCCGCCGCTTTCAGCGCGCTGCCCTTTTTAAGATAAAGGGTATGCACAGTTACGTTTGCGGGATTATACTCCGCGGCTTTATCCACAGAATACGCAAAATCCTCGAAACTCTCCCCCGGAAGCATTGCGATCAAATCGGTGTTTATATCGAACTTATTTTCGGCGAGCGCGTATGCGCGCTCGAAATCGGCACAGGTATGTCTGCGCCCGATAAGTTGAAGCGTTTTGTCGTTGAAAGTCTGCGGATTTACGGAAATGCGGTTGACGCCGTTATCGGACAGTACTCCGACAATATCTTCCGAGAGCGTATCCGGTCTGCCCGCTTCCACAGTAAATTCTTTTACGTCAAAGGTCAGCGATTTCAATATTCTATCCAATAAAAGCGGTGAAATCGAAGTCGGCGTTCCACCTCCGACGTATACCGAACGCACATCTATATTGCGCGTTTTTACAATGTGTTTAATTAAATCGATTTCTTCAATCAGCTTCTCGACGTACGGCTCGACAAGTTTCTTCTGCCTGTCCAAAGGCAGAGATATGAAAGAGCAGTACGCGCACCTCGTGGGACAAAAAGGAATGAACACGAACACGTCGTGACCGTCGCCGCGGTTGCGCACGGGCGATTGAACTGCTGTCGTGCGTTCAATCAAATCGACCTTGCGCTCGGACACCGAAAAGTCCTGCAAAAAAACTTGCCTTGCATTCTCCCCGTACTCGGAAAAGAGTTTTGTCGGGCGTATGCCCGTAAGACAGCCGTAAGGAAGATTTATTCCCGTCAGAAACACCAGCGTTCTGTACAACGCAATTTTAAGGCATCTCTTTTCCTCTCTCTTTTTTTCAAGTCCTTGCGCACTCGAACAAACGGGGAAGCGATAAATTTTCTTAAAGTTTTCAAACTTGTCCGCATATATGTCAACGCGCAATTCGCCGCACATATTTCGGTATTCTAAGCGGACGGAAATATTTTCATCCGTTCTTTGCTCAAACGGTCGCACAAGTTCCGATAAGTCGTTGAGATAGTTCTCGTTGTCGATAAACAGCGTAATCATCAGGCTTTTACGGGATTGTTGCGACGTTCGAAATCAAGCGTGGTGGTATCGCCGTGACCGCTGAATACTTCATAATCTTCATTCAGCGCAAACAACTTGTTGATAATGGAATTTTTGAGTTCTTTGAAGTTGCCCGTCGGAAAATCCGTTCGCCCGTACGACATATAAAACAAGGTGTCGCCCGTAAAAATCTTATTTCCGACAATATAGCATACTCCGCCTGCGGTATGCCCCGGCGTGTGCATAACCTTTACTTTGAGCCCTGCTATCGCAAGCGTTTCGCCGCCTGCCAGCAAGACGTCGGGCGTAAATTTTTCCACCGTATATCCCAGCGCAAAAGCCATATTTTTGAAGCTTGACGCTATGTCGAAGTCGTTTCGATGTATAAAAACGTGCGCTCCTTCGCGTTGCAGCGCGGCAACCGCCCCTATGTGGTCCGCGTGTCCGTGAGTGAGCAGTACGGCGGTAAGCTTTGCGCCTTCCGCTCTTATCAAACGCATTATTTCATCGGCTCCGTCGCCGGGATCCACGACGAAAGCCTCGCCGCCGTTTATTACGACGTAAGTGTTTGTGTCAAGCGGACTTGTTAAAATGTGTATAAGTTTCATAGTGTTACCGCTCCGTGTTTGCGAGCACTCTTTTGCGAGTTTGATTATATGCTTATGTACTCTTTTTATGTTTATTGAATTTATTATATCTGTTATATCCGTTTACGATGCCGATGCGGCTTTGTTGCGGACTTTGACACGCGTATATACGGTGCAATCGGACGCGCATTTATTGCAGGCGTCTATCTTCTTACTTCCAAAACGCCTTCCACGCTCTTGATTTTGCGCACAAGGTCTTCGAGGTCGCCTATATTTTTAATCTGCACCGTAATGAGGATTTCAGCCAGACCGTCTTTCTCGTCGATTTTGAGGTTCGCACCCATAATCGCCATTTTAGCGGCGGCAATATGCGCTGTGACGGTAGCAAGCAATCCCCCTCTGTTTTCCGCGGTTATCATAAGCGTGGCGTTGAAACTTTCGTTGCCGTCGGTATCCCAACTTGCGTCGATAAGTCTTTCATCTTCCATACCTTTGACGTTGGGACAATCTTTACGGTGTACCGATACGCCGCGTCCGCGCGAGATATATCCGACAATTTCATCCCCCGGCACAGGCATACAGCATTGCGCCATTCTAACGGTGAAATTGGCGTTTCCATTGATTAGAATACCGCTTTTCGAGTGGGCTTGTTTCGGTTTGTCCGACTTGATTTCAAGTTCGTCAAGAGTCATCGGCTTTGACTTCTTGAAACCTTCAATCAGCTTTGTAAGCACTTGCACGGTGCTGAGTCCGCCGTAGCCGACCGCCGCGTACAAATCATCTTCGCCGCCTAACGACTGGCGCTGATATATACCCTCCAAAACCTGCGGAAGCATAAGTTCGCTGAGGTTATACCCCTTGCGCTGAGCCTCCTTTTCGAGCATATCCTTGCCGCGGTGAATATTTTCCTCCTTCATCTCTTTCTTGAAATAAGAACGGATTTTGGAGCGCGCAGACGCGGTATGCACGAATTTGAGCCAATCAAGACTCGGTCCTTTGCCCGCGTTGGACGTTATGATTTCAACGATATTGCCCGTCTGCAATTTTGTGGACAGCGGCACTATTTTCTTGTTAATCTTTGCGCCGACGCACTTGTTGCCTATTGCGGAGTGAATTTTATATGCAAGGTCGATGGGCGTCGAGCCTACGGGCAGGCCGTAGACGTCTCCCTTGGGCGTGAACACGAACACTTCGTCGTCGAACACGTTGATTTTTACGGCGTCCATAAATTCCTTTGCGCCGCCTATATCCTTTTGCGCGTCCATAACCTCGCGTAACCATCTGACTTTACTGTCGAGGTCGCTGTCCGTACTTGTAGTGCCCTCTTTATACTTCCAATGCGCGGCAATTCCGTACTCCGCTATTTTATGCATTTCGTAAGTGCGGATTTGTATCTCGAAGGTTTCGCCGAAAGGCGTCACGACCGTGGTATGCAACGACTGATAGTTGTTGGCTTTGGGCATTGCGATATAATCTTTGAACCTGCCCGGCATGGGCTTCCACATAGTGTGAATTTCGCCGAGCATTGTATAGCAGTCTTTTACCGTGTCAACGATGATGCGCACGGCAAGCAAATCGTATATCTGGTCAATTTCGATATTGAGATTTTTCATCTTTTTGTACACGGAATAGAAGTGTTTAGGTCTGCCGTTCACCTCTCCGTGAATGTGCAATTTGTCAAGCCGCTCCACAATCTGCTTGCAAATCGCGTCCAAAAACCCCTGCCGCTCGGAACGCTTTTTGCTTACGCCCTCCGTAATATGCGCATATTCGTCGGGATAGATATAACGCATTGCCAAATCTTCGAGCTCGCACTTGAAGAAAGATATGCCCAATCTGCCTGCAAGCGGCGCGTAAATATCCAGCGTTTCGCGCGAAATGTACTGCTGTTTTTCGGGAGGCAGATATTCGAGCGACCTCATATTATGCAATCTGTCGGCAAGTTTAATTATGATTACACGCAAATCCTTTGCCATTGCAAAGAAAATCTTTCGGAAATTTTCTGCCTGCGCTTCTTCGCGGTTTACGAATTGAAGTTTATCGAGTTTTGTAACGCCCTCTACGAGTTCGAGCACCTCGTCGCCGAATTCTTCTCTCAGCTGCTCGGGAGTAACCGGCGTGTCTTCGAGCACGTCGTGCAAAAACGCCGCAATCACGGTGGAACTGTCAAAACCGAAATCGGCAAGAATTTCCACCACCGCGCAAGGGTGTACGAAATACGCTTCTCCCGAACTGCGCTTCTGCCCATCGTGCGCGGCAGCGGCAAACTCGTACGCCTTTTTTATCACGGCGTACTTTTCGGGATAAGCCTTTCTGAGTTTAACCAACAGTTCGTTCATTGCGCGATTATATTCCTGTAAACAACGGATTGAGTCAAATCCGTCTTTTTATTGGATACGTTAATAATACCCCTCTCCGACACGGAAATCAAGTCCGTATCCTGCAACATTTTCAGCGTGGCGAAAAATTCGCTTTGAGAAATTTTAAGTTTATCTCTTATGAGCGCAAACAATTTCGACGGACTCTGCGCGCGCTCGCGCCCCGACGACAACGCTCTCAACTCATTGAAAACCGAGCGCATACGAGGAAGCGTAACGCTTATTCGATTTGCGGAACAATCGCCGAAAGCATATGTTTTTACTCCGAACTTTTCTATATACGCAATATATCCGTCGCTCAGAGGTCTGCCGCAAATCACCACGTCGGAATAAAACCCGAAGTCAAAGTCTTGCTGAGGAGCAACCAATACCGTCGTCTGCGGATTCAACCTGCCGGTGTTGCCCACCGCAACGCCTGCGTCAGCCGCGCGCCCTACGGCGTTTATCAGCCTCTCGTAATCGCTGCCGTTAAAACACACGACAAGCGTACCGAACGGCATTGCGAGAAGCTCGCTCAATCGGTCTGCGTCAATCTGTTCAACGTCAACCCGTCCCTCGTATTCGAGCTGATGCAGCGAGTTTACCGCGCACGCCTCGTCGGATACGTTGAGTTTCTCTATCGCCGCGGATTTGATTATGCCTTCCGCGGATACGTTATTCTGAAATGTGTTTATGCCGAGCGTAACTTCTAATCTGACGCTTCCCGCGCCTGCCGCAACAAGCATTGGAAACCGCGAGAACCCGAGCAAGTCGCACCCGTTTCTTTTGCATTTTACGTGCGGAGTAAAACCTATGCTTTCAAATTTGAAATTCTCACCCGACATCAAAAACGTAGGCTTCGGATTGCCGTAACCGGTGGGCTCCAACATCTGCAATTCCTTGGCGAAGCGAAGCAAATTTCCGTTGTCGTCAAGCGACATTTCGCACTCGGTATCGGGAGTGAATTCGTCAAGCGAATGCTCGGACAGAACTTTTTCGTTGACGGCTTTCGCAAACTCGTCAAACCGAGCTTTCTCTACCGACGCGCCTGCCGCCTGCGCGTGCCCTCCGAAAGATATAAAGTAAGACGACAGCGACGAAAAAAGCTCAAAGACGTTGACGGAAGGTACGGAGCGAGCCGAACCTTTCAACTCGCCGCCGCTGTCGGTAAACAGAACTGACGGTCGTTTGAACTCCTCCGTCAGCCGAGCCGCGGCTATTCCGAGCACGCCGGCCTCCCAGCCCTCGCCGTACAAAGCTATCATTCCGACCTTTGAAAAATCGCGTCCTCTCAGCATTTTTTTTGCGTCGGCCACTACCTTTTCGCAACGCTCTTTGCGCTTCTCATTGTCGCGGTTCAACTCCTCGCACAGCGATTTCAACAGAAAATAATCGTCGCCGAGGAACAAATCCACCGCTTTCATCGCCGAACCCAATCTGCCTGCGGCGTTGATTTTCGGCGCGAGTTTGAACATAATTTCGCCCGAATCGGCACTGTCGCGCCCCAACAGCAAAGATATGCCTTTACGCGGTTTTTCTTTTATCGCTTTAAGTCCGAAATACGCTATTATTCTGTTGTCCGCCCTCAACGGCACGACGTCCGCAATGGTTGCTATTGCGGCTATATCAATATATTTGACCGCCTCGTCTCTGCCAAACATCGCCTCAACGAGTTTCAGCGCGACGCCCGCGCCGCAATAATCGTAAAATCCCTGTTTCGACAGTTTTGCGTCGACTATTATGCAATCGGGCAAAACCTCCTGCGGCTCGTGGTGGTCGGTGACTATTACGTCTATCCCCTCGCTTTTCAGATAGTCGACTTCCGCTGCGGAGGTTATTCCGCAGTCCACGGTAACAACTATATCGGGACGACGGGAAGCAATAATGCTTTTAAGCGCGTCTACGCTCATACCGTAGCCGTCTTTATTTCGGTCGGGAATAAAATAAAACACGTCGGCTCTATCGCGAAGCGCAAGCATAAGCACGGATATGGCGCATATGCCGTCGCAGTCGTAATCTCCGAAAATGAGAATGCTCTCCTTATTTTTAACCGCTTTAAGCAGTCTGTCCGCCGCAGCTTTCATACCGTCTATGGCAAACGGCGACGACATATCCGCTATGCTCGGTTTCAGAAACGGAACGACTTCGTCCTCGCGCATACCTCTTGACAAAAGCAACAGCGCGAAACGCTCGGAAATTCCGAGTCGTTGCGACAGAGTGCATGCTCTGTCCTTATTCGCGTCGTCGAACTTTTGCGCGGTGATGGTCATTTCCCCTGATATTCCCCTTTGTGAAAGTGCGCCCTTAAAGGGCGCACCGTAACGAATATTTTACTTTTTCTTGAACGTCGTATTCTTCTTGGAATACTTATAGATAGGTTTGTTTTTCGGCTTGTTCTGCGGTTTGGACGCGGATTTTGCTTTCGTACTTTCTCCTGCCGTCTTAACGCTCCTGCCGCTCACGAACTCATCGTCGTCCTCTCTCTTATCCTTTGCGACGGTGAGGTCAACCTCCTCCTCGTCCTTCTTCTCGTAGGTTACTCCTTTACGCGTCGCGTATTTCTCGCGGAGCTTATCGTACTGATAACTCAAAGCACTCCACATAGGCGTTGCGAGGAACACTGACGAATAGAAGCCTGCCACAAGACCAAGGATAATCGGCACTGCGAATTCGCGTATGGAATCGCTTCCGAGTATGGCAAGGAAAATAATCGCGAACATAGTGGTGACGGTTGTCAGCACCGTTCTGTTCATATTTTCGATAACCGCGTTGTCGCCGATTTCTCTGTAATTGATATTTTTCTGTCCCTTCAACGGTTTCAGCGTTTCGCGGCAACGGTCGAAGATTATAATCGTATTGTTAATCGAATACGCGATTATTGTGATGACTGCCGCTACGAACGAAGTGTTTATCTGTATTCTGCAAATAACCGTCAACGCAAACAAAATGATGACGTCGTGCAACAGCGCGAGCACCGCCGCGATACCGCTGACAAGCGTAAATCTGAATACGATGTATATGAGGATAAGAAGCGTGGACACCGCAATGGCTATACCTGCTTTGGAAAGCAAATCGCTCGCCGCCGTCGCGCCTATCGACTCATATGTGATAAACGTGGTTTCCGCATTTATAATGTCGGGATAAAGCGCGTCTATTTTATCGCGGATGCGGATATTGCGCTCGTTAATGGTTGCGTCGTCGCCGTCGATGTTCTTATAGCGGAACACCATAGAAAACTCCGTCCCGACTCCGTCCTCGCGCTGAGTATAACTTACGGCAACGCCTTCGCTCTGAATGGCGTCTTTAATCTTGTCGACTTCGCCGTCATAGGTATAACCCTTGCTCTCGTCGAGCGTAACGGTGAGAATGGTACCGCCTTCGAAGTCGATGCCGATGCCGACCGCATTGGAATAGTTGCCCGTAGTCGCGCCTATCGAAACGATGACTATGATTGCAACGGCAAGAATAACCGCGGGTATGGTGAACCAGACTTTTGTATATTTGCTGACTTTGAAGTTATTGAAGGCTTTCAAGAATTTATCCGACTTTTTCATACAGCCTGTTCCTCCCCTTCGACAACTTCGACGTTTTCTTCCTCGCGTTTTGCGCGTTTAAGACCGTAGAATTTTTCGCTTGTGCTGTTGAGCGGCACAAAGCACTTCAAAATCAATCTCGTGACGACCAGCGACGTGAACATCGAAAGAATGATACCGATGAACAGCGTCACCGCAAAGCCGACTATGGACGCAGAACCGATAACCCACAGCACCACCGCGCCGATAAGCGTCGTGATGTTGCCGTCTATGATTGCCGCGGCGGAACGCTTGAAGCCCGCCTTTATGCTTGTGGGAATGGGTTTTGAAGTATGCTTATACTCGTCTTTGACTCTCTCGAATATGACGACGTTCGCGTCGACCGCCATACCGATGGACAGCAGGATACCGGCAATGCCCGGCAGAGTGAGCTGAACCCAAGGGAGAAGCGCGCAGAACCAGAGCAGAAGCAGAATGTAAACGATAAGCGCAAGGTCTGCGGCAAGTCCGAGTCCTCTGTAAACGACCGCCATCAGAATGAAGATGAGCGCGATGCCGATTGCGCCTGCGATAACCGCATTCTGAATTGCGTTCGCGCCGAGAGTCGGAGAAATGTTCTTGACTTCGGTGGACGTCAGTTTAACCGCGAAAGTACCGGACTGCAGCTGCGTGGCAAATTCATACGCTTCCTGATAAGTGTAGGGATTGCCCGAGCTGTTGATTATAGCCTGACCGTTGGGTATGGGCTCGTTGACGGTTACCGTTCTGTAATGTTCGCCGTTCAGGAAAATGTACATCTCCTTTCCGCCCTGCAACTCGGTTGTAAGGTCGGAAAACAGCTTCGTACCTTCCGTGTTGAATTTAAGACCTACCGCGAAATTGCCGCTGTCGTCGGTTGTGACAAACGCGTTTTCGAGGTGATCCTTACCCACGATGATGGCGTCTGCCGACGAAGAATTTTCTTTTTTGAATTCCAGCGTGGCAGGTTTGCCGATAAGTTCGAGCACTCTCTCGGGGTCGTCGACGTCAGGCACCTCGACGCGGATAAATCTGTCGCCGCCGCTTGTGGACGTCGTAACAACCGCCTCGGTGTAACCTTTCGACACGAGCATACTTTGCAAAGAGTTTACGGTACCCTCTATGCGCATATCCAAATCGCCGAGCCCGTCGTTCTCAACGCGGAAAACCGCGGACACGCCGCCCGACATATCAAGACCAAGCTTTATGGTCTTTGCATAGCCCGTGTAATCGTAAACGGTGTTCCCGATAGGAAAACTGACCAACGCGAAAACCGCCATCAGTATCACGAACACGCTTATAACCGTAAGGACTACGATTGCCTTATTTTTGTTCACAGGATGACCTCCATATAAGTAAAACAATAAGATTATATATATATTTACATATTAAGTCAACAAAATTCCTCTATTTGGACAATGTTAAACACCATTAAAAACGCGCGTCGGATCATCCTTCCAAAATATGCCGAAACCCCGAGCTTGAAGGCTCGGGGAGCGTCGGAAATCCGTTTTTCTTTATTTAGCGTGTTTCAGATTTACGGTTATTATTCCGGCAATGCCGCCCGCTATGGGAAGGCTGATTAAGTCCACCCAATTAAACCCGACGTCCTTGAAACCGTTGAGCGAAGCGAAAATCAAAAGGGTCAGCAACATAAAAAATAACCCCGTCGCCGCGCCTTTGAGTATGCCGTTTTGCGGATTTTTGAAGCCGATTGCCACGCCGATTACGATTGAAACGAGTTTTATGACTATATTTACCGGCATAATCGCGCTGTCATCCACGTTCGCCCATCTTATTATCAGTGCGAATACGAGCACGAACGCAAGCGCGAACAGCGTGCTTATCAGCACCGCTTTTACAATATCGAATATGTCCTTTTTGACGTTTTCTGAGTTTCGCATACTAAATTTTATGCCGCAGACGCGCCGATATGCCTTTTCCCCGCATTTACCGCAAATTCGCATAAAACATAAACTGCAACTTCCTTTTATCGTCCGCCCGACGACTTAGCCGCTCGTTAAAAATCCGCGCCGCGCCGTAAAGTCGGTGCGCAAAATTTCTCTGCGTTTTCAAATCGAGCGGAACTTCCGCTTTATATCAAATAAACCGCCGTTCGTAAATTTGCCGCAAAAACAAAAAGACGCCCGACGAGCGTCTTTTGCAAAATCGATAGATTTTCAATTACTTATTCTTCTTTTTGGAAGCCTTTGCTTCTTCCTTTGCGGGTTCTTCGTTTGCGACTTCTTCCGCTTTATCCTCTGCGGTTTCGGTTGCAACGGGTTCGCCGTCTACAATAGGTTCGTCTGCAAACACGGGTTCATCGTCCTGTTTTACTTCCTCTTTGACTTCTTCCTTCTCCGCCTTTGCTTCCTCTGCCGCGACAGGCGCAGGCGCGGGAGCCGCGACGTTTTCAAGCACAAGACCGACCGCGTTTTTATCGATTACGATAAGCGTGGGGGAACTCTCGGTTCCTACGTTGACGATAAGAGTATTATCGCTGTTGATTTGGGTGATTTTGCCGACCATTCTGCCGATGGTCATAATCTTGGTGCCCACCGCGAGCGAATTCATCATATTCTGCTGTTCCTTCTGTCTTTTTTTCTGAGGAACGATGGACATAACGATAAAGAGCACGAGCACTACCGCTATGACGACATATACTGCTATTTGCTGTCCACTTACAGCCAAAATATTTGCGAACATTTTTTCTCCTCAGCCGCAACGCCTGCGGCTCAATTTATTTAGCATATCATACACTATGTGCGACTTAAAAGCAACCGAATAAACGCAGTTTACGGCAAAACTCCATAATTTAAGCATATTTAATGCTAATCTTCAACAAGCAAGTTAGTTTATATTTGCGAGAAATCTATCTAACAAGCAGAATTCTTTTATAGCAACCCTTAATGCGTAAGTCCACCCCCCCCCTCGCGAAAATCTTTGCGCTCGTTTGATTGCGCCTGATGACGCAATGTTACTCGCTTCTTTATTTTCGCTTCTTCCGCGTGTGTTATGTTACGCACTGCGTGCTCCACGCTTAAGCACACGCGGTTTTTTCCTATTTCTCGTAGGGGACTTCGCGGATTGCGCGGCGGAGCGACGGGTTTTATTATGTCACTCGCGAAAGGTACGAACAAAATTTTTGCCCTCCCTTGTACAGAGTATCAACCGCGCAAGTCCTATTTGTCGGGGCGTCGCCCCTCCCGCAAACCTACGTTCTCCGTTTATGCTATACTGCTCAACACTCACTGCCGCCGTTTTTTAGCCCTGATACTGCGCCATAAACTCTTTGCGGAAATCGCCGAAACGGTCCTCGTTGATTGCCTGACGTATATCCGCGGCAAGCCTTTCGAGAAAACGGATATTGTGTATGGACAGTAATCTGCCTCCCATAATCTCGTCCGCCTTTATTAAATGACGTATGTACGCACGCGAATAATTGCGGCAGGCATAACAGTCGCAACCGTCCTCAATCGGCGCAAAGTCCTCTTTGAACGGTGCGTTTCGTATAGTTAAAAAGCCGTTTTTGACCATTGCCGTGCCGTTGCGAGCTATTCGGGTGGGCAACACGCAGTCAAACATATCCACTCCTCTCGCGACGCCCTCGACAATATAATCGGCGGTACCCACGCCCATAAGATAGCACGGCTGTTCCTTGGGAAGATGCGGTTTGAGCACGTCGAGCATTTCGTACATTT
Source organism: Christensenellales bacterium (assembly GCA_048394785.1). Taxonomy (GTDB): domain Bacteria; phylum Bacillota; class Clostridia; order Christensenellales; family CAG-917; genus DBFJGL01. Next base: position 11,762 of record DBFJGL010000011.1, on the reverse strand, counting down.
TTTCCGCAGACTCGCCGACGGACAAGCCGCCGATTGCAATGCCGCATTTTGCGTAAGGCAAAGTCCTCTCTAAACTCTCCAACCTCAAATCGCCGTATATGTTGCCCTGTATAATCGGGAACATTGTCTGATGTTCTTTAAGTTCGACTTTGGAACAGCGGTCGAGCCATTTAAGCGTGCGCTCCATTGCCTCGCGAGCTTTTTTGTGTGTTATGTCGGGAGCGGTGCATTGATCGAACGCCATAACGATGTCCGCGCCGAGCGCGCGTTGAATTTCCATACTCTTTTCGGGAGAAAAGAAATGCTTACTGCCGTCTATAAAGCTGTTGAACGTCATTCCCTCGTCGGTGATTTTTCTGAGCGACGAGAGAGAAAATACCTGAAAACCGCCGCTGTCCGTAAGCACCGCGCCCTTCCAATTCATAAACTTATGCAGACCGCCTGCTTTTTCAACGAGTTCGTGACCGGGGCGAAGGTACAGGTGATAAGTGTTGGACAGCATAATCTGCGCGCCCGTAGCCGCCACTTCTTCGGGCGCGAGTCCCTTTACGGTGGCTTTTGTCCCCACGGGCATAAAGCAAGGGGTATCTATTACGCCGTGTTCGGTGTAAATTTTCCCCGTGCGAGCTCCGGACTGTTTGCAAACGTGCGTAATTTCGTATCTCATATTATGTCCTCTTTGTTTATCCTATTGTCTACGGCTTATCGCCGATTTCAGCAAGTGCATTTGTGTATATCTTGCGCCGTTTTACTTCGTGTTTTAACCTTAAATGACCGAGGGTTGCCGCATCTTGACGCAGCGGGCTCTATCCCCGTGTCGCAACATCGTGCAATCTGTCGGTTTCTCGGAGCAAGAAGTTCAAGGCACGCAAGGCGAATGCAAAGGAGCTTAGTAACCCTAAGTGACTGAGCGTTCATCCGAAGCGTAACGCAGAAATCCGCCGCTCCGCAATACGCGGTTCAATCCCAACAACCATTGTTTAGACGCACCCTCCCTCTTTTTAGAAGCAAGCAAGACAAGGAAAGAGAGGAAAACCCGAAGGAGTTTACTATGCCGTAAATGACTGAGGGTTGCCGCATCTTGACGCAGTATTGCGCCGCTTATAAAAAGAGGGAACTATCGCCGAAGGAAAAAAAGCGATACTTCTCTCCAACCGCCGTATTATACACTTTAAGAGTCTGTTCGCGCCCTATAAATGCCGATACGAGCATAATGAGAGTGCTTTCGGGGAGGTGAAAGTTGGTTATAAGACCTTTGACAGTTTTGAATTTATAGCCGGGATAAATAAATATTTTCGTATCTCCCCGACACGCCTTTACAAAGCCGTTTTCATCACCGACGGTTTCCAATACGCGCACCGAAGTTGTGCCGACGGCAATCACCCTGCGCCCTTCGCGAAGCGCGGCATTTATTATTTCCGCATTCTTTTGGTCAATCTCATAGTACTCGGTGTGCATTTCGTGGTCGAGGATATTTTCCTCTTTCACGGGACGGAAAGTTCCCAGCCCGATATGCAACAGTACCTCTGCAAACTCGACGCCCATACCCTTGATTTTATTCATAAGTTCGGGTGTAAAATGAAGCCCTGCGGTGGGCGCGGCGGCGGAGCCGTCCTCTTTGGAATATACGGTCTGATATCTCTCTTTATCGCTCAATTTCTCCTTGATATAAGGCGGCAAAGGCATATTGCCCACTCTGTCGAGAATATCCTCAAACACTCCGTCAAACGAAAATTTGAGCGTACGCGCCCCATAATCGCCGATACCCGTAACCTCGGCTTCGAGTTCGTCCGAAATTTTGATTTTGTTGCCGAGTCTTGCCTTTCGCGCAGGCCGCATAATACAGTCCCAAGTCGTGTAATCGACGCGCTTCAAAAGCAGTATTTCGCACTCGCTCTGCCTGCCCTCTATCCTCCCGAACATTCGCGCGGGAATGACTCTCGTATTATTGATGACGAGAACGTCGCCCGCTTTCAGATAGGACGGCAAATCATAAAAATGTTTATGTTGGATATTTTCGCTCTGTCTGTCGTAAACGAGCATACGGGAACTGTCGCGCGGACTTACGGGCATCTGCGCAATCAGCTCCTCGGGCAAATCGTAATAAAAATCGGACGTTTTAAGCTCCATATTTTTTAACCTGTTTGTGTGAGTGCATATTAACAACCGTTGTGCTGTTGTATATGAAGCGTACCCTCTGCTTAGGGGACTGCCGCACTTCGCTCTTAATCGCACGCGGGGTTACCGTGTATAGGTTACCGTCCTCTGCTTAGGGGACTGCCGCGCTTCGCTCTTAATCGCACGCGGGGTTACCGTGTATAGGTTACCGTCCTCTGCTTAGGGGACTGCCGCGCTTCGCTCGCAGTGACATTTGAAAACGCGCTTCGTTTGCGCGCTGCATTTCACATTTATTGCGGTTTTACTCTGCCAAGATGTTTATAAGCGTTGTCGGTGCACGCTCTGCCGCGCGGAGTACGCGTAATAAAACCAAGCTGAATGAGGAAAGGTTCAACCACGTCCTCGATGGTTGTGGCTTCCTCGCCCGTGCTTGCGGCAAGCGTATCGAGTCCGACGGGACCGCCGCCGAACTTATCGACTATGGCTTCGAGCACGCATCTGTCTACGGCGTCAAGCCCCAATTCGTCGACGTCCATAAGCTTCAACGCCTTTTTGGTGACCGCAAGATTTATTTTGTCAAGCCCCTCGTACTGCGCAAAATCACGCACGCGGCGCAACAGTCGGTTGGCAATTCTCGGAGTTCCCCTACTGCGTTTCGCAAGTTCCTCCGCGGCGTCGGCATCTATTGCGAAACCGAGCAGCGCGGACGCCCGTTGCGCTATTTTCATAAGCTCGGCGGGCGAATACATTTCAAGACGAAGCATCATACCGAAACGGTCGCGGAGCGGACTGCTAAGCATTCCCGCACGCGTCGTCGCGCCTATAAGCGTAAACTTTTTGAGAGGAAGTCTTATGCTGCTTGCCATCGGACCTTTGCCCGACACAAGGTCGAGATAATAGTCCTCCATTGCGGGATACAACACTTCTTCTATATTTCTGTTAAGCCTGTGAATTTCGTCTATAAACAGAATGTCGCCCTTTTCGAGATTGGTGAGAATTGCGGCAAGGTCTGCCGCGCGCTCGATGGCAGGTCCCGACGTCACTCTGATTTGCGCGCCGAGTTCGTTTGCTATAACGTGCGCGAGCGTCGTCTTGCCGAGCCCGGGAGGTCCGTAAAGCAAAACGTGATCGAGCGCGTCGTTCCGGGCCTTGGCGGCGGTGATATACACGTCGAGATTTTGCTTGATTTTAGCCTGTCCCACATACTCTCCCATACTGCGAGGACGCAGACTTATATCCGCTTCGTCGCCGTCGAGTTCAAGACTGCTAATAATTCTTTCGTCGTCAATCATACTTTATCCTTTCGTTTTGCGCTTATAAACCGCCTGTTTGTCAATTCATCTTCCTGAGCACAGCGGCAATAATCTCCGCCGTTCCCGTCACGGTCTTTGCGACTTCGCCGACTGCCTTCACCGCTTCCGTGCCGCTCAGTCCCAACGACATAAGCGCGCTGACCGCCGCTTCCTCGTCGCCTCCGAGCACTCCGCCAGAACCTGTTTCCGCGCCCGAAACGCTTTCCGCCGCCTGTTCTTTTAAGTTGAGTACGATAAGTTCCGCGGTCTTTTTGCCAAGTCCCTTTATTTTACAAAGAGTCTTTATATCGCCTGCGGCTATCGCCACGGTAAGCGTTTTCAAATCATAACCGCCCAAAATCTGCATTGCGAGTTTGGGACCTACGCCGCTTATATCTATGAGTTTCAGAAACAGATTTTTTTCTTCTCTGCGCAAAAAACCGTACAGCGCAAACGTATCCTCTCTGACGTAAAGATAGGTGTAAATTTTGACGTTATCGCCCACGTTTCCCGCGTCGAAAAAGGTGTTTCCGCTGACTCCTATCTCATAGCCTATACCGTTGTTTTCCACAACAAGTCTGCCCTCGGATTTATCCGCAAGCCGACCGCTTATAAAACCGTACATATAAACTCCGCTCCGCCTCTCGGCGTTATTTTATTCTGAATGCTCCGGCAAGCCTCGACGTGTGCCCGTGACAGAGCGCGACCGCAAGCGCGTCCGCCGCATCGTCGGGACGGGGCACGCTTTTCAAGCGCAAAAGCGCGGTGACCATAAGCTGCATCTGCCTCTTATCAGCGCCGCCGTAGCCCGTCATTGCCTGTTTAATCTGATTGGGCGTGTACTCGTACACTTCGTCGCCGAGCGATTTTACCGCGGTGAGCAATATTACCCCGCGCGCTTCGGCTACGGCTATACCCGTGGTTATGTTTTTGGAAAAAAACAACTCCTCCACCGCAACGGCGTCCGGACGGAACTTTTCTATGAGCGCGCGAACGCCCTCCTCCAAAAGTCCCAACCGCTGAGGAAGCGTTTTTTCTTTCGGCGTGGTCACGACACCGTAATCCACCGCCTTGAAAGTCCCCTTATCCGCAAATATAACGCCGTAACCCATTGTTGCGAGCCCGGGGTCTATGCCCAAAATAATCATTTTTGTTTACGCTCCCCGTCATCGGCGCTATCCGTTATCGCGTTCGTTTTTCCGCAATCGGATTTATTTTCATACTTCATTATACTGCATTCGTTGCGGCTGTCAAACAGCAAAACTCTGCTCCCGTCGGGCAGTGCGCGCACGCTTTTGCAAGGTTCGTCCGACAAAATCTTCCAGCCGTTTTCGGTGTGCAGTATATATCCTCCGCCCGCGCCCTCGCAATACTTTACTTTAATCGGGACGGGCATATCGGCTTCGCTCACTTTGATAAAGTCTTCGGAATGCACTCCCAAAATGACTTTTTTACCCGTGTATTCGCCTCGTATTTTGTGCGCCGACAAAGATAAATCAATCTCGCCGCATTCCGTTTTTGCAAACGGTTTGCCGTCTTTTATGCCGAGCTCCGCAAAAACGGCGTTATAGTTTTCGTCTACGGCTTCCGCAGCCCATACGCTCGACGGTGAGTAATACAGCTCATTCCTCGTGCCTATTTGCTTTATCGCGCCTGCATTCAGCGCGACTATTCTGTCGGCAATGCTCACCGCTTCGGCTATGTCCGAAGTGGAAAAAACAACCGTGACTCCTTCTTCTTTCTTTTGTTGAAGCAGAGGCGCAAGTTCGCTCCAAAACGCCTTTGCCCGCATGCGGTCGAGTCCCCTGCACGGTTCGTCGAGTATAAGAAGTTTCGCGTCGCGTATAAACAGCCTTGCCGCCGCCGCCCGCCGCAAATCCTCTATATCCGCACGACCTGCAGGCGTATCCAACGCGCCTGCCGCTCCCGTAAGAGCCGCCGCCGCGTCCACTCTTTCTTTGATTTCGCGTCTGTCTACGCGCCTCACCGCAAGCGGATATCCGACGTTGTATCTCAGCGACCTGTGCTTAAACATCGCCATATCGTCGAACATCATAATGACGTCGTCGGTTTTGAGAGTGACGGGACTGCCGTTGAAAAGCACCTCGCCCTCGCAGCTCTCAACTCCTGCAAGCACCTTCAAAAAAGTGGTTTTGCCGCTGCCCTCTCCTCCTACAACGGCAATAATCTCGCCGTCGTCGATGCGCATATCCGTAACACCGAGCACGCGCGCGCCGTACAGATACTGTTTTGCGACGCCGTTCAGCTCAATCATAAGATGTCGACCTGTTTGCCGAAGCTTGCGGCGAAATTATCCATAAAATAGGCAAGTTCGGGGTGTTCGGGACGCATCTCGTCCAACTGCTCTTTTATGCGTTTGTATGCGGTGTCGAACTCTTTGTTGCCCGACATTTTTTCCTCGACGCACTTTATGAACGCGCTGAGTTTATCCGCGACTTTCATAATTTTATACTCGTCGGAATTCTCGTTCGGACGGAGCATATCGGCATAGTTATCCTGCGCGAATTCGGGCAAGGACGCAAGCAGTTTATCTATGATAACCTGCTCGATTTCGCCGTAAGCCGCTTTAATTTTGGGGTTATAATATTTGACGGGGGTGGGCAAATCGCCGCTGACCACCTCCGCCGTGTCGTGATAAAGCGCGAGCGACGCAACCTTATGCACGTCGACGCTTCCGCCGTAAAGACTGTTTTTGATTATGGCGAGAGCCTCGCCTACAATCGCAACCTGCGCGGCGTGCTCCATAAGGTTTTCCTTGGAGGTGGAACGCATAAGCGACCACCTCTCTACAAGTTTCATTCTGTTTAACAGCGCGAAAAACGTGTACATCAGATAATATATTTTTCCTGTTTTTTGGGTGCGGCTTCGAGTTCCGCCTTTTTCTCCTCGTAACCTTTGCGGTTGAACAGCGCGTAAGTTGCGTTTTTGCCTTCCTCGACGCCGGGCTGATTGAAGGTGTCCACGTTGAGCAATTTTCCGCAATACGCGGTTTCGAGCTGGAAGAACATAAGCAGCTGTCCGACGGTATTTGCGTTGATTTCGGGCAATAACAGAGTGTTGTTCATATGCTTGGAACGCGTGAGCGCGTATTCGGTGGCTACGCGTTCGGTATTGATAAGCTCGCCCATTGTGTGTCCGCACAGGAAATTGACGTCGGGGAACTCCTCTGCGCCGTTTGCGATAACCACGTCGCCGCGGAACTGCTCGACGCCGATGATGGTAATAACCTTATCGAACGGTCCTTCGGTATAAAGCTGAACCTGAGAGTGCTGGTCGGTGACGCCCAAGGACTTGACGGGAGTTTGACCCGCATTTACGATTTTGCCGTCCAAATCAACCGCCTTGCCCAGACTTTCGCCCCAAAGCTGGCAATACCAATCCGCCATATATCTGAGGCTGTCCGCATAAGGCATCATAACGGAAATATTCTTGCCCTTTTTCATAGCGATGTACTGCAGCACCGCCGCCATAAGCGCGGGATTTTTGAACGCGTCGGCACTGTTGCAACGCTTGTCCATATCCGCCGCTCCGCGAAGGAGTCCCGTGATGTCGATGCCGAGCACAGCCGCGGGCAGAAGTCCCACGGGGCAAAGCTCGGAGAAACGTCCGCCCACTCCGTCGGGTATAAAGAATGTTTTGAAACCCTCCGCCTTAGCGAGTTTTATGAGATTGCCTCTGCTTTCGGAAGTGGTGGCGATGATGTGTTTGTTCCAATCTTTACCGAGTTTCTTTTTGAGTATATCCGAAATGATGAGATACTGACTCATGGTTTCCGACGTCGCGCCGCTCTTTGTAACCACGTTGAACATAGTCTTGGTGACGTCGATTACGTCAAGCAGAGCGAGCATTCTTTCGGGGTCGACGTTGTCTTCCACAAAGAACTTTACGCCCCTCTTTTCCTTGGGCAAATCGTTGTAACGGAAATGGCAGAGCGCGGTGAAAACGGCTGTCGGGCCGAGCGCGCTGCCGCCTATGCCGAGCACCACGAAGTTTTCAAACTTCTCTCTGACGTCGCAGGCGCACTCTATGATGTCCTTGACCACCTGCTCCTGATTGTAAGGCAGTTCAGACCACCCCATCATAGCGGTGCCGCGGTTTTTCTCGAAATAAGCGTACGCGTCTGCCGCTTCCTCTTTAAGCGCGAGGATTTCCTTTTCGGCAATACCCTCGTCGCCGATATATTCGCGCATCATATTGTTGAAATCGAACTTAATTTGCATATACTTCTCCTATAATTCTTTTGATATAATCAACAGACTCCGCGACTTCGTCGAAAGAGTCGTAATTGCCTGCGTACTGTTCCAGCACGAGCGGAGTATCCAAACCTCTCGTTTTGAGTTCTTTTACAAGCTCGCAAAACTCAAACTCGCCCTTGCCCGCCATAACGATTTTATCTCCGATATGGTCGGAAACGTGCACGTTTTTCAGAGTATCGCCCATAACGTCGAGATATTCACGCCAATCTCTGCCGCTCTGGCGCGCCTGCTTAATATCGAGCACGGTGCCTATATTAGGGGCAAGTTCTTTTACCGGCACAAAAAATTCGGGCGCGTTGAACGCCGCCCAATGCACGTTCTCGAAACAAAGCGTAATGCCGTAATCGAGCGACATATCGCCGAGTTCGCGCATACGTCTGCCCACGCGCTCCGCGTCGAGCGTCGTAGACTTTTTCAGACGCGACGTGCCGTGAAAAGTATAATATTTCGCGCCTATTTCCCTGCCTACGGCAAGCACTTTGCGATACACCTTTTCCGCGTCCGTCCGCGTGCGCTCCGCAACGTTGAACAACTGCGGTTCGAACTCGGTGTTGAGCGCGTGTATGGAATATATCTCCAACCCCGCGCTCTCCTTTCTTTCCTTTAACAGTTTGCCGAAGGAAGGTTCGTATTCGCAGAAAGTCGTCAAAAAGACTTCCGCCACCTCTCCTCCGCAGCGTTTAATGACCGAGAACGAGTCCTCGGTCAATAGCTTTGTAAAAAATGTTGCTGTGGATACGCCGACTCTCATTCTTCGTCGTCGTATACGTTTTCGGTGCCCTTTTTGGTCTTCCCCCAAATGTCCTTCTGCTTGCGGATTTGCCCGAGCAAGCGGGGAATGACCTCGTCGATGTTGTCAAACGGAGTGTCGGATTCGGCGGTAGCACGGTAAGACTGCGCGCGATACGTCACGGAAAGCTCCGTGGTGTAGGTGTTGCCCTCGAGAGTCACGACAAATTTCGCAACGGCGTTCTCATCGTCCTGGAAATATTTGTCAAGCTTGGCGCATTTCTTCTCGGTGATGTTCTTCAAAGAGTCGCTTACGTTATAGTTCTTGCCAAAAATTTCTATCTTCATAGTTGCACCTCCTTAGTTTGTATAATCATTATATCAAATAAATGACGTATATTCAATATATAATCTATATGTTATTTAATTTCTTCTATCTCGCAATGACACGCGATGTTATCGTGTCATTGCATTTCATTTTATCCGCTTGCTCAGCTTATATCACGGTGTCATTGCGAGCGAAACGAGTTTATGAGTGTAGCGTGGCAATCCCATAAATAGGAATGGCAAACCATATACACGGTTTAACGTAAACTTTGAGCGGGTGCAAAAGGCGACGATAATGAGTGTTGAGCAGTAAAGTACAAACGAAGAGTGTCGGTGTGCTGGAGGGGCGACGCCCCGACGAATAGGACTTGCGCGGTTGATACTCTGTACAAGGGAGGGCAAAAATTTTGTTCGTACCTTTTGCCTGACCGAGTGACATAACAAGACACGTTGCTCCGCCGCGCAATCCGCCAAGCCCCCTACGAGAAATAGGGAAAAAACCGCGTGTGCTTAAGCGTGGAGCACGTAGTGCGTAACATAACACACGCGGAAGAAGCGAAAATAAAGAAGCGAGTAACATTGCGTCATCAGGCGCAATCAAACGAGCGCAAAGATTTTCGCGAGGGGGGTGGGCTTACGCATTAAGAGTTGCTATACAAGCACTTTGTTCATATTCCCGTGTCATTGCGAGCATTGTTTACAATGCGTGGCAATCCCCTAAACAGGCGACGATAACTTATATACGGCGATACTCCTCTACATAGGGGACTGCCACGTCGTTTCACTCCTCGCAGTGACACGTGGGGTTAAGGTGTCATTACAATTTTTTTCCGTTTGCAAAATTTATTTTATCGTGTCATTGTGTTTTATCCGCTTGCTCGGCTTATGTCACAGTGTCATTGCGAGCGAAACGAATGTATGAGTGTAGCGTGGCAATCCCCCGAACAGGAACGTAAACCTATTTATCGCCCATAAGCCATTCCTCTACATAGGGGACTGCCACGTCGCTTTTTCAAAGCTCCTCGCAGTGACACGCGAGAGTTAAGATGTCATCGCGAGTGAAGTGAGTAACACGAACGGAACGCGGCAATCCCCAAAATAAACGACGACAACCTATACTGCACATATATTTGTCCCAAACGAAAAACAGAGGGCAATCACCCTCTGTTTTAACCGTCTTAAATATCAAATATTTTTATACACTCACCGTGCCATTTGAGCACACAACCTCAGTAAACGGACAACCGGAATTCCAAGAACCACCTTTTGTAATCGCATCCCACTGTTCAACCGTTCCGTTAAATTTAACACTCGTCAAGGCTGAACAATAGCTGAACACCGAATTGCCTAAAATCGTCACTCTGCTACCGATTATTATACTCGCCAAACCGTCGCAACCACTGAACGCATCCCAATCTATGCTCGTCACGCTGTCGGGAATCGTTATGCTCGTCAAACCTCTGCAACCACTGAACGCACCGCTACCTATAATCGTCACGCTATCGGGGATTATTACCTCTTTTATTGTATTTATTTTTATGCCGACTGTCAATAACGCAATCTTTTAAGCGCGAAAATGCGGCTTTTGACATATAAATTTCAAAAACTTTGCATAATATATTGACATCTGGCAAACATTGATATATATTGTTAGCAATCGGGCACTGTGAGTGCCAAAACAGAATTTTATTTGGAGGCATAAATATGGCAATCAAACCCCTGTTTGACAAAGTTGTCATCAAAGCAATCGAAAACGACGAAAAGACCGCAAGCGGCATCGTACTTCCCGGCTCCGCGCAGGAGAAGCCCCAGCTGGCAACCGTAATCGCGGTAGGTCCCGGCGGAAACGTGGACGGCAAAGAAGTTGAAATGAAGGTAAAAGTCGGCGACACCGTAATCTATTCCAAATACGCCGGCAGCGAGTTCAAAATAGACGGCGAAGAAGTTGTCATCGTGCGTCAGGCGGACATTCTCGCAATCGTCGAATAATAACGACTTGTATCGGCATTGCCGCCGCGGCAGAGTCAGGCGCGCGGCACACTATAATAATTAAAGGAGATATATTATGGCTAAACAATATAAATACGGCGACGACGCAAGAAAGGCTTTGGAAGCAGGCGTCGACACTCTGGCAAATACCGTCAAAATCACGCTCGGTCCCAAGGGCAGAAACGTCGTGCTCGACAAGCCCTACGGCGCGCCCCTCGTCACCAACGACGGCGTAACCATCGCAAAAGAAGTTTCTCTCGAAGATCCATTTGAAAATATGGGCGCGCAGATTATCCGCGAAGTTTCCACCAAAACCAACGACGTGGCGGGCGACGGTACCACCACCGCGGCGGTTCTCGCTCAGGCAATCGTAAAAGAAGGTCTTAAAAACGTAGCGGCAGGCGCAAATCCGATGGTGCTCAAAAAAGGCATTCAGTTTGCAACCGACGCCGCCGTCGAAGAACTTAAAAAAATCAGCAAGGACGTTGAAGACAAAACCGCTATCGCGCAGGTTGCGGCAATCTCCGCCGGCGACGACAGCATAGGTCAACTCATTTCCGACGCAATGGAAAAAGTAGGCAAAGACGGCGTAATCACCATCGAAGAAGGCAAGGCGATGCACACCGAACTCAACGTTGTCGAAGGTATGCAATTCGACCGCGGTTACGTTTCCCCTTACCTCGTCACCAACACCGAGAAAATGGAAGCGGAACTCGATAACCCCGCAATACTCATCACCGATAAGAAAATCAGCAATATTCAGGAAATCCTTCCCCTGCTCGAACAGGTGCTTAAAAACGGCTTGAAGCTGCTCATCATCTCCGACGACATCGAAGGCGAGGCTCTCACCACCATTATAGTTAACAAACTCAAAGGCGTGTTCAACTGCGTGGCGGTAAAGGCTCCCGGTTTCGGCGACAGAAGAAAGGCGTATCTCGAAGACATCGCAATTCTCACGGGCGGCACTTACATCTCCTCCGACTTGGGTTACGACCTCAAAACCGTCACCCTCGATATGCTCGGCAACGCC
>DBFJGL010000010.1:0-28740 GCA_048394785.1 Christensenellales bacterium | reverse complement strand
GATGAAGAATACTCGTAATTTGAAGGTAAAAATCTTTGCAAATTTAGATAAATCGTTTTGCAAAAACAAGGTGTTGTGATACAATAGAAAAAATCTAAGGAGGCATATAGTGGTTCTCTTAAAAGGAGCGACTTTATATACCGACGGCAGACTTACGGTCGGAGATGTGGCGTTTGACGGGGGCATTCTTTTTCAAAATCCAACTCCCGAGACTATTCCTTCCGACGTACAGGTTTATCAATCGCAAAATTTACTTATCGTTCCCGGTTTTGCAGATGTACACGTTCATCTGAGAGAGCCGGGTTTTTCTTATAAAGAGAGAATATCTACCGGAACGCTTGCGGCGGCAAGCGCGGGATATACCGCGCTTATGAGCATGCCCAACTTAAACCCCGTGCCCGACAGCATAGACAATCTTAAAGCGCAAGAGGACATAATCCGTCGCGACGCGAAAACTGCGGTTTATCCTTACGCGTCGCTGACGGTGGGAGAAAAGGGCGAAAGATTATCCGACATAGAAGGGCTTTCAAAACGAGTGCTTGCGTTTTCCGACGACGGTAAAGGCGTACAGCGCGAAGAAGTTATGCGCGAAGCGATGATAAGGGTAAGGCGTGCGGGCAGAATGATTGCCGCGCATTGCGAGGACGAAAGCCTGCTTCGCGGCGGATATATTCATGACGGCGAATATGCCGCAAAGCACAACCACACGGGCATATGTTCGGCAAGCGAATACGCGCAAGTCGCGCGCGATATAAAACTTGTCGAAGAAACGGGCTGCCGCTATCATATCTGCCATGTTTCCGCAAAGGAAACGGTGGAGCTCGTAAGAGACGCCAAAAGACGCGGTTTACCCGTCACTTGCGAGACCGCGCCTCATTATCTGACGCTTACGGACGCCGATTTGCGCGAGGACGGACGTTTTAAGATGAATCCTCCTCTCAGAAGTTCGGAGGACAGAGCCGCGCTTATAGAAGGACTTGCAGACGGTACGGTGGATATAATCGCAACCGACCACGCACCTCATTCCGACGAGGAAAAGTCGAAGGGATTGAAGGGAAGTCTTATGGGCGTTGTGGGGCTGGAAACGGCGTTCCCCGTGCTTTATACGCACTTGGTGCTTACGGGGAAGGTGCGCCTCGAAAGACTGATTGACGCAATGTCCGTCAAACCTCGGAAGATTTTCGGAATATCGGGCGGAGAGATAAAAGACGGGGAAACGGCAAACGTCGCGGGAATAGACCTGTCTGCGAAATGGGTTATACGGGGCAAGGAGTTAAAGAGCCTCGGCAGCAGCACGCCGTTTGAAGGAATGAGCGTGACCGCTAAATGCGTATTTACAATTTTTAACGGAGATATAATATGGAAAAGCGCGCAAGAAAATTAGTGCTTGAAAACGGCGACGTCTTTATCGGGACGGGTTTCGGCGCAGACGTCGACGCCATAGGCGAGATTGTGTTCAACACGTCCTCGGCGGGTTATCAGGAGATTGTGTCCGACCCCAATTACGCCGACCAGATAATCGTGATGTCTTACCCGATTATCGGCAATTACGGCATTACCGACGAGGATTACGAAAGCAAAAGTATGTTGCTTAAAGCGTTTATCGTGAGAGATTACAACGACGCGCCCTCAAACTTCCGCTATACGAAGACGCTGTCAGAGTTGTTGGAGGAAAACGGAGTGCCCGGAATGCAGGGTATAGACACGCGAAAGCTTGTGCGTACCATTCGCGACAACGGCACGATGATTGCCTATCTCACCGACGCAGACACTCCTGACGAAGACGCGGTCAAGGTCATAAAAGAGTATAAACAGCCCGAGGGACAGGTGCTTCGCGCGGGTTGCAAAAAGAGATGGTACAGCCGTACTCCAAATCACCGTTACAACGTGGTTGCAATCGATTGCGGGATAAAACATCAACATATCAAGGCGTTAAACGGCTTAGGCTGCAACGTCACGATGGTGCCGTTTAACATCGGCGCGGACGAAGTCTTGAAACTCAATCCGGACGGTGTGTTCGTAAGCGACGGTCCGGGAAATCCCTGCGACGTGTCTGAGGTTGCGGAGTTGGTCAAAAGTCTTAAAGGCAGAGTCCCGATTATGGGCGTGGGGCTCGGGCATCAGATTATTGCAATCGCATACGGAGCAACAACCTATAAACTCAAATTCGGACACCGAGGAAGCAATCACCCCGTGCTCGACTGCGCAAGCGGAAATATCGAAATCTCGGCGCAAAATCACGGTTACGCCGTTGACGGGCAGTCGGTTAAAGCAACGGAACTTGCAATCACCCACGTAAATCTGCTTGACAAAACCGTTGAAGGCGCGGAGGACGCAAAAAACCGCGTTTTTGCGGTTCAGTTTATGCCCGACGGCGCGGCAGGTCCGCACAATGCCGTCAGATTGTTTGAAAAGTTTATCGCCAACATCGAGGAGTGGAAGAAAAATGCCTAAGAGAACGGATATAAAAAAGGTGCTTGTAATAGGTTCGGGACCGATTGTAATAGGTCAGGCGGCGGAGTTCGATTATGCCGGAACGCAGGCGTGCATCGCGCTTAAAGAAGAAGGATACGAGGTTATACTCGCAAATTCCAATCCCGCAACCATAATGACGGATACGATGATGGCGGACAAAATTTATATGGAACCGCTGACGCTCGAATACGTCGCAAAAATAATACGCTATGAGCGTCCCGACGCAATCGTACCCGCACTCGGCGGTCAGACGGGACTCAATCTCGCAATGAAGCTCGCCAAAAGCGGCGTGCTTGACGAATGCAACGTAAAACTGCTCGGCACTTCGCTCGAAAGCATAGAGATGGCGGAGGACAGAGAACTGTTCAAGGAAATGTGCGAGAGAATAGGCGAACCCGTCATTCCGTCTAAAATAACGTACAGCACGGACGAAGCGAGAGAAGCGGCGGCGGAAATAGGGTACCCCGTGGTTTTGCGTCCTGCGTTTACTTTGGGCGGCACGGGCGGCGGCTTTGCCGAAAACGAGGCGGAACTTTGCGATATTATGAAAAACGCGCTCAAACTCTCGCCCGTCGGTCAGGTTCTCGTGGAAAAGAGCGTCAAAGGGTTTAAGGAGATTGAGTTTGAGGTAATGCGCGACGCAAACGATACGGCGATTGCGATTTGCAGTATGGAAAACCTCGACCCCGTCGGCGTGCATACGGGCGACAGTATTGTCGTTGCGCCTGCGCAGACGCTCACTAATAAGGAAGTTCAGATGCTGCGCAACAGCGCGCTGAAAATAATCAGAGAACTCAAAATAGAGGGAGGTTGCAACGTGCAGTACGCGCTTGACCCTCACTCATTCAAATATTACCTCATCGAAGTAAATCCGCGCGTATCCCGCTCCTCCGCGCTTGCGTCGAAGGCGAGCGGTTATCCCATTGCGAGAGTCACCGCAAAGGTTGCGATGGGTATGCATCTCGACGAGATTATGCTTGCGAACACGCCTGCGTCTTTCGAGCCCGCGCTCGATTATATCGTCACCAAGGTCGCGCGTTTCCCGTTCGATAAATTCGATACGGCGTCAAATAAGCTCGGCACGCAGATGAAGGCGACGGGCGAAGTTATGAGCATAGGCAGAACTTTTGAAGAAAGTCTGCTCAAAGCCATTCGTTCGCTTGAAATAGGCGCAATTCACATATGGATACCCAAATTCGACAACTGGACGAGAGAGGAGCTGTACGATTATATCAAGGACAGCACCGACGACAGGCTGTTTGCGATTGCCGAACTTTTCGAGCGCGGCGGGGATATAGGTCTGATTGCTTCTATCACCAAAATCGATATGTTCTTCCTCGGCAAAATCCGCGATATTGTGGAATTTGAAACGGTTGTAAAAGCCAATCCGTTTGACAGTGAGGTGTTCAGAGAGGCAAAGCGCAGAGGGTTCTCCGATAAATATCTTGCCAAGGTTTGGAACAGCACGGAGGAAGCCGTTTACCTCAAACGCAAAGAACTCGGCGTAATGCCCGTCTATAAAATGATGGACACTTGCGCAGGCGAGTTCGAAAGCTATGTTCCTTATTTCTATTCCACGTACGAGGACGAGCAGGAGAGCATTGTCAGCGACAGGAAAAAGATTATCGTGCTTGGTTCGGGTCCCATAAGAATAGGACAGGGTATCGAATTCGATTATTCCACCGTACACGCAATCTGGACCATTCGCAACGCAGGCTACGAGGCGATTATCATAAACAACAACCCCGAAACGGTGTCCACCGATTACACAACGTCGGACAAACTTTATTTCGAGCCGCTCACGGTAGAGGATACGATGAACATTATCGACCTTGAAAAGCCGGACGGCGTCGTGGTGTCGCTGGGCGGACAGACCGCAATCAATCTTGCGGACAAATTGCACGAACTCGGGGTTAAGATTATCGGCACCGACGTAGATGCGATTACAAATGCCGAAGACAGAGATTGTTTTGAGAAAATAATGAACAGACTGGGCATTCCTCAGCCCAAGGGCGAAGCGGTGTTTACGGCAGAAGACGGGCTTAAAGTTGCAAAACGTATCGGTTATCCCGTGCTTGTGCGCCCAAGCTATGTTCTCGGAGGCAGGCAGATGCAGATTGCGTCCACGCCGGAGGCACTCAGAAAATATCTTAAATCTGCGTCCGCACTTAACACGGGACACGCTATTTTGGTCGATAAATACGTGCTCGGCAAAGAACTCGAGGTCGACGCGGTGTGCGACGGAAAAGACGTGTTCTGCCCCGCTATTATGCAGCACATCGAAAGAACGGGCGTGCACTCGGGCGATAGCATAAGCGTATATCCCACGTTCAGCATAAGCGACGAAGTAAAAAAGAAGATTATAGATTATACCGTAAAACTCGGCATCGGCATCGGCATAGTCGGACTTTACAATATCCAATTTATCGTCGACGATAAGGAAGACGTTTACGTAATAGAGGTCAATCCCCGCTCGTCGAGAACGGTGCCTTTTATATCCAAAGCGTCGGGATACTCGCTTGCGGACATCGGCACAAAGGTTATGCTCGGAATATCATTGAAGGACCAAGGGTTCGATTATGTTTATCCCGAAACCGAGCCTAAGAAATGGTACGTCAAAGCACCGGCGTTCTCGTTCTCGAAGATTAAGGGAATGGAAGTGTATCTCTCCCCCGAAATGAAGTCGACGGGCGAAGCGATAGGTTATGATACCGAGATGAAGCGCGCATTATATAAGGCGCTCAAAGCGTCGGGCACGAGCGTGCAAAATTACGGCACGGTGTTTATGACAATCGCCGAATGCGACAAGGAGGCGTTCTTACCCATAGCAAGGCGTTTTTACGAGCTCGGATTCAACATCGAGGCGACCAAGGGTACGGCGGACTTTTTGCACGCGCACGGCATTAAGGCGCGCAGTAAAGCGAAAATAAGCGAAGGAAGCGACGAAATACTCGAAAGCATAAGAAAAGGACACGTCACTTACGTTATAAACACCCGCGATTTGGACGAGGAAAGTACCAAGCGCGACGGTTATGAAATAAGACGCTGCGCGGTGGAAAACAACATTACGCTGTTCACGTCGCAGGATACCGTAGAAGCGCTGCTGGACGTACTCGAAGATATGACGTTCAAAGTATCCACAATCACCGAGCGTTGACGGGGAGTATATGAAACAGGAAATTCTTACCGTAATTCAAAACCGCAGACTGAACGCGAGCGTGTTCGAACTCAAACTTTCGGGCGCAGAAAAAATGCGTGCGGGACAGTTTGTCGAGCTTACCGCAGACGGCTGTTATCTGCGCCGTCCCATAAGTCTTGCCCGCTACGAAGGCGGAGTCGTAACTCTGCTTATAAAAGAAGTGGGTAAAGGCACAGAAGCCTTGGGCAGACTGCGCGAGGGCGCGCGCGTCGACGTGCTTACGGACTTGGGCAACGGATTTTCGCTTGCCGCACAAAAGCCTTTGCTCGTCGGCGGCGGAATAGGCTGCGCGCCGCTTTATCAGCTTGCGGCGGAGTTTAACGAAAAGGGCATTCGTCCCGTCGTCGTGCTCGGGTTCAGAAACGTGGACGAAATTTATTACGAAAAAGAGTTTTCGGTCGTTGCCGATACGATAATAGCGACAGACGACGGAAGCCGCGGATTTCGCGGCAACGTGTTGCAGGCAATAGCCGCAAACAATATCGAGTTTGACGTCTATTACGCGTGCGGACCTACGGTTATGATGCGTGCGCTCGCAGGTGCGTACGAGAACGGGCAGTTGAGTTTGGAGGCGCGTATGGGTTGCGGTTTCGGAGCCTGTATGGGTTGCAGTATAAAGACCGTAAACGGCTTTAAGCGCGTGTGCAAGGAAGGTCCAGTGTTCGAGGCAAGCGAGATTATTTGGGAGTAAATATGGATTTATCGGTAAAATATCTCAATCATACATTGAAAAATCCCGTTATACCGGCAAGCGGAACGTTCGGGTTCGGATACGAATTTGCGGACGTTTACGACATAAACGTTCTCGGTTCTATGTCCTTGAAAGGAACTACGCTACAAGCGCGTTACGGCAATCCGCTGCCGAGAATTGCCGAGTGCAGTATGGGGCTTATCAACGCGATAGGCTTGCAAAATCCGGGAGTTGACGCGGTTATAGGCGAGGAAATCCCCAAACTCGAAAAGGTTTACGGCGACAAAGTTATAGCAAACGTCGGCGGTCACAGCGTGGACGAGTATGTCCGCACCGTTGCGGCGTTCAACGAGTGCGATAAAGTTTTTGCAGTAGAGCTCAACATAAGCTGTCCCAACGTAAAAGGCGGCGGAATGGCGTTCGGAGTTGAACCGAAAGTCGCGCAATCGCTGGTTAAAGAGGTTAAAAAACATTCTACAAAGCCTATTATCGTCAAATTAAGCCCGAATGTGACAAGCATTTGCGATATGGCTCGCGCGGTTCGCGACGGAGGTGCGGACGGCATAAGTTTGATTAACACGTTGGTGGGAATGAGGATTGACCTCAAAAAGAGAAAGCCGATAATATCCGTCGGGAAGGGCGGTTTCAGCGGACCTGCGGTGTTCCCCGTCGCGCTCAGAATGGTGAGCGAAGTTTATGCGGCGGTAGACCTGCCTATTATGGGCATAGGCGGCGTAAGCAGCGCCGAGGACGTGATTGAAATGATGATGGCGGGGGCAACCGCCGTTCAGGTCGGCGCGGCAAATCTCATAAATCCCTGCGCCTGCCGCGATATTATCCGCGACCTTC
Source organism: Christensenellales bacterium (assembly GCA_048394785.1). Lineage (GTDB taxonomy): Bacteria > Bacillota > Clostridia > Christensenellales > CAG-917 > DBFJGL01. The sequence goes on along the minus strand of DBFJGL010000010.1, from coordinate 21,526 downwards.
CGAGAGTGATGGAAGAACTCAAAATAGACAGTCTGAGAGATATTGTCGGAGTTGCAGTCAAGTGATTGCGTGAAGGTTGTACGCGGCAGTCTGTGTAACCACGTCTGCAAAAGGGAAAGAGGATAATATCCGAGTCGGTTTAAGGCTTTGAGCGAACAAAGCGCGGTTAACGCGTAAAGCAAAGCGTAAAGTAAAACAGGTATAAACTAAAAACAAAATTAGAAGTATATATTTCGGAACAGAAAGGAGATTGATATGGGTAAGGACGTAATTATCGCGCTAGACTTTTCAAGCGCGGCGGAAGTTTATGGTTTTTTGGATAAGTTCGAAGGCAAAAAACCGTTTGTCAAAATCGGAATGGAGCTTTATTATGCCGAAGGTCCCGCAATTGTAAAGGAAATCAAAAGGCGCGGGCATAAGATATTTCTCGATTTGAAACTTCACGACATTCCCAACACCGTGAAAAAAGCTATGAGCGTTTTGAGAGGGCTCGACGTGGATATGTGCAATCTGCACGCAGGCGGAGGAAAGGCGATGATGAGAGCCGCAATCGAGGGGCTCACCCTCGAAGACGGCACGCGTCCGTTGCTTATCGCGGTCACACAGCTTACTTCGACTAGCGAACAGGTTATGCACGACGAGTTGCTTATATCCGCTCCGCTTGACGGCACGGTTATGCACTATGCCGCAAACGCAGCCGACGCAGGACTTGACGGCGTTGTTTGTTCGCCTCTCGAAAGCGCGAAAGTTCACTCCGTATGCGGCGATAAATTTATTACCGTCACTCCCGGCATTCGCTTCGACGACGCGACAAAGGGCGACCAGGTCAGAGTGACTACTCCTGCGCTTGCGAAAGAAATAGGCTCCGATTATATAGTGGTGGGAAGACCGATAACCGCCGCAAACGACGCGGTAGCCGCGTACGAGAAATGCGTTGCGGATTTCGTCGGATAACTAATTACAGACTTAATCGCACAAAAACGATATTATAAACAAGCGTTTTATGCAATTGCCGCAAAAAGCGGTGCGCAAAATTCACCTAAAACATTATGCGGCTGTAATCGCAAACGTATGCTGTATACTTCGCGGTTTGCAAAAAGCGTATAGCTTACGGAGCGCATAGAAACAACGGAATAAATATAAAGTCAAAGAGGTATAAAATGAGCATAAGCAAACAACAGATTGCAAAGGATTTACTCAGTATAGGCGCGGTTTTTCTGCGCCCCGAACAACCTTTTACCTGGGCAAGCGGAATTAAAAGTCCCATTTATTGCGACAACAGACTTACGCTTACGGCTCCCGCGGTACGCTGCGACGTAGAGCAGGGTTTGAGCGAACTTATAAAAAAGGAATTTCCCGACTGCGAGGTATTGATGGGCACCGCGACGGCAGGCATAGCGCACGCCGCGATTTGCGCTCATATTCTCGGACTTCCGATGGGATACGTCCGTTCGGGGGCAAAAGACCACGGCCGCGCGAATCAAATCGAAGGCAAGTTGGAAAAGGGGCAGAAAGTCGTTGTCGTCGAGGACTTGATTTCAACGGCGAAAAGCTCGCTTGAAGTTGTCGGCGTTCTTCGCGAAGCGGGTGCGGAAGTGCTGGGTATGGTGAGTATTTTCACATACGGTATGCAAAAAGGAAAGGACGCGCTTAACGCCGCGGACGTCAGAAGCATAAGTCTCTGCGACCTCGACGCTTTGCTTGACGTTGCCGTAGACGAAGATTACATCAAAGAGAGCGACGTCAAAAAACTTATCGCTTTCAGAGATTGTCCCTCGGACGAAAGCTGGATAACCAAATAAACAATCGAGCTGAAAATTAAGGCGGAAAAGGACATTGGAATATCGCCAAATAAGGCGAATACGGAAAACAGTTATGAATAAAAACATCAGACATCTGATAGACGTGCCCGATTTTACGGTGGAGGAGCTGTCCTCGCTCATTGCGACGGCGGAGGACATTATGGAAAACAAGGCGAAGTATGCGCACGCACTCGACGGCAAAAAACTCGCGACGTTGTTTTTCGAGCCGTCGACGCGCACAAGGCTGAGTTTTGAGGCTGCTATGCTCGAACTCGGCGGAAGCGTGCTCGGCTTTTCGTCGGCGTCGGCGAGTTCCACCACGAAAGGCGAAAGCGTTATGGATACGATACGGGTGGTGGGCGAATACGCCGATATTATCGCTATGCGGCACCCCTTGGAAGGTGCGGCGTTTGCCGCGGCGCAAAAGAGCGTCGTGCCCGTAATCAACGCCGGAGACGGCGGTCATTGTCACCCCACGCAGACGCTTGCCGACCTTTTGACGATTAAACGTCGTCACGGCAGACTCGACCATCTTACCGTCGGCATTTGCGGCGATTTGAAATACGGACGGACGGTTCATTCGCTTATAAGCGCGCTGTCGAGATATGAGGGCAACAGGTTCGTTATGATTTCACCCGCCGAGCTCGGCATTCCCAATTATATAAAATACGAAGTGTTGGAGCCTGCCGGAATCGAGTGGACAACCTGTCTTAACATCGAGGAGTGCATCTCCTCGCTCGACATTCTCTATATGACGCGAGTGCAGAAAGAGCGGTTCAGCGACCTCGAACAGTATGAACGCCTGAAAGATTTTTACGTCCTCAATGCGGAAAAAATGAAGCTTGCGCCCGAGCATATGAGCGTTCTGCACCCTCTGCCCAGAGTAAAAGAAATCAACGTGGACGTCGACGACGACGACAGGGCGTGCTATTTCAGTCAGGTGGCAAACGGAAAATATATGAGAGAAGCTCTGATTCTTAAACTGCTTACCGACGGCGATTTTGTAAAAGAGGATAAAAAACTTTGTTCAGAGGGGTTGAAGTGCGAAAATCCCAAATGCGTGACGGCGGTTGAGGGCGACCTGCCTCAGTTATTCCGCCTGCGCGATAAAGCGCACGGGGTTTACCGTTGCGAATACTGCGAAGCAAAACAGATAAAAAAGGAATGAAGTAACTCTGCGCGCGGAATAACTCTGAAAAATTCACGGAAATAAAAGAAAAATCCATTGTTTTGATGGATTTTTCTTTTGTTAATAACCTAATTATATTGTCAACGCATTTTTAATATTGAGCGTACGTTGTTGACGGCGTCTGGCACGGCGGCATCTCAGCAAGCGGTTTTGTTAAAGTCAAGATATATCAGTTTCGGTTTTGTCGCGGGATAGCAGATATTCTTTTATCGCCGCGGTCTTAACCTCGTCGACGGATACGTCGGCGGCGCGCGCAAGCGTTGCGGTGTTGTCAAACTCGGGCTTGAATTTGTTTGTTATTCCGGCACGCGCTTCTTTTACCGGTACGTCGCCGTATCGAGTGCGCACGGTGACAAAATGGCGGTCGAGTTTGATGCGCTCGCATATGCGCACTCTCACGCCGAGAGTTGTCGTATGCTTGAAAATGACTTCGGCGAGTTTGGTCACGTCCTTGACTTCGCAGATGCAGGTGAACAGCATTCCCTGTCTGCCTTTTTTCATTGTCAGCGGGGAGATGTAGGCGTCGAGCGCGCCTTCGCGGAACAAAACTTCCATTGCGTAAGCGGCGGCTTCGCCCGTCATATCGTCGACGTTGAACACGATTTCGGCATTGCGGTCGGCATTTTCCCGCATAAATTTTTGTTGGGGAATATCGGCATAAAAAACGCGCAGTACGTTGGGAGCGGAAAATATTTTTTTGCCCAGTCCGTAACCTACGGATATGATGTTCATCTCGGGGTTTTCGTCAAACCCGTCTGCAAGCGCACGCGCCATAGCCGCGCCCGTAGTCGTGGTCAATTCTCCTTTTTCGGTGCCTCCGTAACAGGGCAGACCGCGCAACAGAGCGGCGGTGGCGGGGGCAGGGACGGGAAGTATGCCGTGTGCGCAGCTTACGGTGCCGCCTCCGAGATTAAGAGGAGAAAAAACTATTTTATCCGGCGCAAGCTCGTCGATTAGCATAAGCGCGGAAACGATGTCTGCGATTGCGTCAAGACTGCCGACCTCGTGAAAATGTATTTGCGTCACGGGTACGCCGTGCGCTTCGCTTTCCGCCTCCGCAATGCAGTCGTACACTTGTTTTGCCTTTAAGCGGATATGTTCCGCCACGTTCATTTTGTCCAAAATGTCGGTTACGTTTTTAAGGGAATTCCCGTGCTTGTGTTCGTCCTCCTCCTCGCCGTTTATGCTCACGCGCACAGCGGTTCCCGCAATGCCGAGGTTGGACGACTTTTCGGCAGACACCGTTACGCCGTCCGGCATAGAAGAATTTATTTTGTCGAAGGAAGATTTCGGATTTTTTACAAGTTCCGACAACGCGCCCACAAGCATATCGCCTGCGATACCCATTTTGCATTCCACGTAAAGCAATTTCATTTTGCACCTTCCGAATTTATCATATCCGCAAGATAACCTGCGCCGAAGCCGTTGTCGATATTGACAACCGCGACGCCGCTTGCGCAGGAGTTGAGCATTGCGAGCAACGCGCTCAGTCCGCCGAAATTCGCGCCGTAACCGACGCTTGTGGGTACGGCGATGACAGGGCAGTCCGCAAGCCCTCCGACCACGCTTGCGAGCGCGCCCTCCATTCCCGCGACGGCGACTATGGCTTTTGCGCTCATAATATCGTCAAGCCGTGCAAGCAGACGGTGCAGTCCCGACACGCCCACGTCGTATATTCTCGTGACGCGGCTGCCGAGTAGTTCCGCAGTGATTGCGGCTTCTTCGCACACGGCAATATCGCTGGTGCCTGCGGATACTACGGCAACGTTGCCGTAAAGTTCTTTTTGAGTGCGGTTTACTACGCCTATTCGCGCGACTTCAAAAAACCGAGCGTCAAATTCGCTTGCAAGCAAATCATAGGCAGATTTACGCAATCGCGTGATTATTATATCGTTTTCGCCGTGTAAAACCATATTTTTGACAATATCGAAAATTTGCTCGTCGGTTTTGTCTTTGCCGTAAATGATTTCGCTCGCGCCTTGGCGAATGTGTCTGTGATAGTCGATTGTGGCAAATTTGCCTTCCTCGAAAGGTTGTTTTTTAAGTTTTAACAACGCTTCTTCGGGCGTGGTTTTACCATTGCTTACGTCTTTTAACAAATCAAGAATTTCTTTGCTCATATCAGTCCCTCATTAAATCGGATATTTCAAACCGAGTAAATAAGCGTTTGGTTTTGTATAGTATGTCGGCGGTATTTTCATGCAGTAAACCGACGTCTTTTTTATTTATTATAAGAGTGGCGCAATCCTTTTTCAAGCGCACTCTGAAATCGGAAAATCCCATTTCGAACAACGCGGTTTCGGCGGCATCGACTGCGCTTAGTTTATCTTGCGTGATTTCCTCGTCTCGGCTTATTCTCGTAGCAAGGCAGGAATACGACGGCTTGTCCCAAAGCGCGCAGCCGTACGATTTGAGCATAGCGCGCACAGCCGTTTTGTCAAGATTGCATTCTCTCAGAGGCGATATTATATTCAGTTCGCCGAGCACTCGCATTCCGGGGCGTTCGTCGGGGTTGTCGGACATATTCGAGCCGTCCGCAACGAAAGGATATCCGTCGCACGCCGCGGCTTTCGCAATTTCGGTCATTATCAGTTTTTTGCAAAAATAACAGCGGCAGGCGTCGTTTTTAGCGATGGTCGGGTCGGCGAGCGTATCCGCCGTCAAAACTTTAAGCGGAACGTTGGTTTCGTCGCACAGGCGGGTTGCGTCGTCAAGCTCGAAGTGCGGCTGAAATTGCGATTGAACGTAATATGCCTTGACGTCTGCGCCGACCTCTTTTGCCGCGTACAAAAGCAGGGCGGAGTCTGCGCCGCCCGACAGCGCGATTGCACAGCGGTTATGTTTTTTGAAAAACTCGGTCAGCGTCATTTTTTCGCTCCGTATTTATCGGTATAAGCCGCAATGTAGGCGAAGCTTGCCCAATAATCGTTTGCGGCAACGGCTTTGTTTAGCATAGCGTCGGCTTTTTCTGCGTTTCCTTCGTACAGCGCGCAGTTGTATGCGGCGTATAGAACTATTGCCGCGGTCAAGGCGTCGTCGCTCATCGCTTTTTCGCAGGTCGCGTCCATATCCTCTTCGCCCGTGAGAGAAGAAAAAATCATATAATATCCGACGTGATGTCCGTATTCCGTATCGGGGCTGAACAGTTTAAGGGTTTCGGATATGTCTTTGAATTGTCTGAGCCGCGCAAGCAATAACCAATACAGCACGGCGATATACATTTCTCCGTTGTCAAAGCACAGAGGCAGACATTTTTCCATCAGCGTTTCCGCGCGCGCGAAGTCGTGCTTGTAAAAAGCGAGCAGTCCGAGCCGATAGGTCGTGTCGAGCTTATCCTTGCTTATTGCGTCGCACCGTAAGAAAAGTTCTTCAGCTTTATCGAATTGCAGTGTGGTGAGATAACGGACGGCGAGTTTTCTTAAAGCCGTATAGTTGTCGGGTTGCAGCGAGAGTGCAGAAAGATAGCACTCTATCGCCTCTTTGTATCTCAGCTGAAAGCACAGCTCGTCACCGAGCTCGACGTGGGCCTGCGCAGAGTCTTTTGCAAGCGACAGTCTTTTGCGCGCTTCCGCTACCAATTCGTTATCGCGTACCGTCACCGCGGCACAGGAAAACTGACTGTTCATATCCGCTCTGTTTTCGTCGAACAGGTTGTGAAAACGGGAGCGATGCTTTGCGTCGCCGTGATGGTGTCCGCCGTGGCAGTGTTTGTCGCGGCGGTGTCCGCAGCGGTCGTGCGGAGAGTCGGTATTATTGCACATAAATTATATTCCTCAGTCGAGATAGCTTTTTCCGCTTATCACGTTTGTTTTGGTTTCGAAGTATCTGTTTATCATATAGAAGGCGAGCACGAGCAGCATAATCGCGGCGCCGGGTGCAAGCAGTGCTCCGTACGCCTCCATCATAAAGCCGCCTCTGTTATATGCGAAGTTTATCATTGTGCCCCAAGTGGGGTTGGTTGGGTCGCCGAGCCCGAGGAAACTTAAAGTCGCTTCCGTCATGATACTGCTCGACACAGTGGTTATATATCTTGCGACGGCAACTTCTCGGACGTTTGGAAGAACGTGCCGAAGAATAATTCTCAGAGGAGAGTAACCCGCGCATTTCAATGCCGAAAGATAGGGCGCGGATTTTATGTGTACGGTTTTCGCCCGTACCGCGCGCGCCGTTCCCACCCAGCTGAACGCGGAAATTATGAGGATAATCTGCGCGCTTCCGCCGCCTAAAAACGCCGCAAGAACAATAATTACGGGAGTTTTGGGCAACATCAAAAAGATGTTGATAAGTCCGTTGAATATTGAGCCTATTATGCCGCCGTAGCCTGCCAATATTCCTATCAGAGTGCCGAGCAACAGTGCTATCAACGCAGACGAAACGCCGACGATTAAGGTAAGTCGGGTTGCGTAGACAAGCTCGGTGAACACGTCGTAACCCATATCGTTTGTGCCCAGAATATGCTCTCCGGACGGCGGTTGCCAGGGGCTTGCCATATCCTTTTCGCCGTAAGGGGCGAATGCAGACGGTGCAATGGCAAACAGTATGAACACAAACATTATTATAACGCCCGCGCTCAGACTGACAATACTTTTGATTTTATCCGTATTTTTCTCGGCTTTTTGCGGACTGCCAAGCATTTTTGCGGAGGACGCGGCAAGATTGCGCGAAGTTTTGCGAATCTCAGGTTTCATTTTTCGCCCCCCTTCTTATTTTCGGGTCCGCAATCATAAGCAGAAGGTCGGTAAGTATAGTTACGAGAATTACTATGCCTGCCGTCACCGTCAGACAACCTTGCAAAACGGGAAAGTCGAGTCTGTCTATCGCCTGCGACATCAGAAGCCCCATTCCGTTTATCGAAAACACCGTTTCGATGACGATTGAGCCGCCTATTACGCCGCCTATATTCATACCCGTCATTGTGATAAAAGGCTGTCCTATGTTAGGGAAAAGATGAACGTAAGATATGCGTCGGGGGCTCAGTCCCTTGGTTTTGGCATACACGAGGTATTTTTCGTCCGCACCGCCCGCAGCGTTGTTTCTCAGCATAATGATTTTAGGCGGCGTGGTTGCGATGACAAGCGTAGCAACGGGAAGGACAAGGTGCCACAGTCGGTCGAAAAACCCCGCCGCCGAGGATATGTCCGTATCGGGCGACGACAGATTTCCGAGCGGAAACCAATCGAGCTTGAAAGAGAATATGACAAGCAACAGCATTGCCGCAAAAAACGACGGCATGGAGTTTGCTATTATTGCCGAGGAAGTTATCGCGTTATCGGCAAGAGAGCGCGGACGTCTTGCGGCTCGCAGTCCGAGCCACAGCGAAAGCGCGGTGGATATGATAACCGCGGGCAGGGCGATTTGCAGAGTGTAGGGCAGTCGCTCGGATATGAGCGTCGCAACGTCGGAATCGTAGTGGTAGGAGTATCCGAGCGTTCCGTCAAACACGCTTTTCAGATAACCTTCGAATTGCTCGGCAAGCGGAAGGTTCAGCCCGAGTGCAGTATAATAACGGTCGTACAATTCCTGAGAAATTACGTCAACGTCGAGTCCCGTGAGATAGTGCACGGGGTCGCCCGGCATAAGTCGCGGCAGGGCAAAGTTCACGATTAGTATAACCGCGAACGATATTATCGCCGTGAGTATATGTCGGGCGTATTTTTTCATTATCCGTTAATTTCCTTCAACGCAGTCGCGAGATAGCTCTTGGCAAGGTCGACGTTGCGTTCGAGCACGGGCGTACCGTCGTAATATCCCGCAAAGGACGGAGGCACAAAGCCTGCCTGCGGACGTGCGGCATATTCCGAGCCGAACAGTTCGAGGAACTTTGCGTAGTTAAGACCGTACATAACCGCTTTTCTGAAATTGACGTTGTTAAAAGGCGCGACGCTTGTGTTGAACATAAGAGTAGCCACGGCTCCGGCAGGTACGGGCACGATGTTTACGCCGCCGTTGTTTTTCAGAGTTTTGGCGGCTTCCGCGCTCAGTCCGCCCGAATATCTGTACGACATATCGACTTCGCCCTGCGAAAGCGCGGCGACAAGCGCGGTTTCGTTGTTGAAGCTGCGCACCGTTATTTTATCGAAATTGTGGTTTTGATTGGGATAATATTCGTTCTTCACGAACGTGACGGACGCGCTCGCGGCGTCGTGAGAGGAGTACTTATACGGTCCGCACCCGATTCTGTTGTGCGCGTCGCTCGCCGCCTCAACGGGCTTTTCCGTTGTAAGCGAGTCTTCGTATTGCGTGTATATGTGCTCGGGCATTATACGCACGGCAATAAAATCAGTAAGCGCGCGGGGATTGGCTTTCACATAAGTGAGAGTAATGCTCTTTCCGTCTTCGGAAACGGTTGCGTTTTCAAGCAGCTTGGGCGTGGTTTTGTCGTTATTTCCCGTGACGTCTTTGAACCAATTTTTGCCCTCGTAGGTATCGAGGTAATTGAGAGTATAGAGAATATCCTGCGCCGTCACGGCTTCGCCGTCGTCCCATTTCATACCTTCTTTTACGGTGAAGGTCCATTCTTTGCCGTCCGACGTGGCGTAGTCGGCAAGCAAGCCTTTGAATTCGCCGTTTTCGCGGCAGACAAGAGCTTGTTGAGTCAGCGCGGCGGACATCTGATCGTAAGTGCCGTTCTGTCTGCCATAATTCTCAAAAGTGTAAGTAGTGCCGACGTTGAGTTCTCTGTCTCCGTTTGCCGCAGTCATACTGAACCAGGCGCGCGAGTTGAATGCGCCGAAATCGCTGTCTGTTATGTATCCGCTAAAATTATCGGATACGGCGTGAAGCGAGCTGTCCCAAAACAGCGCGACAAAGGGGAGATATTGAGCATAATATTCCTGGCACGCACGCGCCGCCGCATTGTACTGTTCGGGAGTGGCGGCGGAGGAAAGCGAGTTAAGTATGTTTTCAAACACTTTTGTGTCCACTTGCGCGCCGCCCTGCATCGCGTGATTTTTATCCGCGTATATCGTGCCCAAACCGTTGACCATATTCATGCCCGATTGAGTATAGTTGGTGACTGCCGCCTGAAAATTGACGCTTCCCTTGTTGTCGCCCTGACCGTTCATCGTGGCGGCGTTGAACTCGGCTGCCGTTTTTGCGTCAATCGTGACCGTAATACCAACGTCCGCAAGGCTGTTTTTAACAAGCTCGGCCCATCTCAGCTGGTCGGCTTTGCCTGCGTTTACGGTGAGAGTAAAGCTTGCGGAAACGTCGCCTGCACCCGACGACGGACTGTCGGGATTGTTGCAGGCGGCAAGTCCGAATACAAGCCCGATTACTACCGCGAGCATAATTGCTACGGTGAGAAGTCTTGTTGTTTTTTTCATATATCTTCCTTTCCCAGCAAACCGTTTTTAAGAACGTAGCGCGTGTTTGTTACGGCTTTTAACAGTTCGTTGTCGTGCGAAATAAAAATTACGGACACATTGTCCTCCTCGTTCAGCCGCAGAAACAGATTTATAATCTGTGCCTGCGTTGACATATCCAGCATACTCGTTGCTTCGTCCGATATAAGCACTCGGGGGTTCAGCGCAAGCGCGCGCGCAATCGCGGCTCTCTGCGCCTGACCGCCCGACAGCGCGTGCGGATAGCGGCTGTGCAAATCGGGGGAAAGACCTGTTTTTGAAAGCAGCGTTTCCGCTCTTTCCATACATTGTTTGCGGTTTCGGCATTTTGTCGCAACGCTCACGGCTTCGGCGACCGCCGCTCCGATTTTTTGCGACGGGTCCAAGGACGCATAGGGTGCCTGATGAATGATTTGCACATCGCGTCCGACTTTTCTGTTGTAGCGGAACTTGTCGTTATAAAAAGGGTTTCCGTCCAAATACACGTTGCCGGCGTTCGGCTTTATCAGTCCCGTTATAATGTGCGCGATTGTGCTTTTACCCTCGCCGCTTGCTCCGCAAATGCCGATTTTATCACCTTGACCGAGAATAAACGAAACGTCATAAACAGGTGTTATACTTCGTTTTCTGTTTATATAAAACGTCTTTTTGAGATGTTTTACTTCAAGCATAGAAACACCTCGCTTCTCTGTTATCGTCCGTATTTATCATCGGCGGTACGCCGCTTTTGCACTTGTCGGTTGCAATCTCGCATCTGCCGTAATACGGACAGCAGACAGCCGTAGGCTCTCTGTCTGCAGACGACGCTTTCATACCGTTCTCGGGCAGAGCGGCAAGCAGACTTTTAGTGTACGGGTGTTTCGGTTCGCCGAGAACCTGTTCCGCCGTGCCGTACTCAACGGCATAGCCGTTCAGCATTACAAGCACGCCGTCCGCCCTTTTAGCCACGGAAATGTCGTGCGTAATCAGTATCGTGGCGGCGTTGCCCAACACATTGTGCAAACTGTCCAAAAATGCGTTCGCCGTTTCGTTATCCACGCCCTTTGTGGGCTCGTCCGCAATCACCGCTTGCGCCGAGTCCGAAACGGCGGCGGCAAGACATACGCGTTGCGCCTGTCCGCCCGAAAGTTCAAAAGGATACTTTTCCAATATTTGCGACGGCTCGGCAATGCCTGCGGCATACAGTTTGCGGAAACTTCGCGCCGCATATCGGGAGGGCGCAACGCCTTCCTTTTTACAGCATTCGTAAAGCTGAGTTTTGATTTTTAGAGAGGGGTTGAGAAACTCCGCGCCGCTTTGCGGCACCATTACGATATTTTTGCCTCTCAATTCATTCAGTTCCCTCTCGGATAGAAGCGCAAGATTTTTGCCGCCGAGGCAGATTTCTCCGTTAAAAAAACAGTTCGCGGGCAGCACGCCGAATATTGACAGCGCAGTCATTGTTTTGCCGCAGCCCGATTCGCCGACGATTGCCAGCGTTTCGCCTTTGTCCACGCCGAAATCGAGCCCGTTCACTATGGGGCTTATTCCCGTTGCGGTTTTTGCCGCTACCGTCAGATTTTTTACTTCCAGCGTTTTCATAAAAAAAGGCTTATTCCAAACGGAATAAGCCTTCGTGACCTACCTTTGCCGTGTCGGCTTTTTATATTTACCGCCGTCTGTACGCCTGTCGCTCCCTTCGTGGGCAGGTTCGTACATATCAAGCATTTGTATTATACATTATTTTTGGGTATATTGCAAGCGGTTTGAAAAGGCAGTTGCAGTGACGGCAAAAGCGTTATTGCCGTTGCAGGCGGCGGCGAGGGGATATGTCAATCGGTTCGGTGTTGCGGGCAAATGCGCGTTAAAAATATAATGCCGCGTGAACAACTAAATTAGCGGACTTTGCCGCTGAGTATTGCTTCTGCGAGTTCGGCGGCTTCTTCGATTATGCTTTTCAAGGGCGTTTCCTTTGTGCCTGCCACCAAGGTGCGGCATTTATTCACAGGCACGAGAATGCGATAAGCGTCGCTTTGAGATATTGCTTCGGCAACGGCAGGGGAAACTTCGTTCTGCAACGCTCCCGACATAGCAATGCCGATAGGTCCCATTATAATATCCGCGTTTGTGCAACGGCGAAGCACGGCGGCTTCGCCGTAAAAACTTTGTTTCGCTCCGACGTTTTTCATTGCGGCGGCGGCAGATTGGTTCAGTCCGACGGCAATAATATTGGTTATTCCGCGCTTTATCAACGCAGTCACCAACCCTTTGCCTATTCCTCCTCCGCACCCGTCAATAACAACAATATCCATATAATTATTTTATCACAATCCGCGCGTTAAAACAACATATACTATGCTATCATACTTTGGAATTACAGTATTTTATTATATATTCATATGGTTTTTACGTTTGCATACAATATGATGGTTAATATGATTTATAAGCATTCATTACAATAGTAAAGAACTCAAATCGGTTGCTTTTAGTTGTACAAAACAGATTATTACTGTATAATATATCCGTTCTCAATCTGTTTCCGTAGCTCAGTAGGATAGAGCGTCCGCCTCCTAAGCGGAAGGTCGTGGGTTCGACTCCCGCCGGGAACGCCAACCAAAAACCTCGAAAGAGGTTTTTATTATTTGGCGACGGCACTCGTCTGTCCCTGTTGTTGCACGCGGACGTTGCCCGCTGAAACTCGCACGACTTAGGTTCGTGCTCGTGCGACTCCCGATAATAGCGCAAAATAAAAACCTCAAAAGAGGTTTTTATTTTTACAGATTTAATGATTTCAAACTGAAAATCGAGTTGCGATTTATACAAGGTTATAATTTATTGCTTTTTACTTTTATTTCGATTGAGCCGTTTTGAGCGTCTGCGACCAAGGTGTCGCCTTCGTTGATATTGCCTGCGAGGATTGCGCGGGCGAGCGCGGTTTCCACTTTGCTTTGGATATATCTTTTGAGAGGACGCGCGCCGAAATTGACGTCGTATCCGCCTGCGATTATAGAGTCCTTGGCCGCATCTGTGACTTCGAGTTTAAGATTTTGTCTTGCGAGTCTTTGCGAAAGCGAGGACAGCATCAAATCGATAATCGACATAATATTGTCGCGGTTGAGCGGCGAGAACATAACGATTTCGTCGAGTCGGTTGAGAAACTCGGGGCGGAAAGTGTTTTTCAAGAGGGCGTCGACCTGACTGCGTGCCTCGCCGCTGATTTTTCCGTCCTTATCTATCCCGTCCAGAATTACGGAACTGCCGAGGTTTGACGTCATTATGATTACCGTGTTTTTGAAGTTGACGGTACGCCCCTGACTGTCCGTTATTCTGCCGTCGTCGAGGACTTGCAGCAGAATGTTGAACACATCGGGGTGAGCCTTTTCTATTTCGTCGAACAACACGACCGAGTACGGCTTACGCCTTACCGCCTCGGTAAGCTGACCGCCCTCGTCGTAACCGACGTATCCGGGAGGCGCGCCTATAAGACGGGACACGCTGAATTTTTCCATATATTCCGTCATATCGATGCGCACGATATTTCTCTCGTCGTCGAAAAGATACTCCGCAAGCGTTTTGGCAAGTTCGGTTTTGCCTACGCCCGTAGGACCGAGGAATAGGAAAGAGCCTATGGGGCGGTTTTCGTCCGCAATTCCCGCGCGAGAGCGGAGTATTGCCTCGCTGACCGCGTCCACGGCGTCGTCCTGTCCGATTACGCGCTTGTGCAATTCGTCTGCGAGTCGGAGCAGCTTTTCCTTTTCGCTTTCCATAAGCTTTACAACGGGTATTCCCGTCCATTTTGCGACGATTTTCGCGATTTCGTCTTCGGTCACCTCGTCGCGCAGGAGGGCGACGTGCCTGTCGTCGCCCGATTTGTTTTCCGCGGCGGTGAGTTTTGCGGTGAGTTCTGGCAGTTTTCCGTATTGCAGGGCGGCGGCTTTTTCATAATTTCCCGTACGCTTTGCTTCTTCGATTTCCACGGTTATTCTGTCTATTTCCTGCTTGGTATCCCGAACCGAGGATATATCGCGTTTCTCGTTATCCCACTGCGCTTTCATCGCATTGAATTTGTCGTGCAGTTCGCCGAGTTCGCGTTTTATGGTTTCGGAGCGGTCGAGCGACAGTTTGTCGCTTTCCTTGCTTAACGCCATTTCTTCGATTTCGAGCTGCATTATGCGTCGTGAAATGACGTCCATTTCGGTGGGCATACTGTCGATTTCCGTGCGAATCATAGCGCAGGCTTCGTCCACGAGGTCAATCGCTTTATCGGGCAGAAATCTGTCGGTGATATAGCGGTCGGAGAGAGTCGCCGCGGCAACGAGGGCGCGGTCGTGAATGCGTACGCCGTGATATATTTCGTAGCGTTCTTTAAGACCGCGAAGAATTGCAATCGTATCCTCAACCGTAGGTTCGTTGACCGATACGGGCTGAAAACGGCGTTCGAGCGCGGCGTCTTTCTCGATATATTTTCGATATTCGTCGAGCGTGGTCGCGCCTATGCAATGCAATTCTCCCCGAGCGAGCATAGGTTTCAGCAGATTGCCCGCATCCATACTCCCTTCCGTTTTCCCCGCGCCTACGATAGTGTGCAACTCGTCTATGAAAAGCAGGGTATTGCCTTCCTTTTTCTTTATTTCGTTGAGTACGGCTTTCAGCCTTTCTTCAAACTCGCCTCGGTATTTCGCGCCGGCGATAAGCGCGCCCATATCGAGGGCAAACACGCTTTTGTCTTTCAACCCTTCGGGGACGTCGCCGCGGACGATACGTTGCGCGAGCCCTTCGGCGATTGCCGTTTTGCCCACGCCCGGCTCTCCTATCAAAACAGGGTTGTTCTTGGTTTTTCTCGACAAAATTCTGATGACGTTTCTTATCTCGTCGTCGCGTCCGATTACGGGGTCGAGTTTCCCTTCTCTTGCGCGTTCGACGAGGTCGTAGCCGTATTTGCCGAGCGCGTCGTATGTGTCCTCGGGATTGTCGCCCGTAACGGGAGCGGTTTTGATTTCTTTGAGCGCCGCCGCTATTTTACGCTTTTCAACGCCCGTCTTCTGAAAGAGATTTTTGAGAGAGGTCGTGGGCGAGTCGAGGAGGGCGGAAAACAAATGTTCTACGCTTACATATTCGTCACCGTCCTTTTTTGCGCATTTTTCCGCGGCTGCGATTATAAGCGAGGTTGCGGAGTCGAGATATACCGAAGCGTTTCCGCCCGTAACTGTCGGGAATTTGTCGATTATTTTTTCCGTTTCGCTCTTGATGTAACCGCTGTCGCAACCGCAGCGAGTAAGCAGTTTGGGTATCAGCCCTTCGTTGTCGTCAAGCAGGGCAAACAGCAGATGTTCGGGTTTAATCTCCTGATTGTGTTTATAAAGTGCCGTATTCTGCGCATTTGTCAATGCTTCTATTGCTTTTTTGGTATATTTGTCAGTGTTCATATTGTCTCCTTTTATGCTTAGCAATCATTGCAATCGATTGTTAGCACTCATATATATCGACTGCTAATATTGTAACGCATATCAATGATTTGTCAAGTAAAATATGCTAAATTCGATTTAGCATTACTTAAAAACTTGCCGCGCTTTGAATAATCGTTGCCCGAATTGTCCTTTTTACACGCATAATTCGCTCGGAAATATAAGCCGATTGTGCTATAAAGAACGCCTTTCTTTAATTTATGAACGCGCGTACGCGCGCGCCGCGTGTTGACTAAAAGACATAAATGTCTTAAAATCATCGGTATAAAGGAGAAAATTATGAACGAAATCGGAGACGCGGCAAACGCAGTCGACAATTCACAAAAGACGCACAAAAAATTGAGCAAAGGAAAAATCGCAATGATAGTCGCGGGAAGTGTTTTAGGACTGATTTTATTGTTGGTTATAATTCTTGCGCCGATAATAGCTGTCGGCAACAAGGTTATCGTAAAGGACGAGGAACAGCCCAACGAGGTTCTGGAAAATTGGATGAGCTATGTGTCCGACGACAAACTTATCAGAAATCTCGCCATACCCGGCTCGCACGACAGCGGCTGTATGGAGATGCCTTGGTACGGCGCTACGCAGGACTTGACGTTCGCGGAGCAACTTGCGCGAGGAACCCGTTATTTCGACATAAGAGTTAACGCTTCCAAAAAGGGATACGTCATTTTCCACGGTCCCGTCAACGGAGTTTCTTATCAGGGAGTGCTCGACGACATAGCCGAGTTTATGGACTCGCACCCGACGGAGTTTCTCATACTCGATTTTTCGCATTTCAAAAACGGTTCGGAGGCGAAAGTGTTTGAGATGTTTGAGCAGACCGTGGGCGTCGACCGCTTTATCGTGAACGATACCGACAACCCCGTCGCATATATCGACAGTCTTACTATGGGCGACGTAAGAGGCAAATGCCTTGTGCTCATCGACCGCGACGAAACGGATTTTTCGGGCAAAAACTATTTCTTCGAGCGTACTAACGACAAGGATAAATTTCAAGACGCCGTACTCACCTCGCTTTACGAGAAGTCCAAAAACGGAAAAAGCGCGAAAAAATTTGTGAGCGAGGTGATACCGTCGTACATAGACGAATTCAAGAGTATAAACGAAGGGTTGTTCGTGTTGCAGTCGCAGCTTACCGATATTTCTCTGATATTCGGACCGAGATACCGCGAAGGCAAGCTCATCGGTTTAATGAACGAGTTTGTCAAAAATCTGTATGACGACGATGAAAACATTCAGTATATCAACATAATAATGCGAGATTTCGTGACCTGCGAAAAAAGCGCGCTGACGCTCAGATTAAACCTTAAAAAGGGTGTGATAGCGGATGATAAGGCAGCCTCATTCCGAAGCGGAATAGAGGAATATTTAGCATAAAGAACAATTTTGAAAAATTCGGAGAGAAAATTTTGCAATAAGTTGGCAAAAACTCTCTCCGAATTGTTATATAAAGGGTAGAGTATGTCCGAAGCGGCGCTCGAAAGAGCGATGGAAAGGTTAAAATCGGGTGACGCAAGCGCGTTCGATTACATATACGACAGAACCGTCAAGGCGGTATTTTTTGCCGTATATTCCGTGCTTAACGATAAGGACGCGGCGGACGACGTGGTTCAGGACACTTACGCCGCGGCATATCGCGGACGAATGAGTTATAACTCCGACAACTTGCTCAGCTGGCTGATGACCATAGGCAAGCGGTTGGCGATAAACGAATACAATAGGCGTAAACGAACCGTCCCCACTGATTTTTCGGCGGAGGGCGAAAGGTTCGGCGGACAGGAGGGACTGCCCGACGAGGACAGTTTCGGGTTGATTTCGCTGGCAAGAAAGGTGTTGTCGGAGGAAGATTTCACAATAGTAACGATGTGCGCGGTGTCGGGATATAAGCGCAGAGAAGCGGCGAGCGTGCTCGGACTGCCTATATCAACGGTATCGCACAGATTGAAAGTTTCGCTTAAAAAACTCGGCGAAATCGCAAATCTGAAAGGAGGGAGCAATGAGCTCGATTAAAAAAAGGCTGAGAGAGGACGCAAAACAACTCTTGCCCGACGAAAAACTTAAAAGCTCAACCAAACGCGCGGTATTCGGCGCGGGTGATGCGCCCTCGAATAAGGAAGCGAAAGAGCGCAGGCGCGCGCCGATGATGCGGACGATAACCGCCGTTGCGTGCTGCGCGGTGGTGATTATATCCGTGACGATGGGGTTGGTGTTCGGACTTTACGCGCCCTCGAAGAATGGGGGTAAGGGCGGCGGTTTGGATTATGATTCTCCCGTGCTTGCGGAAGTATCCGATTTGATGGCGTTCTCGATAGTGTCCACGTCGGGACTTATATCCGATTTATCGCCGAATTCGGGAGAGATTTCGGCTATGTCGGCGGCGGTTTGCGCGCAGTCGCCGAGTTTGGTCGGTTCCGTTTTATCGGACGGCTCCGAAGAATTTACGGAGGAAGAAAAAGACCTTATAAAGCAGCAGATTTCGATGTTGGAAAATATGATTGACGGCAGCAGCAAGACCACATCGCATATCGCGTCCGACAGAGACGGATACGCATACTGTTTCAAAGTCAGCGCAGTAAGCATTCTCGGTAAAGCAGAGGAATATCTGTTGTATTATAATCAGAAATATCTCGGAAACAACCGTGGGGAGGAGATGTTTACGATAGACGGAGTGATGGTGGTTTCGGCGGACGGGGAGATGCGCGAATATCCCGTAAGCGGCAAGCGCACGGTGGAGAGCGAGTACGAGGACGGCGAGAACGAAACCGAGGTCGAACTTACGTTTACCGTTTACATTAACAAAAGTAACGGCGAATATATTCAATTCAAGCAGGAGGTCGAGCGAGAGGGGGCGGAGTACGAGGAAGAATTTATCTATTCCTATTATAAGAACAATAAGCGCGTGGAGACGGTGACCGTGGAACGCGAAGCCGAAAGCGATGAGCACGAACTCAAAATAATCACGGACAAAGGCGGAGTCAGGACGGAAATAGATTACGAAGAAGAATTGGATGAAAATCTCAATCCCGTCATCACTGCGAAAATCGCGTCCGGAAACGTCGTAAAAACGGTAAAAATCACCGTGGTCGAAATCGACGGCGAAAAGCATTACGAATATTCGTGGGAGAAAGAATAGGCAATATTCGGCTATAAAAAGGCGTTTATTATACATTTGTTTTATAAATCAAGTATTTTTGGCAAGATTGGCGGTTGCGTTGTTATATAGGCAAAAGACAACGGAGGAATCCACTATGAAAAAGAAATTTATTGCAATTATAGTCACCGCGGCAACCGCGGTTGCGCTTGCGGTAGGATTGACCGCCTGCGATAATAAGAGCAACACAAACACGGCGAGCAACGGTTTTATAAACTCGAATATGAGCGTAGAAGACAGCGTCGCGTTTTCTATGGCGTCGACCGCGGCGGTTGCCGAGGAAGTGGCTGCAAATATCGGCTCGGGCGGACAGAGAGCAATGAGAGGCGAACTCACCGAGGCTGAACAAAAGGAAATTATCGAGCAACTAAAAGTGCTTGACAAGTTCATTGGCGAGGACGCTATGGCGGTTGTCACCGAGAAGTCGGACAGAGAGGATTATACTCATAAGATGACCGTAAACGTGACAGACCTTGCGGACAACAAACAAACTTATGTGATGTATTTCAATCAGACTTCGAACGGCGTCATAACCGAAAGCGATTGGGACGAAATCGAGCAAACGGAACAATTTGCGATTAAAGGCGTAATCGTTATCGGCGAGGGAGAAAATGTTGCGGAGTATCCCGTAGAGGGCAGACGTACCGTTGAAACCGAAACCGAGGGCAGAGAAACGGAAACGGAAGTCGAGCTTGTAATGACCGCCTTCCTCAATCAAGACGGAAGCGATAAGATTGTGTTCAGACAGGAGAGCGGTTCTTCGTCGGACGGCGAGAACGAAAACGAATTTCAATATACCGTTTATACGAGCGGCGTAGCGGTGAAAACCATATCCTTGGAGTTCGAAAACGAGGGAAACGAGCATAGCGTCGAGATGAAAAGCGTCGAAAACGGAAAGGTTTTCCAAGTGGAATACGAGGAGAAGGTCATAAACGGCAAGAAGCTGATTGAGGCTGAAATCTTCGAGCGCGACGGCAGCGGAAACATTGTCAAAAAAGAGGTGAGAATATTACCCGACGGCGACGGATACGTCTTCAAGTGGGATTATTGATTAACGCAATGCGGCAAGCAAAGGAATGAACCGACGCAATGCACGGTAAACGAATGATGTACGGCGGAAGACGAGCCTGCAATACGGAAATAAATAAGGAACGCCATAGTGGCGTTTCTTATTTTACTTGATAATTTTTATTCGATATGAGAAGATAGCAATATGGTTGAATTGTTGTTGCCGGCAGGCAATCTTAAAAAACTTAAAACAGCTTATTATTTCGGCGCGGACGCGGCATACGTAGGAATGAAAGCGTTGTCATTGCGCGCGTTTGCGGATAATTTCGGCGAGGACGATATGAAAACGGCGTGCTCGCTTGCAAAGACGCAAGGCAAAAAGCTTTACGTCACGATGAATATTTACGCGAAAAACAGCGATCTTGCCGCGGCGGAGGACAGCTTTAAGTTTATAGAAAGTGCAGGGGCGGACGGCGTAATAGTGTCCGACTGCGGCTTGCTCGCGCTCGCAAAAAAAGTTGCGCCGTCGCTCGAAGTGCACGTGTCCACGCAGGCGAACGTATCAAATAAATATGCCGTGAGATTTTTTGCGGAGCAGGGCGCGTCCAGAGTGGTGCTTGCGCGTGAGTTGTCGGTTTCGGAAATCAAAGAAATCAAGGACTATAACCCCGACGTGGAGTTGGAGGCGTTTGTGCACGGCGCAATGTGCGTAAGTATGAGCGGAAGATGTCTGTTGTCCGATTATTTTATAGGCAGAAGCGGAAATCGCGGCGAGTGCGCTCAGCCGTGCAGGTGGCGTTACAGACTGTCCGACGACGACGGATACACAAAATGCGACGCGTTTTTGGAGCAGGACGATAAAGCAAGCTATATTATGAGCAGCAAAGACCTGAACCTGTTAAACCGTCTGCCCGAACTCATAGACGCGGGCGTAAGTTCGTTTAAGGTAGAGGGCAGAATGAAAAGCGAATTTTACGTTGCTACCGTTGCGCGCGCATATCGCGCGGCTCTCGACGATATTGCCGCGTGCGGAAGAATAAACGACGCAGACGAGCTTCAATGTGAGCTCGATAGAATTGCGCACCGTCCTTATACCGAAGCGTTTTTTGACGGAAACGCAACGGATACGGTGGCGTACGGCGGAGAACGCATAGAGGATAAATGCGATTTCATTGCGGTGGTGCAGTCGTCGGTTGAAGGACGCGCGCAGGTCGAGATGCGCAACAGGTTCTATGAGGGAGACGTTTTGCAGGTGCTTTCGCCCGCCAAACCGATAAGAGAGTTCGAGGTCAAGAACATTTTAACTGCGGACGGAACTCCCGTTGCGGACGCGAAACTCGTACAGCATTTATACACTTTCGACGATACGATAGGTTTGCGGACGGGGGATATTCTGCGCAGAGAGAAACTCTGATATGCGCAAATCCGAGTAAAATGCTTTTTATTTCGGAGAAATCGGTTAGCGAAATGCGATGAGAGAACTCATTTATAAGCAATCGAAGGATAAAAATATTTTGCTCGGTTGCCTACCGCAGCGGTGAAAGCGGGTACAGTTGCCGCAATCTGTTGATAATAAAGATTTATAA
>DBFJGL010000009.1:0-19712 GCA_048394785.1 Christensenellales bacterium | reverse complement strand
GCAACAATCCGACAGTTAACTGTCGGATTGTGCGTATTTTGTCGAGTTTCAATTCATCTTTTAGATGCGCGAGCAGAGCGAGCCAACCAAGCAAAAGATTTTTGCAAAACTCCGTAAACATTTGCAACAAACAGTCATTAGCAAAAATGTTTTGCGCGGAGCGACGAGAAAATGCGCTTATACAGGTCGCGCTTTTTCAAAAAGAAAAAGCGCACCATATAGTGCGCATTTTCGAGTGGTGCGCGGGACGGGACTTGTAGCGGCTTTGCCGCGTAATAGCTGAGCACGGGCGCATTCCTCTATTTAGGGGACTGCCGCGCTTCGCTCGCAGTGACACGATATTTAGTTCCGTCAGCACGTGCGGAGCGTCACGTGTGGTCAATGTCCCGTCTTGCCACAGAAAAAGCCCTTCAACTTTCAGTTGAAGGGCTTTGTGGTGCGCGGGACGGGACTTGAACCCACATGAGCCTAATGCTCACTAGAACCTGAATCTAGCGCGTCTGCCAATTTCGCCACCCACGCGAATGCCTTTGTATTGTAGAACATTATGCCGCCGCTGTCAATTATTTTGAGCCAATAAGCCCTTTGCAACCTTTTTTATTCTTTCGCGCAAATCGTCTACTGCGCCGTCATTGACAATAACGGCGTCGGCGAGCGCGACGAGCGCGTCGTCCGAGGGTTGCGCGGCAATTCTTCTTTTTGCTTCTTCAAGGGACAATCCGCGCGATTTCAGTCTGTCGAGCCTGACGTCGAGCGGCGCGACAACGGCAATTACTTTATCGAAAACGCCCTCTGCACCGCTGCCTATATACACGGGGATTTCTGCGGCGAAAGTATGGTGCCCGCACTCGCTTATGCGGCGCATAATTTCGGGATGCGCCAAAGCGTTGAGCTTTGCCCTGCTGCCCTCATCGGAAAACACAAGGTCTGCAAGCGCGCGCCTGTCGACTTCTCCGTTGCTGACAACCGACGGAAAAACCGTTTGCAAGCGGCGGACATAGCCGTCGTCCGCAAGCATTCGGGCGTTTATTTCATCGGCGCAAACACAATGTACGCCGAGCTCGGCAAGCGCTTTCATCGCCTCGCTTTTGCCGCTGCCTATGTTCCCGATGACCGCGATTTTCATTTCAGCGAACCCCAATCGTTTGCCGCGGAAACCTCGGCTATGAGAGGCACGGAGAAACTGACCGCTCCTTCCATTTCCTCTTTGAGTATGCGCTTAACCGCATCGACTTCGTCAGCCGCGGCGTCGACGATAAGCTCGTCGTGCACCTGTAAAATCATCTTTGATTTCATATTCTCCAAGCGTTTTTCAACGGCAATCATAGCAAGCTTTACGACGTCCGCCGCCGAACCCTGCAACGGCGTGTTCATTGCAATTCTTTCCGCCGCCGAACGAATGAGATAATTTGACGACTTCAAATCGGACGCATCGCGCCGTCTGCCGAGATAGGTGAGCGTATATCCCCTTTCTCTTGCCTCCGAAACGTTGCGTTCGAGATAATCTTTAACGGTCGGATATGTGAGAAAATATCTTTCTATAAACTCTTTTGCGGCGTATTTGGGTATGGAAAGGTTCTCGGACAAGCCGAAGTCGCTTATGCCGTAAACAATGCCGAAATTGACAGCCTTTGCGTCGCGGCGCATAGCCGGCGTTACCTCGTCTTGCGGCACTCCGAATATCTGCGACGCCGTGAGCGTGTGTATATCCTCCGCGCGGTTATATGCCTCGATGAGTTTGGAGTCGCCGCTCATAACCGCAAGCAACCTAAGTTCAATCTGCGAATAGTCCGCGGATACGAGCACGTTGCCTGCCGACGCGGTAAACGCGCTCTTTACGTCCTTTGCTTCCTCGCCCCTTACGGGAATGTTCTGCAAATTCGGGTTTGCAGACGACAGCCTGCCCGTCAGCGTCACGCACTGATTGAACTCGGTGTGTATCTTGCCGCCCGAAATCAGAGGCTGCAAACCGTTGATGTAAGTGGACAAAAGTTTTGCGTAATGCCGCCATTTGAGAATGAGCTCGACAACGGGGTGTTTGTCCTTGATTTTGGACAGCGTATCCTCGCTGACGGAGTAACCCGTCTTGGTTTTTTTGCCGTGCGGAAGCCCGAGCTTTTCAAACAGAATTTCGCCGAGTTGTTTTGTGGACGCAATGTTGAAACTCTCCCCCGCGGCGGCGTAAACGTCACGGGTGAGCCCCTCTAAAATCGCCCCGTACTTTTCTTTGAGTTCCTCCAACTTGCGGGAAGAAAGCGTAAATCCCCTCTCCTCCATTTTTGCGAGAATTAACGCAAGAGGCTGTTCAACGTCATAAAACAGCTTGGTTAAGTTCTTGTTGTGCAAAACCATATCGTATTCTTCGCGTTTGCGATAAAGCTCTGCCGCGCCGCCGTCCTCGCCGATTACGGTTGCTATGTTTTTTACGGGCGCGCTGTCGCACGAAAGATGAGCGGCTATCATTACGTCGAAAAACTCGGGGACTGCGATATTATGTTTGCGATAAAGCGATTTTACGTCGTAACAGATTAAAAGCTTTTCTCTCGCAAGTTTGCCGACCTTAGACAGCACGTCTTCGTAATCCGCTCCGCCGCCGAACAAATCGCGCACGGTCTTTATTACGTATTCGGTTTTGCCGTCGCCGGATATTCGCACGTCCTCGCCGAAGATAACTGCAAATGCGTCGCCGTTTATCGCGCGCAATGCTTCTTCTGCGTTATCCGTTTCTATAACTGTCTTTTCGACAGTCGGCTCAACCGACGGCGAGCTATCCTCTCCGTCCTCGGAAAACGCCATTCGCTTTATCAGGCTGTCCATATCGAGTTCGGAAAGCATATTTCTTACTTTTCCCGAAAACACGGGAGTGAACGCGATGTCGTCGAGAGTGCACTCTACGGGTACGTTGACGTCTATCACCGATAACACGCGCGACAGCTCCGCGATTTCTCTGCTTGCGCCGAGAGTTTGCCCGAGTTTTCCCTTTATATTCGCCGCATTGTCGAGCACCGCGTCCAGCGTTCCGTAATCGGCAAGCAGCTGTTTGGCGGTTTTCTCGCCCACGCCGCTTACGCCGGGAATGTTGTCGGAAGCGTCGCCGCGCAACGCCTTATAATCTATATACGTCGAGGGAGTGAACCCCTCTTCTTTGAGTTTGTCGAGGTCGTAAACTTCGATGTCGGTCACACCTCTCTTTGTCCAGAAAATTCTGGTGCTTTCATCGGCAAGCTGAAAGCTGTCGCGGTCGCCCGTGACGATGATTGTTTCGCAATCGAAACGCTTTGCGAGCGTACCCAAGATGTCGTCTGCCTCGTAACCTTCGAGGCTTACGATTTTGACGCCCATTGCCGCAAGCAGCTCTTTGAGCGGCTCGAACTGCGAGCGCAGCTCCTCGTCCATAGGCTTTCTGCCCGCCTTGTATTCGGCGTACATTTTATGGCGGAACGTGGGGGCTTTGAGGTCGAACGCCGCCGCGATATGCGTGGGGTTCTGTTCCTTTATAAGCCTTAAAAGAATGCTTAAAAAACCGTAAATCGCGCCCGTGTACTGCCCCTTTCTGCTTTTGAGATTGGGGAGTGCGTGATAGGCGCGATGAATGAGGCTGTTTGCGTCGAGCAGTATAATTTTATCAGTCATTTATTACCTTTTTTCCGCCGAACAAAAACTCGGACAGACCGTTTTCGAGCGCGGCTTTGCAGTCGTTGTAGCCGAGCTCGCGCAAATCGTTGATTTTGCCTTCCGTAAAAGACATTGCGCGTCCGAGGTCGTTTGCGGGCATTATGTAGAACAAATCCAAATCCGTGCGTTTTACCCTGCGCTTGGGCGGCTTTGACGCCGTGTTGGTGCGAATGACCAATATTTTATCGTAACCGTGCTCGGCGAGCAGATTTATAGGCATATTGTCGTAAACGCCGCCGTCTATGTATTTGTCTTCGCCTATTATCATAGGAGGAAATATCGGGAAGGTCGCCGACGCGATTATATAGTCGATGAGCAGTCCCTCGGGGATATCCTCTTTCATAACTTCGACGGGCTCCATTGCGCTCATATTGTACGTGACGCAGCCGAAATCCATAGGACTTTTGCGTATTGCGTCCTCGTCGGCGTGTCTGCGCAGGAACTCGCAGGACTGCTCGTAGGAGGAATGTATCACCTCCCAAAGCGACGTAAGTTTTTTGCCCGCGTAATAAAGCATATCGAGGTCGAAGTCTTTTTTGCGGAACTTGGATATCATTTCGTCGTCGATGTCGAAAACCGTGCACACCGACACTTTGTCCCACATTACGGAAAGATATTCAAAACCGCGCTCGACGAGCACCGCGCCGTTGATTGCGCCTATCGACGTGCCCGTGACTCCGCCGAAAGATACGCCGAGTTCGTGCAATGCTTTGAGCGCGCCTACCTGATACGCGCCCTTTACGCCGCCGCCTTCAAGCACCAATCCGAGTTTTTCCGTTTGCATAACCCACCTCTTAATTAGAGAACGATAAACAGCCGCTCTCCGATTATGCCGCAAAATCATATTTTTGTTACGTCATTCGCAGGCATAACGTTTTGCCGTAATAAGGCAACGACAAAGCTTTATCCGCACCCGCCCTGCGTTTTCGGCAAAGCGGGCGCGCTATTTAATGTTTTTACACTCTGCCGTGCAGCTTGTTTATAAGCTCCTGATTTATCTGATACTTGGGCGTATCGGGCAGAATCTTGGAATCGTTGTTTCTGTACATCAGCACGTCCACGCTTCCGAGCGTGTTTGCAATGGGCATACTCGATATAAGCGACAGTCCGCCGAGGTTGACTCTGCCCAACCTGTTTTCACCCTCGTTGACGACGAGATAAGTGGGCTCATATGACGGGAACTCGGAAATGCCGCTGATTACAAAGCCCATATGCACAAAGAAGTTATTTTCGTCGCTCTGTATTCTGTAAGGCGCAAATCTTTCTTCTTTGCTTATCGCCGTTGCCGCAGCTGACTTTATAAGTTCCTCAAGGAAGTCCTCTATCGACGATCCGATGCCGTCGAAGATTGCGCCTACGTTTCTGGTATCCTGCCAATTGTAGATGTCAAGGAAGCCCGTTACGGTAAGCGAACCCGTCATACCCTCGCTTTGCAAACGCGGAAGAATTTCTTGCTCCCAATTCTCTCTCGTTATAGCTTTTTTCTTTTCGTCGTAATATACGCCGAAATGTCTGTACTCGAAAGAGCCTGCCGTGCCGAGCATATTCGACATAACCGAGTTGTTGAAATGGATATTGTTATATCTGAAACAGAGTTCCTTTTCTCCGTCGCCGTTCAGATCCATCTCGTCGGCGCGAATACAGCTGTATATCGCAGCGCCCGAGCTGTTGCGGAAAATACTGCCGTTAATGTAAATATCGCTGTTGTCGTTGTTAAGCAGTGTTTTCGCATTTTCGAGCACGCAGTATTCCACAACGGAGTTTTCCGCTCTGACGTAAGATTCGCTTCTTTCCGCATACATAAAGTCCAAAGACTCGCCCTTAAAACCGCTTGCCTGCTCTATGCCTTCTTCTTCCTTATTGTTGAGCGAATCGCCGATATTGTAGTTTGCGCTGAGGGTGACGTTGCTTACGGTGAGATTGGTGCCCAGCATTTTTACAAGTTCCGTGCCGTCCCATTCGTAAGTATGCCCTTGTTCTTTATCGGCGCCGCGTATTTGATAACCGTTGCCGTACAGATTGCCGCGCAGAAGTATGGATTCGCCGCCGCCGTAATCGGAATTATCTCTCGGCGCGGAAAAAGCCACGTCGCCGTCAAGCACTGCCGCAAAGAATTTGTAGTCGCCGTCGGGGTGCTCCTCGCTCTTTTCGTAATAGTATTTCAACGCGGATTTATTCTTCTCGTGATAATCATGGTCGCTGACTACTTCCCTTGTTCCGCCGCAGATTTCGTAATAAATATACTGCATTTCCGCGCTTGCGTGAGTTATACGTCTGTAACGTTCCACCGCGGCTTCGTGTTTGATTGCCTCGTTATACTCGTCTATTTCCTCTTTTTCGTCCTCGGTGGCGTCTTCCGGAACGTCTCTGAGGTTTTCGGGAGCGTCGATGTCGCTGTCAATGGACACGCCGTTGACCACGGTAAACGTGATTTCGCGCTTGGTATATTTTTTACTGCTTTCGTACTTGGGATACTTTGCCTCTACGGAAACGGTAATCTGCACCTTCTGCTTTCCGAACGCCGCTATTTTTTCATAATCGAAATAAACCACGTTGCTGTTTTCGCTCTCGAAATAAGCAAGTCCGCCGTCCGTTTCAACCTTGAAGGTATAGTCTTTTAGGAAACGCGCGAGCGCGTCCGCGTCGGAGGGCTGCTGCGGTCTGTCGATGTTTATAACAACCGAATTGTTCTTGCGGGCGAAATTCTTATCCTTCCAATTGTCGTGGTCGCCGAAATTGCCGCCCACCGCACTCCAATCGTACACGCTGCTTGCATATATCGTTTCTTCCGCAAGTCCTTTTTTCATACTTTCGGAATTGAGCTCGGTGGTGATATAACTTACTTTCTGCGCAACTTTGACGAGTACGGAAGCAAGCTCCGAATAACCGTCCGCCGCGCCGCCCGTTTTAAGGCTTACGCTTATCACGGTTTCGCCGCCGCCCACCGCCGTCACAACGCCGTTTTGGTCAACCGTAGCCGCGTCGGGATTGGAAGACGTCCACTCCACTTCGGGCGCGTTTGCTTTGCCTGCCGAAATAAGCCAATCCGCAGTGAGATAAAGGGGCAGTTCTCCCGTGGCAAGCACGTATCCGCTTTCCGTCGCCGCGTCATAGCCGTAGAACTCGCCGTTGACGATTTTAACGTCGTTGTCGGCGCACTTGATTACCGTAAGGTTGCCGTTTGCTGTTTTCACCGTCGCCGACTGCACGCCCGCGCCGAGCACAATCATATTGCCGGATATTGTATATCCCTCGCCTGCTTCGGGCGATGATACTCCGTATTCGACGTAATTGAAACTACCTGCCGAGATATAAATCTTATCGCCGTAGCGACTTACGCTTCCGGTCTTAGTCGACTTGATTGTCATTTCGCCGGCTACCGTTATTTCGCCGTCGTCGTAATTGCCTTTTGCCGTCGCGGTGATGACCGCCTCGCCCTCGCCGAGCGCGGTAACGACGCCGTTTTTATCCACCGACACTGTTTCGGGATTGCTCGACGTCCATACCAGGCTGTCGATCAGGCTGTCCATAGGTTGCAGCTGCGCTTCGAGCATAACCGAATTGCCTATTGCAAGCGTATCGCCGCCGCCGGGATTGCTGACGTACACTTTCTGCACCTTATATCCGCCTACGACGAGCGTTGCCGTCGCGCTCTTGGTTTCGGCGCGCGCGGTGACGGTAAATATGCAGTATGCGTTGACTCTCAGATAGCCCGTGGTATTGGACTGGACGTAATCGGTTTTGTTGTCGGCAACGAGCATTGCCGCAGGCAGCTCTCCCGTATAACTGTCGTCGAGAGGTTCGACGTTGCTTATCGTCCAGGTTACGGTCTGGTCAGTCGCTCTGGACGGGCTTATCGACACGTTGAAAATGCTGTTTGCCCTGTCGTTTTTATCAAACAGTTTATATACGTCATCCGTAAGGTCTATAAAACCGTCTTTGTAATTTTCGTTCAACGTTATCGTAATATCGGTTACGCCTATGTGCGTGGACACTGCGATGAGCAGCGACACCAGCGCGACGATTACCATTATCAGCACAGGAATAAGTACGAGAATACCCATTAAAACTTTTTTCATATACGGTACCCTCCTTTAAGGAATAATCTTCATATAGGCTTTTTCCAGCCTTGCGAACAGTGCGGCTAAACTCGACCCCATAATAATCAGCGAGATGACCGCAAGCACTGCGTAAAGGTTCCCCCGTCCCTCGAAGCCGCCGAGCTCGAACGAACCTATGCCGATGGGCAGGAAGGTGAGCAGCATAATGAATAATCCGAACAATACCGCGATTATTATGCCTACGAACATAGAAAGCGCGACGTTTTTATTGGGAGCTACCAACTCGCCGTCGCCCGCCACGTTGAACGTCGGGGACTTGATGTCCGCCCACACCGACAGCGAAGTGAGGGTAACAACGAACATCTCCGATATGGCAAAAATACAGCCGGTATCCAATGACGTAAGGAGCGCTCGTTCACCCATTCCGACGGGACCGAACGCCAGCCCTACCACCAAACAGCATAAAATTATGGACGCCGTTGCCACAAGCCAGTAAAGGAAGAACTTGACTCCGATTTGGAAGGTGTAGCTGACGGGCATCGTCTTTGTGTGATAGAAGGAGTTGCCCTCGCGCGATACCGTAGTGGACGCAAAGGAAACTATAATCGTGACGAAGATTATGATGACCATAAGCGTAAGCCCCGGTACAATCTGCGCGCCGATGTTTCTTGTGCCGAGCGTCATTGCGAGCGCGCCGCAGTAATAGACCATTACGGGAGCGGCGATTGCCATCGCGAGATATTGGAAGGAGTAGTTGAAACTTCTGAAAATAAGGAAGAACTCCTTGTTGAGCAACGTGCCGAAAGTCGAGCGAACGGTGTTTTTTGCGTTCTTCTTCTGCATAGACGCCTTGTCGCCCTGAATTCCGTAAAGAATGATTTTATAGTACGCTTTCGTGGACGTGAAGTACGCGATTGCGCCGGCAGCCGCCGTTATCAGCAGAATATAGAGGAACCTCAGCCCCATATCCCCGGGAGTAAGTCCCGCGCCGCGTTTTCCGTAGAGCAGTTCCGCGTAAAAATTGAACGGATATGCGTTTGCCGCGAAGTTGCGGTAACTCTCCATCATTTCGGGCGAGAAAATATCGCTGTTGGAGGACTCGCCGATTTTGTTGAGTATGCTGCTCAACGCCTCCATATACAGAATGAACGCCGCCACTATCGCGCCTACAGTCAGAATGAGTACGATAAGGAACTTGTCTTTGAGCAGGTTCATAAGCAGCATTGCAGGAACCGCTATGATGTTGGCGAGAAAATACGGCAGGAAGGACGCAAGCAGTATCACGCCGATCGCCGCAAAATAATACCCCGCACCCTGCTCCTCCACTATGCCGAACATTATGTAGAAAGGCAGCATAATCAGGACGCATACAATCAGATTGTGCAGAATGCAGTATATGGATTTTGCAATATAAATTTCTTTGCCGCTGACGGGGAAACGCAGCAGCATTTCGTTGTCGCCGTTCAGATAAAGGTTCTTGATGACGTTGCCCGTTGCGACAACGGTCGCCACGCACATCGTAAGCGTGGTCGCAAGCACCAGAAACTCGAACCCGAGCTGAGCCGCGAAAGTTTCGCTCAGAAAATAGATTGCCGCAACCAATATGGCGTACACCAAAGCAAAGAACGCGTAATTGCCGTATTGCACAACTCTGTAACGTATCCCCCTCTTATGGGTAACTCCGAATCGGGAGCGTATATCCAATCTGAACAGCGATTTTACGCTGGCCGTGGAAATGTCTTTCATCATAACGTCAGTTCTCCTCTTTGCTGTCGGACGGGGAGTCGACGTCGCGCGCGTCGTCCGCGGATTGAGCCTCGCGCATTACGGGGCGCATATCCTCGATCTCCTGCGCGATATAGTCCTCAAACAACCTCTTGTCGTACGTTCCCGTAATCTTGAAGAACCTTTCTTCGAGGTTTGCCTTGTTTTCCTCGTTGCCGGCAAGGTCGAAACAGTCTATGAGGTGTCCCTCGTTGACTATCGCAACCCTGTGGCACAGTTTTTTGACCAAGTCGAGGTTGTGGCTCGAAAAGAAAACCGTGTTGCCCTTTGCGCAGTGCTCGCGCATATAGGATACTATCTCCGCAGTAGACTGAGGGTCAAGTCCCATCATCGGCTCGTCGAGCACCCAGAGGCTGGGCTCGTGAATGAGCGCGGCGATGATGCAAATCTTCTGCTTCATTCCGTGAGAATAAGCCTTAATTTGCTTGTCTATCGCAAAGCGAAGTTTGAACAAATCGAGATAACGCTCCAACCGCTCCGTTCTGTCCGCCTTGGAAACCTTATATATATCGGCGATGTAGTTGACGTACTCGCGCCCCGTGAGTTTTTCGTACACGGAGTGATTATCGGGGACGTAACCCATATTCATCTTGGCTTTGATGGGGTCTTTCACGATGTCGTAACCGCAGATTTCAATGGAGCCGCTGTCAAAAGGAAGTATGCCCGTAAGACATTTTATGGTTGTGGATTTACCTGCGCCGTTCTGACCTAAAAACCCGAAAATTTCACCGGGACGCAACTCAAACGAAATATCGTCGACCGCCACTCTGTCGCTTTTCGGATATACCTTTTTCAAATTTTTTACTTTAAGCATATATAAACCTTCTCCTTATTTTTTTATAGGGGCAACCCGTACGCCCTCGCGCAACAGCCGTATATACGGCAAAGCCGCTTTATTGAATTAAAACCGTTGAAAATTTACGGGAAAGGAAAGATAATCCTCCCGCGCCGAAATCGGGCAGATTGGCTCTGCTCGCGCGTCCGACGAACCCGTTGCCGCGCTCCGCACCCGCAAGACGGCGGATGCACGGCGCGCTGACGCCCGTGACAAGCATATAAAACTCCGCAAACAGCGCGTATAAGCCCGTTGCGGCTATAAGCGTGGTATATGCGGATTTATAAATTAAAAGATAGAAGTTCTGCTCGGTAACGTCTCTGAATATCGCCGCCGCAAAAGCCGCCGCCGCGAGCACCGATATGAAATGCCTGACGCCGTCGGGCAGTTTTTTAATAAGAAAAACCAGCAGAGGGACTATTGCCGCCGCCGCTAATATAAACGTCAATACGATAGCCGTCCCGAACAGTCCGGCAAGCTTATCAAGATTAAGCAATATACTCATATTATTTTTGCACGCGACGGCATATATTGACGCGCCGCGCTCAAAGAACGCTATATAGCGTACTTTTACGGTTGAATTTTACCATTTTACGCAAAGCGTGTCAATGTTTTTGCTTCACACGCGCCTATTTATATTATTAAGATTTATTTATATACAGAAAAAACCGCAAAAAGCGGCGGTTTAACGCCGTTAATCCCCTGTTTTCAAACCTTTCGCAACAACGCCTGTCATATGCTATAATCGGTATATCCGTTTAACTATATATTCAGTCGATATTTATTGCGCGCGTATCGCTTGACTTGTCTTCGGGAACGGTGTTATAAACATAGCGGAAATAAACCGCTCAGGAGGAATTATGCAATATTTTGAGATTTTACTGCCGCTCGCGCTCATTCTGCTCGTATCCAAGCTGTTGTCATTGGCAGGCAAAAAAATAGGGCTGCCTCAGGTGGTGGGAATGATTGTAGCGGGCATTTTGCTCGGACTCATAAATTATATACCCGGACAGACGATTTTTACGCAGGAAACCAAGGAGGGCTTATCCTTTCTCGCCAAAATAGGCGTAATACTGATAATGTTCTCCGCCGGAATTGAAACGGACGTAAAACAGTTCAAGACTTCGGGCATTCCCTCACTTGTCATAACCACGATGGGCGTGCTGTTTCCGCTCGGACTCGGTTTTATCGTCGCCGCGGCGTTTAACGGCGGCTTTACGAATATGTCCAACGAACAGATGATTTCCAACTTCTTTTACGGGACGATTCTTGCCGCGACCTCGGTCAGCATAACGGTTGCCGCCCTCAAAGAACTCGGAAAACTCAACTCCAAGGTGGGCACGTCAATCGTTGCGGCGGCTATCCTCGACGATATTATCGGCGTTGTGCTGCTCTCGCTGTTCATCGGACTTAAAGACAGCGGAAACGCAAGCGAGGTGGGCATCGTAATAGGCAAAATGATAGGTTTCTTCGCCGCGGCGATTGCGGTGGGCTTCCTGCTCCGCCTGTTCATAAAATGGATGTCGTCAAAGCACCCGCACACAAGACGTATCCCGATTTTGAGCTTTGCAATCTGTTTCTTCTACGCATACGCCGCCGAAAAATGGTTCGGAGTGGCGGACATCACGGGAGCGTACGTCGCAGGTCTTCTGCTTTCGGGCATTCGCGACGAATCCGATTACGTCGACCAAAAGGTCGAGGTCAGCAATTATATGATTTTCGCCCCCGTTTTCTTTGCGAATATAGGCATAAATACGTCTTTTGACGGTATCAGCGCGGCTATGGTCGGCTTCGGCTTCGCGTACGTTGCCGTCGGCATCATAGGCAAACTCGTAGGGTGCGGGCTCGGCGCGTTTATCTGCCGCTACGGCATAAAGGACAGCGTCCGCGTGGGACTTGGTATGATGGTCAGAGCCGAAGTAGTGCTCGTGTGTACGCAAAAAGGCGTGGACAGCGGACTTGTGGACCCGTCAATCACTCCGTTTGTGCTCATACTCATTATCATTACCACCCTGCTCACCCCCCTGCTGCTCAAACTCAGCTATCGCAAAGAGAACACTGTGCTTCCCCCGTCCGACGGAAACCAACCGACTGCCGCGGATAACGCCCAAACGGTTGCCCCCGTCGCCGACGACGACGCCGCGATTGCCGCAGAATAAGCAAGTCGCAAATTTCAATGATATTCAAAAAACAGTCTGCCGAGCGGCAGACTGTTTTAAGTTGAAAACGATAATTTATAGCTTACTTAATCATTGCCGCGTCCCACACGGAATCAGGTTCGTAACCCATAAGTTTGACTACGGTAGCCGCCACGTTGCTGAGTCCGTACTCGCCGTCGGCAATCTGCGCGTCGTCCGCGTTATAAATAATGAACGGCACGGGATTTAGGCTGTGCGCAGTACGGGGCGACACAACGCCCTTCTTATTTTTTTCGAGCATTTCGTCGGCGTTGCCGTGGTCGGCGGTGATAACAAGCGTCGCGCCTGCCGCTTTTACGACGGGCAGTAACCGCGCAAGCGCAAGGTCAACCGCTTCGACTCCTATAATCGTGGCGTCGAGATTGCCCGTGTGTCCCACCATATCGCCGTTGGGATAATTGCAGCGGATAAAACCGTATTTACCGCTCTCTATCGCCTCGATAACCGCGTCGGTGACTTCAGCCGATTTCATCCAGGGGCGTTGGTCGAACGACACTTTATCGCTCGCTATTTCCTCAAAAGTTTCAAGCGTATCGCTGAACTTTTCACTGCGGTTGCCGTTCCAGAAATATGTGACGTGCCCGTATTTCTGCGTCTCGGACACCGCATACTGATTTACGTTTTTGCCTACCAGATACTCGGAAAGCGTGTGCTTGATTTGCGGAGGCTCGACGAGGAAGCGCGCGGGAAGCTTCAAATCTCCGTCGTATTGTAGCATACCCGCGTAAAGCACCTTGGGCATATTCTTGCGGTCGAAGCCGTCGAAATTCTCGTTGTCGAACGCCATCGAAAGCTCGATTGCGCGGTCGCCGCGGAAGTTGAACAAAATGACGCTGTCGTTATCCTTCATTGCGCCTACTGGCTTTCCGTCTTTTACGACTACGAACGCAGGCAAATCCTGATCTATTATGCCCTCTTTTTCCGCGCGGAAGGTTTGGATTGCGGCGGTTGCGCTGTCAAAACCTCTGCCCTCGCCGTAAACGTGCGTATAGAAGCCCGATTTCACCATATCCCAATTTGCGAAATATCTGTCCATGGTGATTGTCATTCTGCCGCCGCCGGACGCGATTTCAGCCTTAAACGCGCCGTCGTTGAGCTCAGCCATAGCGTTTTCGAGCATATCGACGTAGGTGAGCGCGCTCGTCGCAGGGACGTCTCTGCCGTCAAGCAGAACGTGCGCGAAAACCTTTTTTATGCCCGCCTCTTTCGCACCTTTGATGAGCGCGATAAGATGGTTTATATTGCTGTGAACATTGCCGTCGGAAAGCAAACCGATAAAGTGCATTGCGGAACCGTTGGTTACGCAATTGTCCTTCAACTCGCACCAAGCCGCGGACTTGAAAATATCGCCGCTTTCAATCGCTTCTTCGACAAGTTTCGCGCCCTGCGAGTACACCTGACCGCACCCGAGCGCGTTATGTCCCACTTCGCTGTTGCCCATATCGTCGTCCGAGGGCAGACCGACCGCTGTGCCGTGCGCCTTGATGTATACCGACGGACACTCTGCGAGCAGTTTATCGAGAGTGGGAGTATTCGCAAGCGTAACGGCGTCGCCAAGTCCCGTAGTCGACTTGCCTACACCGTCCATAATTACCAAAACAACTTGTTTAGACATTTGTTTTTCCTCATTAAACTTTAATCGTCAGACTTTAATCGCGCGCCTCCTTTGCGGTTCGACACCGCAAAAAGGCGCGCATAAAGCCGTTTATTTCAGCTTAAAACAAGCGTTGCGGGCAAGTCTTTTACGACAATGCCCGTTTGCATAACTTAATAATTTACAACCTGTGCGAAATCAGCCGCTTTCAGGGACGCGCCGCCGATAAGACCGCCGTCAATCTGCTCCATTGCCATAAGCTCTTTGACGTTCTTGGGATTCATACTGCCGCCGTACTGAATGCGCAATTTGTTCTCGGCGCAGTTTGCGCAGTAAAGTCTTGCCATAGTGTCGCGCACGATTTTGATGGTTTCGTCAGCCTGCTCCGCCGTTGCGGTTTTGCCTGTGCCGATTGCCCATACGGGTTCGTATGCGATGACGATGTTTTCGAGCTCGGAGGACGGAATATCCTTGAACGCGCCTTCGGTCTGGCGTACAAGCACTTCTTCAACCTTGCCTGCCTCTCTCTCGTCGAGGGTTTCGCCTATGCAGACGATGGGCTTCAAGCCCGCCGCAAGCGCGGCTTTGGTGCGCGCATTGACGGTTTCGTCGGTTTCGCCGAAATACTGACGGCGTTCGCTGTGTCCGATGATGACGTATTCCACGCCGAGCTCAACAAGCATTTTTGCGCTGATTTCGCCCGTGAACGCGCCCTTTTCCGCCCAATGCACATTCTCTGCGCCGACTTTGATATTGGTGCCTTCGGTCATTGCGACTGCGGTTGCGAGGTCGGTATAAGGAGTGCATATAACCACGTCGCACGCGGCGTCTTTAACGAGCGGAATAAGGTCGGTGATAAGAGCCTTTGTTTCCGCGATGGTGTTGTTCATTTTCCAGTTGCCTGCGATAATTGCCTTTCTTGCCATAATAATCTCCGTTATTTTTATTCTTTTTACCGCCCGTTGACGCGCCGCCTGCCGAATGCTTGCGTGACGCTGCGTTTAAGGGCATATTGTGCGGAAAACAGGCGGTTTATCTGTCAAAACCGCTTGTTTAACGCCTGATTTGTGTTTTTAGTCCTTGTCGTTAAGGCACGCGATGCCGGGCAGAACCTTGCCTTCCAAAAATTCAAGGCTCGCGCCGCCGCCGGTGGAGATGTGCGTCATCTTGTCGGCGTATCCGAGCTGAGCTACTGCCGCCGCGCTGTCGCCGCCGCCGATTACCGTGATGGCGTCCGTTGCCGCGAGCGCAGCCGCAACCGCCTTGGTGCCCACCGCGAATTTTTCCATTTCAAACACGCCCATAGGTCCGTTCCACACTACCGTCTTTGCGTTCTTGATAGCGTCGGAGAACAGCTCGACCGTCTTGGGTCCGATGTCAAGTCCCATCCAACCGTCGGGGATATTGCCTTCCACAACCTGCGTATTCGCGTCGTTGCTGAACGCGTCCGCTATGACGTTATCCACGGGCAGAAGCAGTTTAACGCCCTTGTCTTCCGCCTTTTTGAACAGCTCCTTCGCAAGCTCGATTTTGTCTTCTTCGAGGAGGGACGTACCGACGGAATAACCCTGGGCCTTCTTGAAGGTGTAAGCCATACCGCCGCCGATGATAAGGCTGTCGCACTTATCGATAAGGCTGTTGATGACGTTGATTTTGTCGGAAACTTTTGCGCCGCCCAAAATTGCGACGAAAGGTCTGACGGGAGTTTCAACCGCGTTGCCCAAGAACTTCAATTCCTTTTCGATAAGGAAGCCGGACACCGCCGTCTTTGCAAAACCGTACTGAACAATGCCTGCGGTGGTTGCGTGCGCGCGGTGCGCCGTTCCGAACGCGTCGTTTACGTACACGTCGCAGAAATCAGCAAGTTTTTTGCACAGTTCTTCGCTGTTCTTTTCCTCGCCTGCGTCAAAACGTGTGTTTTCAAGCAGAACGCACTCGCCGTCTTTGAGCGCGGCTACCTTTGCGTGAGCGTCGTCGCCCACCAAATCGGTTGCAAAAGTAACCTTGCCGGGGAATATCTCGTTCAGTCTGTCCGCAACGGGTTTAAGGCTGAATTTCTTTGCGTCGTTCTTCAAGGCTTTGGCAATATACTCTGCCTTTGCCGCCTCGCGCTCGCCCTCGGGAAGAGCTTCCACCGCCTTCTTCTCTTTCTTGGTGAGCCCGAAACCTTCGGTGAAGATGTTGTGGGGCTTGCCCATATGGGAGCAAAGTATGACTTTCGCGCCGTTGTCCATCAGATATTTGATGGTGGGCAACGCGCCCTGAATGCGGTTTTCGTCGGTGATTACGCCGTCAACCATAGGTACGTTAAAATCGACGCGGGTAAGACACTTTTTGCCTTTGACGTCGATATCTCTGACTGTCATTTTTGCCATAATAAATCTCCTTGAATTATGATTTTACGGGAAGCATTATATCATATACGCGCGCGTATGGCAAATATATTATTAAAATAAAAGCAGTGGGATTAAATCATCGGTAACGAGGTGCGAATAAATTTAAGTATAACAAAACACTACACTCCCGTTTAGGGGATTTCGCGCGCCTATCTAATAGGCAGAGTGCTTGTATAATAACCCTTAATGCGTAAGCCCACCCCCTCGCGAAAATCTTTGCGCTCGTTTGATTGCGCCTGATGACGCAATGTTACTCACTTCTTTATTTTCGCTTCTTCCGCGTGTGTTATGTTACGCACTACGTGCTCCACGCTTAAGCACACGCGGTTTTTTTCCTATTTCTCGTAGGGGGCTTCGCGGATTGCGCGGTGGAGCAACGGGCAGTATTATGTCACTCGCGAAAGGTACGAACAAAATTTTTGCCCTCCCTTGTACAGAGTATCAACCGCGCAAGTCCTATTCGTCGGGGCGTCGCCCACTCCAAGCACACCGACGCTCTCCGTTTATGCTTTACTGCTCAACACTCCCTGCCGTCGCCTTTTCTCCCGCTCAAAGTTTACGATAAACCGTTTATATGGTTTGCGTCCTCTATTTAGGGGATTGCCGCGTGCAATAGCGCAAGCCGTTCGCTTCGCTCACGGGATTGCTCATTGCACTCGCAATGACGTCGTATTCAGATGTGTCACTGCGAGGAGTGAAACGACGTGGCAGTCCCCTAAACAGGAACGGACACAGCAAATACTAATAATTATCTGTAAGTCCCAATAAATAATCTGCCGAAACATCAAGTATTCTGCACAGGTTAATCAACTGTTGATAATTCAACTCATATCTTCCGCTTTCATAGGTTTGATATTGTTGTATTACCATACCCATTTTTTCACTAACGACTTTTTGTGTCAGTGAAGCAGTTTTTCTTGCGGCTTTTATTCTTTGACCTATTTGTTTTTTAAGCTCCATTTTTTCTCCTTTTTTGTATTGTAGTGCAAACCACTGCTTTTTGGTTGACAATGCAGTGCAAACTACTGTATAATTTTTGCAGTAGAATACACTTTAATAACCTAAAAGGAGAAAACAATGGAAAACAACAACCATAACACCGCTAACAAGCATTGTCACAGCTGTTACTATTTCAGCGGATATTATACGAGGGGCACAAGCCGTTTTGTACGTTCAGACGTGGGGTACTGCCATAGGCATAACCGCATTGTTGAAAATCGGCACGATTGCGAAAAGTGGATTGTCGGCAAACGCAGATTTATTGTAAACAAAAATCATTCGTTGGACTTTCTTTTCAAAATGCTTGACGATATATCGGGCATAAGACAGATATTGCAGGAAACGGAGGAGGAACTCAAAGCCGATGATTAAGCCTGCCTGCAAAAACTGCGATTGTTATCAGCAACTGTACAGCAAAATACCGTTCAGATTTTTCAAAGAAAAGTACGGGTATTGCACTATGCGTAAGTATGGAATTAAAGAAAGCGAATTGTGTCCGAAATGGAGAAACAAACAGCCGCGCAAAATCAACGCCGCCGCAAGATTGAACGAAGCCGCAGACGACGTAAAATACATAATCGAGTATTACAAGCGCAATTCGTAAAACAGAAAATAAAAACTTGATAAATGATTTAACAAAGTGTATTCCTCTGCATAGGACAGACAATATCATCTATGCAAATAATTCACATCTCTAAATATGGGACTGCCACGTCGCAATTATATTGCTCCTCGCAGTGACACGTGGTATTTAGTGTCATTGCGAGCGTAGCCGCAGGCGAAGCGCGGCAATCCCCTAAGGAGCGCACAATATTGTCTGCACACATAGTTTACGGCTCTGCATATGGGACTGCCGCGTCACTCTGTTCCTCGCAGTGACACATCTGAACACGGTGTCATTGCGAGCGTAGCCGCAGGCGAAGCGCGGCAATCCCCTAAGGAGCACAACAATATTGTCTGCATACATAGTTTACGGTTCTGCATATGGGACTGCCGCGTCACTCTGTTCCTCGCAGTGACACGTTAGATTATACAGTGTCATTGCGAGCGTAGCCGCAGGCGAAGCGCGGCAATCCCCTAAATAGAGGACGCAAACCATATAAACGGTGTAACGAGAACTCTGAGCGTGCGCAAAAGGCGACGGCAATCAGTGTTGAGCAGTAAAGCATAAACGGAGAGCGTAGGTTTGCGGGAGGGGCGACGCCCCGACGAATAGGACTTGCGCGGTTGATACTTTGTACAAGAGAGGGCAAAAATTTTGTTCGTACCTTTCGCGAGTGACATAATACAACCCGTTACTTCGCCGCGCAATCCGCGAAGCCCCCTACGAGGGGGTTGGGGGTGGACTTACGCATTAAGGGTTATTATACAAGCACTCTGCCTGTTAGACAGCGCGGCAATCCCCTAAATAGGAACGTACACCATATAAACGGTTTAACGAGAACTCTTTTCTGCGTTATAGCCGTAAATTTCCAATTATAACACTGCGACAGGCGGTTTTTCCTCTTCCTTTTTTGGCCATCTCGACGCGTCGTTAAAAATTACGTACAGCATCATCTCGTTGTGTTTGTGCGCATTGTAAAAAGCCAAAAATATGTCCACAACCGTCAGTATTTCCGCAGGTATCCATATTATAGTACCGAGTAAAAGCGAAATATTTAACAGCGGTTCGCCTGTTACCGCGTCTGCTTCCATAGTAACGGCGCCGAGCAGCAACAATAAACATGCCACAAAATTGATCACCAACTTGACAACGCCTATGATGATGTCCTTCACGGTACCCAGAAAAAATCTGTCCACGCCGAGATGTCCGAAGAAAAACGAGAGTGCAAGCACTACTCGCGGCGACTTCATGTTGCAGGTGCTAAGCACCTCGGACACTCTGTACAAATCACATTCCGAACACCTTTTTGCCGCG
Organism: Christensenellales bacterium; assembly: GCA_048394785.1. GTDB lineage: Bacteria > Bacillota > Clostridia > Christensenellales > CAG-917 > DBFJGL01. Next base: position 251 of record DBFJGL010000009.1, on the reverse strand, counting down.
GATAATGCAAATTTTTTGTTGAGATAAAAAGAAAAATAATCCGCCAGACTTAAAGATAAAATATCGGTTTTCCCCATATTTCCTCCTAAAATTTTAATGTATGAATATTATTGCGAACAATTTGTTCGCTGTCAAGTCTTGGCGAACAATTTGTTCTAAAATTGCAAATATGGAAGTCAAGTTCGCAGAACGCTTAAAAGAATTACGGCGAGAACAAAATATTACCACCAAACAACTTGCAGACTATATGC
>DBFJGL010000008.1:0-8923 GCA_048394785.1 Christensenellales bacterium | reverse complement strand
TTTTAGAATTGTGTACTAATGAAAATGATATTGTTTTAGATTTCTTTGCAGGTTCGGGTACAACGGGTGCGGTTGCTCATAAAATGAATAGGCAATATATTATCTGCGAACAATTAATCGAACATATAACCCTTGAAATTGATAGATTAAGAAATGTTATTAATGGAGAGTTCAGAGGCGTTTCATCTATGTATAATTGGCAAGGCGGGGGCTCTTTTGTTTACTGTGAACTTGCAAAATTAAATCAAAATTTCGTGGAAGCGATACAATCGGCTGAAAACGACAACCAACTTATAGATATTTTGGATAAGATGAAAGAAAGCGGTTTTATAAGCAGTAACGTAAATCCGAAAGATATAAACCCCGAAGCGGAAGATTTTAATGCCCTTTCATTTGACGAAAAAAAGCGATTGCTTATTGCTCTTCTCGACAAAAATATGCTTTACGTCAATTATTGTGATATCGACGATGAACGTTATGCTATTTCAGATGCAGACAAAGCGTTTACGCGTAGCTTTTATAAGGAGTCGTAACTATGCCATTTCTCTATGAAAAAATCGACACGTTAAGGGAAGTTGGCGTTTATAGCGAACTTCCCGCGTACATAAGAGATAATCTGAATCCCGTATTTGAATTGCGCCCTTACCAAGAAACGGCGTTTTGCAACTATATTACGTACTTTGAAAATCCAAAGTTGAAGCAAAAACCTACGCAAACGCTATTCCATATGGCGACGGGTAGCGGTAAAACGCTTATTATGGCGGGATTAATGCTCTATTTATATAAGCAAGGGTATCGTAACTTTCTTTTCTTCGTGAATTTGAGCAATATTGTACGTAAAACGAAAGAAAATTTCCTTACACAAACGTCATCGAAATATCTTTTTGCTGAAAATTTGATTATCGACGGAGAGCGTATCAAGATTAAGGAAGTCAGCAACTTTCAAAATATAGACGAAAACGCAATAAATATTTGTTTTACCACTATTCAGGGTTTACATTCGGATATGTGTACTGTAAAAGAAAACAGTATCTCTTTCGACGATTTTAAGGATAAAAAAGTCGTTCTTATTTCCGACGAGGCGCACCATTTAAGTGCGAGTACAAAAAAACAAGAGAAAGATGAAATTGAGAACGGCAAACATTGGGAATATACGGTAGGTCGTATTTTCAATGCTAACACAGATAATGTCCTTTTGGAATTTACGGCTACTTGCGACGTAAAGAATGCTGAAATTTTGGCAAAATATGAAAATAAAATTATTTTCGATTATCCTTTGGCAAAATTCAGAGATGATTTGTATTCCAAGGAAATTAAAACGTTGCGCACGGATAGCCCCGTATTTGAAAGGTCTTTGCAAGCCGTTTTATTGAGCCAATACCGCCTGAAAGTTTTTCAGGACAATCGTTTGAATATTAAGCCGGTAATTCTCTTTAAATCGCACCTCATCAAAGAAAATGCCGGAAACATGGCGGATTTTATCAAGAAAATTTCTATGCTTACAGGCGATAAAATTCGTGACGTGTTTGATACGATACGCGCACAAGCCCCTATTATGCAAGAAGCGTATGATTATTTTATAAATAATGGTATTTCTTTTGAACAGTTGGCTCAGGAAATTAAAGAAGATTTTTCGGCTTCACATTGTATTTCTGCCAACGACGATAAGGAAGTTGAAAAAAATCAGCTGCTTTTGAACTCTCTCGAAGATAAAAACAATCCTTATAGAGCCGTATTTGCCGTTGATAAATTAAATGAAGGATGGGACGTTCTTAATCTTTTCGATATTGTTCGTCTTTATGAAACACGTGACGGAAGAAACGGAAAGCCGGGAGCAGGAACAATTTCAGAAGCACAACTTATAGGGCGCGGCGCAAGATATTGTCCGTTTAGAATTGATGATGAACAGTCGAAATATCAACGTAAATATGACAATGACGTTGACAATCAAATACGCATTTGCGAGACTCTCTATTATCATTGTTGGAATGAACCTCGATATATAAGCGAATTGCATACGGCTTTACGTGAAGTAGGACTTGATCTTGAGGGAATTGTTACAAAAAGATATTTTTTAAAAGACTCTTTCAAAGCGGATGAGCTGTATCGCACCGGTTACGTTTTTACGAATGAAAGAGTATTAAAAAGCCGTAATGACGTTTACGAACTGCTACCGTCCGTAAGAGATAAAATTTACGAAGTGGCAATTGCGGTTGGAAAAGGCGGCGAAGATATCATTTTAGATGAAGTTGCTTCCGATATAAGTGTTAAAACATATCAATATTTTACAACCTTTATGGAAATTGCTTCTATTAATTATTCAACAGTGAATCGTGCGCTAAGACAATTTGACGTGTTTAGATTTAATACGTTAAAATCATATTTTCCAAATATAAAATCTACTTACGAATTTGTAACCGACGGAAATTATTTGGGAAATATAAAAATTAAAATCACCTCAAAACATCAAACGCCGCCGATGAATATTATTTATAAGGCTTGCGTAAACGTTCTTTCTAAAATCGCTCTCAAAGTATCTGCTATTGAAGAGGTTTGGGAAGGCACGGTGGAGTTTAAAGCACATCCTTTAAGAGAGTTTATTAAGGATAAAAGCGTAAATTACACACCTATTGCAGGCGGTAAAGGCGTGTCACAAAACGACGCTTCCGTTGGCGCAAATCGTTTGGATTTGTCTGCTGAAGATTGGTTTGTATTTAACGACAACTACGGGACTTCGGAAGAAAAATCTTTTGTTCGTTATTTTAAAAACTACGTTGATACTTTACGCCACAAATACGATAAAATTTATTTGCTACGAAACGAGCGCCAAATTCACCTGTATTCGTTTGAAGGAGGCGAACGCTTTGAGCCGGATTACATATTGTATTTGTGTAAAAATCACACGGATTCGGTTGAGCAACTTATTGTGTTTGTCGAACCGAAGGGAACTCATTTGATAGATTCGGATAAATGGAAAGAAGATTTCTTGCTTGAATTAAAGGGAAAAGCGATTCCGACGATTACGTTAGTAGACGATAACAAATACAAAATTTGGGGATTTCATTTCTTTAATACAGAGTGCAGAAGCGTTGAATTTACTGCAGATATGGACACGTTATAAAATCAAATATTTCTTTAAGAGCCGTGGTACTAAAAACCACGGCTCTATCCTTAATCAAATATAAAAAGTAAACCATAAGCGTGTTTCATATATAACACAAATCCGAACCCGTCGCCTATTGGCACTACAAGGTTCGGATTATTATCATTTGGTACCCCCATAGGGAATCGAACCCTAGATTCCGCCGTGAGAGGGCGACGTCTTAACCGCTTGACCATGAGGGCGAATACCTTTTGTGTCGCTATATTATCATAAAATTCAATGCCGCGCAACTAAAATCGACGGCTTTTTCAAAAAAACAGGCGGTATACTCGGAGCATTGCTTGCACAATATTCAAAATCATTGTAATATTACATTCGCCGTGATATAATAACGGCGGAGGCTAAGATGTCAAAGGATAACAATGCCAAAAATTTAGCGGTATTTTCCGACGTAATAATGTCGCTTGCGTCCGACGCGGCGTCCGAGGTTTCGGGCATAGAAGTTTTGCGTTCGACAAGCGGCAAAAAATCAATACGGGGCGGCGGCGTATCGGTATATTTTCTGCCCAACGACAAAGTCACGATAGATTTATTCGTAAACATAGACGCGCGCTACACCATACCTTCTGCGGTCAGCGAGGTGCAGGAACACGTTATAAAGGAAGTGGAAGGTGCCACGAAATACAGGGTACATTCCGTCAACGTGCAGGTAGTAGGCGTCAATTTCCCTTACTGACGGCAGGTAATATATGAGGAGAGCGGCAAGAGAACAGGTTTTCAAACTCGTGTTCGAGTACACGTTTTACGGCAGTATCAACGAAGATACGCTTGATTTGATGTTGGTGGGCGACGACTTGTCAGACGACGACAGGTCCTTTATATCGGATACCTACGCCGGCATAACCCGTGAGGAAGAAAACTTAAAGGCAATTATCTCGCAGAACATCAACAAATACCGCATAGAGCGTTTATATCGTCCCGATTTGGTAACGCTTATGCTTGCCGTATACGAACTCGAAAGAGGAGAGGAACCCGTTGCGGTAATCATAAACGAAGCGGTGGAGCTGAGCAAAAAATACGGCACGGACAAATCTGGTGGTTTTGTAAACGGCGTGCTCGCGTCAGTCGCGAAAAAGATGTCGGAATAAATCCGCGCAACTTGCTTATACGGCGTTTAATCAGATAAAATGAGCGGTTTAACTTCTATTTCCGAAAAAACTATAAGCGTAAGCGAAGTTGCGGCGACAGTCAAAGCGTGTTTTGACTCGCCGCTTTTTTGCGGATTGGAAGTGTTCGGCGAGGTATCCGGTTTCAAGGTAACGGGCGGACACGCCTACTTTACCTTAAAAGACAAAAACGCGCAAATGTCGGCGGTGTGTTTCAACGTCGCGCGCACTTACGTGCCTAGGGACGGCGAGAGCGTGATTTTACGCTGCCGCGTCGACTATTACGCCAAGGGCGGACGTCTTTCGCTGCTTGCGACGTCAATAACTCCGGCAGGTCAGGGTTTGCTGTTTTTGGAGTTCGAAAAATTAAAAGCCAAGCTGAACGCCGAAGGGCTATTCGCTCCCGAACACAAAAAGCCGATACCGAAATACTGCGGAGAGGTGCTGGTGATAACCTCTAAAACGGGAGCGGTGATAAGGGATATAAACACCACGATTCGCAGAAAAAACCCCGTAATCAACATTACGGTGAAAGACGTCAGAGTGCAGGGTGAGGGCGCGGCAAAAGAAATTTGCGCCGCCTTGAAGCGAGCTGACGCACTTTTCTATGATGTTATAATTATCGCGCGCGGAGGCGGTTCGCTGGAAGATTTGGCGCCTTTTTACGACGAACAGCTCGTGCGCACCATATACGATATGAATACCCCCGTCGTGTCCGCAGTCGGACACGAAACGGATTACAGTCTTTGCGATTTTGTTGCCGACGCGCGCGCCGCAACTCCCACGGCGGCGGCAGAACTCGTTGCGTACGATTATTACGGACTTTTAGATGACGTTATGGCGATGTCTAACAGGATTAAGTCGCTTATATCCGTTCAGCTCAACAAAAAGCTGATGCGCGCGAAATTGGCTACGTCACAGCTCGGCAAGTCGGCGGCGGAAGTCCTCGCGGCAAGAAGCTCAAAGGTCATAAGGCTGTCCGAACGTATGAAGGGCGCAATCGGGCGCAGATACGACTCTTGCGCGGCAAAGGCTTTATCCGACGTCTCCGCGCTCAGGGTTGCGGCGGATAGGAAAGTCGTCGCCGCCGAATATAAAGTCAACGGAGCAATAAACGCGCTCGATAATCTCAATCCTTTGAAAGTGCTGAAAAGAGGTTATTTTAAGGTGGAAACTCCGTCGGGCGCGGCGGACGTGGCAAGCCTTAGTAAAGGCGACGAAATAACAGCCTACGGACACGACGGAAAATTCGTTGCGCAGGTTAAGGATATTACTCTGTTCAAGGAGGATATATGAAAGACGTAAAACAGTTCGACGAAGCGTTGAAAGAGTTGGAGGCGGTCGTAAAATCGTTGGAGAGCGAGATGCCTTTGGAGGAGGCGGTCAAAGCGTTTGAAAAGGGAGTCGCGCTCAGCAAAACCTGCCTTGACGCGCTGAAAGCCGAGAAAGGAAAAATTCAACTCCTTACCGACGACGTCAATAAGCTGACGGAAGAGTTCAACATCAACGACTGATATGGCTATACTTTCGGACAAGCAGTTTATCGAGCGTTTCGACGAATATTTCGCCGCGTTGTTTACGGGTAACGGAATTTTTGACGAGGCTATGAAATACGCCTGTTTCGGGGGCGGCAAACGCGTGCGTCCGCTATGCGTATATCTCGGTGCGGCGGCGGTTACGGACGACGTTCCGCTTGACAAAGTATTTTCGCTTGCGGCGTCGCTCGAACTCGTGCACAGTTATTCGCTCGTTCACGACGATTTGCCCGCTATGGACAACGACGATTACCGCAGAGGACGGCTTACTGTTCACAAAAAATACGGCGAAGCAAACGGCATTCTCGTCGGAGACGCGTTGCTCACGGAAGCGCTGAGCCTGCTTATTGCGCGAGTATATAAATACGGAGCCGCATATCGCGACGCAGCGTGGGGTATAGCTTGCGCGGCGGCGGATATGGTGCGCGGTCAGGTCAAAGATTTGAGCGGTTGCCGCACTCGCGACGAATACCTCGATATGTACGCTCAAAAGACGGGCGCGCTTATTACGGCGGCGTTTGCCGCAGGCGCAAAGGCTGCGGAGGGCAGTGCGGAACAGGTGGAAAACGCGGCGTATTTCGGTTCTATGATAGGACTTGCGTTTCAGCTTGCGGACGACCTTCTCGACGAGGGCGAAAACAATTCGGTAATATCCGTTATCGGAGCGGATGAGGCGCGGCGTATGCTCGACGATTGCACAAAAAAGGCTGTCGCCGCGGCAGAAAAACTCAACAATTCCGAAAGGCTAATCGCTTTTGCAAACGCGCTTGCCGCGCGTAAAAAATAGGCGGCGGAACCGCTTGCGATATTTCGCTCGCCGTTAATTTTCGATTTGCGCGCTCAATTTATAAAAAGTGGTTGCAAAATCGGGGTTTGTTTGATATATTATTAAGGCAATCCCGTATTGCGGGAGTGACTCAGTGGTAGAGTGTCACCTTGCCAAGGTGAAAGTCGCGGGTCCGAATCCCGTCTCCCGCTCCAAATCGGCACCATAGCCAAGTGGTAAGGCAGAGGTCTGCAAAACCTTAATCACCAGTTCAAATCTGGTTGGTGCCTCCAAAAAGGCGGTACTACGGTACCGCCTTAAAATTTATCCCGACAACGATATTTCCGCTATAACGCATAGCGTAATTAAACGGCGACAAGCTTTTGCGGCGATAAAAGCAAAACGCCCGACTACGACTTGCGGCGGACGGGAAAACAAAGTGCCTGAAATGCGACATATACGCCGATAACTGAGTTATGCTCGTTTGTGTGAGATAAATACACCCGCCGGTGTGACGAAATGGCAGACGTAACGGACTTAAAATCCGTGGGTAGCGATACCGTGCCGGTTCGAGTCCGGCCACCGGCACCAAAGACGATAAAGGTTGAACCCCTTTATCTGCAATAGCCTTGTCGGTATCGGCAAGGCTTATTTCTTTTATTTCCTTGTCGTTGCCGAAAGTCAGATAGGTTATAATATTGTCGTCATAAACAAATACCTTGTAAACAAGATTGTCAATGAGTTTCTTTTGATAGCCTTTGTCCGACGGGTCGCCTTTTAACATTTCAGCGATAAAATCAATGATTTTCTCTTTCGTGATTTTCTTGCCCCGTTCAAGCTCGATTTGCGCCTTGCTCGCACATAAGTCTTTAATCAGAATTTCCTGTTCGGTCATTTTCTTTTCTATATTCGCCCGCAGTAGTTCGTTCCGCGCAAAAATGAAAGCGTTCGTCAGTTGTTCTGCCTCGTCCTGTGCGTGCCGTATTCGCGCCTCAATGCTCCGCAAACTGTCCTCGCCCGTGCGTTGCTCATAATGGCGTATCGTATCTTGTGCGGCGATTTCGGCGTTTTCCCGTCTGCTCAAAAAGTCGTAAACCGCTTTTGCTACGGTGTATTCAAGATTGTTTTTGTTCTCACTCGATTTGCGGCAACCGCCTTTGCGTTTGCTGTGGCAAACGTAATAATAGTGTTTCGCTCCCGTGTGGCTCGTACCGCCTCCCGCCGTCATACTGTCGCCGCAATAGCCGCAAAAGGTTTTGCCCGTCAAAATGTACGGCTCAACCGCCGAATTTGCGCCCGCTAATATCTTGTTCTTTTCAAGCCGCTTTTGCACCGTCGCAAAGGTGGCTTTGTCTATGATTGGCGGGTAGGTATTCGTACTTATTCTTTTGCCGTGCATACACTCGCCCGTATATTTGGGATTGCTTAACCAATTTTCAAAAGTGCGGAATTTGAACGGCTTGCCCCTGTAAAGTACGTGCCGCCTGTTTAGTTCGTCGGCAATTTCCTTTTTCGGCGTTCCTTTCGCGTATTCCTCAAATATGTAACGGACTACTTCGGCTTGCTCCTCGTCTATGGCTACTTTGTGTATAATGCCCTTGTTGCCGCGCTTGTCGGTGTCGATGAGTTTGTACCCGTAAATGAGTTTTCCGCCGCAATACGTGCCGTTCTTAACGCTTGTGTCCAGCCCGTCGTGTACGCGCTTTGAAAGGCGTTGCGAATATTTTTCGTCGTTCCATTCCAAAAACATCTCGTAAAATTCGCCACCCTCGTCGTCGCTGACGGGTTCGGTTGCGGAAACAACTCTGATGCCGTATTTCTTTTTCAACTGTGCCTTGTACATTATGCTGTCAACGCGGTTGCGGGCGAAACGGTCAAACTTATAAACAATGATTTGCTCAAATGCTCCGCTGTCGGCGTCGGCTATCATTTTTTGAAAGTCGGGGCGGTGGTCGTTCGTTCCTGAACGGGCTTTGTCCGTGTAGATTTTAACGACGGTGTAACTGTTGTTCTCGGCAAATTCGGTGCAAATGCGGATTTGCCCCTCAATGCTTTGCTCGTTCTGTCCCTGCGAACTGTAACGCGCATATATGACTGCGTTTTTCATTGCTGTTTGCTCCTTTGGCGCAACCTTGCGGACTGCGGCTTTATTTATTTTTCGGCGTTCGCTTTTGTGCTTAACCGCCTTAATTGCCGAAAAACACCGCCGCAGGAAAATGTCAAGGGTTTGCGCCGTAGGCGACGGCGGTTTATGCCTTACGGGAGATAAATAGCCGCCCTTGAACATTTTGCAAGGCGGTGATACCCACTCGCAGGCGGTTAAGCACAAGCGGACACAAAAACTATTTTATAC
>DBFJGL010000007.1:0-8070 GCA_048394785.1 Christensenellales bacterium | reverse complement strand
TTTATAAGTTGATTGTTTCACGTGAAGCACTCGTTTCAAAGATAATTGTTTCACGTGAAACATAAACGATTTTCTGTAAATTTCATCGTGTTATTCGCGCGCGGTGCCTCTCGCACCATATGGCGACACAAGCCCTCGTTCAGGTAATCGCGTTAATGCCCCGCGACTGCGGTTGCGCGTTTTGCGTGCACTCCCTCAATCTCCGCTTTGTTGCCGTAAAATTGCAGATGCTCGCGAAGTTTGCGGCACTTGTTATCTCGCGACCAATCATCAATCGCCATTCGGACGCATTATCCCTCAAAACAATCCGCTCATACCATTGTGTTGCAAAAAAATCACATTACGCTTCGCCGTCCATAGCATACACATCTTCGTTGTTCTCATATTTATTAGCAACGTCGCCCTTCTCTCCTTCATTGCTTGCGGCGGTATATGCATTGTTTCACGTGAAACACCGTTTTTATAGATGTTGAAATCAGGCAATTCCTTAATAAATTTATTTGTTTTTGGCTGCCTTGTTTTTAGCTGTTAGGCTTGCGGACAAATCCATTATAGTTCTTCCCGTTCAAGCGACTTGTGAAGAACAAAGACTATTTCATAGAAAAGCTGTACCGCCGCAGGTTGAAGATGTATATGCACACGCTTATGCTGTTGCACCCCGAATACGCCGAGTTCGATGTCTCAGACGTTAGGGTGGAGATACGGCGCACGTGGGAGGAGAATTTGCTTGAACTTGCGCAGACAATAGGTTCGCTTGCCGCAACAAATCTGTTCAGCGAGAAGTATCTCATAGAGCTTATGCCCAACGGAGATTACGAGGTGGAACTGTCGCAAAGGCAGGAAGAAGAAACGAGCGGCACAAAGCGGCAGATGAGCAACGCAAGCGTTGGCAACAGTTATTTCGGAGATTACACGGCGTTGTTAAGACAAGACGAAAGCGGCACGGCTAACGGCAATGACGGTGGCGGTAATGACGGCACATTATAACTATGATAACTCTGCGCTGTCCACGGGAATAACGGTGGGAGCAATAGCCGCAGACTTCGAAGCGCAGGTGCTTGCCAACCGCAAGCGCGTACTTATGAACGCGGCGCAGGCGGCAGATTTCCGTTCGTCCGTGTATCAACAGATTATAGCCTTTAATAATGCCAACCGCGAAGCGGCGCAGAAAGCCGCGGCGGAGGCAATAGGGTTTGCGCAACGGGAAATGGAGCGCGCATACAACGCAGGACGGGCGCGGATAGACCAAAACGTACGGGCGTACGAAAGGCAGGGATACCGCGCGGAGGAGCACAAGACACACAGCGATTTTCTTCTCAATGCGGCAATGTATACCGTTGCAGGCGGTATATCCGGCGCGATAAACACGGCGTTGGAGTCTGCGCACAGCCAACTGCTCGGGGTTGCCGCTTTGGTGAACACGGACAGCGGCGACATATATCGAGAAATAGACCGCGTGCAGGCTAATTATCTGAGGAAAGGGTTGTCCGGGGCGCACAGGGTAGGCGGCAGTAAAATGGAGCTGTCCTCGGCGGTGGAACTGCAAGTCCGGGACGACAGCCAACGCACGCTGTTAAAGGCGCAGGGAGAGCGAAGTCTTGAATACGGCTTGTACCTGATACAGATAAGCGCGCACCCGTCTTCCTGTCCGCTGTGTCTGCCGTGGCAGACGAGAGTGCTTATAGACGACGTAAACAATGACGGCAAGGCAGACGGCAAACACGAGCTTTTAAGCACGGCTATGTCCGCAGGGCTGTATCATTACAACTGCCGCCACAGCTATATCGTGTACATAGAGGGATATAGCAGAAACGATATATTCGATTACGACCGAGCGAGCAAGGAGCTTACGGCGGACAGGTATGCAACGGAACAGGAGCAGAGGTATAACGAGAGGCAGATACGGCAGTGGAAGCGAGTTGAAGCAGGGGCTGTGTCCGAGAAAGAAAGGGAGTTTGCGGCACAGAAGAAACAGCTGTGGCAGCTAAGACAGCGCGAGCTTGAAAAGTATGCGGAACTAAACAACCTGCCGTTTTACAGACAGTATCCGAGAGAGGCGATAGGCGGCAAGACAGAGTCTGTTATCCCCGAAATAACTCAAACTGCAAAAGAACAAGGTATTGTGCAAACAGTCTCTAAGAACGAGAGGATATGGGATAAAACCATAGCAGATAGACTGAGCAAAGTTACAGCTCTTGAAGATAAACAGGTGATACTGCGAGAATATATTGTGAGAGGTGAAATTTCGTTAAAAATAAATGTCAATAAACAAAATAATCATATAGTTGGAACAAAGAACTATAATACAAGAATAGAGAAGGGACCACCTCCGAGTATATTGACTTATGACAATCCGCAGGAACTCGTAAATACTTATGCAGGGCATGGTAGAATGCTATTTGATAACAATAAAAATTGGATTAAAAAGGAAGCCTTTACAAATGATACTCCAATAGGCTATACTGTAAACACACAAGGAGAAATGACATTAACCAAGAAAGGTATACTGCATTATAGCTATTCAGGAACCCATATTGTGCCGGGTAGGGAGGATAAATGAAATACAAGATAGAAGAGTTTTATGATAAAATAGGAAAAACCGTAAAAATAACCTGTGATAACGGCAACATAATATCGGGTGTTATCGACAGTATTTACAATGAGGACGGTTGTGACCAAAGAGACGCACTTATAATAGAACCGCCTCCTAAAACCTATCTTTACGAAATTCTTGTTGACGAAATAGCAGATATAGAGTATTTAGACTGACTTAACCACATAACCCCTTGTGAACTGCGAGGGGTTTTTTAATAAGCAATCGAGGGCACTCGAAAGAGTGTCCTTTTTTGATACCTTTCAGCAGTTGTAGGCAACAGCTGTGAGCCGCACGGGCTTAAAACGGAGAATATAGTCGGCGGACTTAAAACGAGGAAATATGTATGGAGCAAAACAAGGACAACGGTATCGAAGTAACAATCACGGACGAGGAAAAGGAGAAACTTAAACTCACGCCCGAACAGCAGGCGATATTCGACGCGAAAATAAAGGAAGCCTCCCGTAAAGCGGCTGAACGTATGGAGCGCAGAGTATCCGAACGCGCCGATTTCAACTATAATTGGTTTACTATTTAACTATTTTATTTTGCCGTTTTTATTCCGTTTCCCCGCATTTACCAACGCCGCACATAACCTACTCGGCGTACGGTCACACAATATTCTTTGAATTTGCGGCTACGGGAGGGAGAGGTTTGGATTCTCCGTCAAGCGCGTCCAAAATGTCAGGCAATATTTCCTCGTATTTGGTCAGCCCTCTCTCCAAAACTTCGCCGAACGAAACAGTAGCGTTCTCGTCCGCCTTATCGGACACTACTTTCACCGACAAAAGCGGCACTCCGTTTCTCTCGCACGCAAGCGCAAGTCCGCTCAACTCCATTTCACAGATATCCGCGCCGAACGTTGCTCTCAGAAAATCTTTATCGTCGGTTTTTGCGATAAACTTATCTCCCGACGCGACCGTAACCAGCCTTATCGGCTTTTTAACCGCCGCTCTCACTTTGTCGATAAGCTTTCTGTCAAGATAAAAATATTCGTCGTCTTTACCGTCGTATTGCCCGAGTTTTGTTGGATTAACCGCCGTAATATCGAACTGATGATGACATACGCGCTCCGCAAGCACAAGTTCGCTCACTTCGAGGCTGTGAGAAATCGCACCGACAAAGCCGAAGTTCATAACAAGTTCTATATCGAAAAGGTCGACGAGCAGTTGAACCGCCATTGCCGCGCGCACCTCGCCTATACCCGTTGTCGCGAGATAAATCGTATGTTTGTCGGTTTCAATCTGATATATTTTGACTGCGGCAATCACGTCCTTTGCGACAACGCGTCCCAGTCCGTTCAATATCGGCAATGTTTCTTCCGCCATTGCGGTGATTACGGCAATTCTCATAAAACCTCCGTCTTCGGATTGCATTTTGTTCTCAAAGTAATTCTACAACTTTTATTATTCCAATTCAATATTAAAGTCAAAATACTTGCTTAATCAAACGCTTTGCCGCGGCGCGCAAATTATGTTATTATAAAATTATGAAATTCAACGTAAAGCGCACTCTGTTATGCTCGTTGGTCTTCGGATGGATTTCGTTATTCTGGGGCTCGTACGACGCCATAATGCAATCCATAAACTACGACGTGTTCGAGCTGAATTCCGTATGGCACGGAGTAATACTTGCCGCGGACAATATAATAGGGCTGTTTTTACTGCCGTTTTTCGGGAAAATGTCGGATAAAACGACCTCGAAATTCGGCAAACGCACGCCGTACATCGCGCTTGGCACTCTGATGCAGTGCGCAGGATTTACGGGAGTATGCATATTCGCGTCGCTCGGAAAAGATTATTTCGTTTATTTCATATTGTGTCTGATAGTGACTCTCGCGTCGCTTGCGGCATACCGCTCTCCGGGGCTCGCCATCGTTCCCGACATTAACCCCGACGCTTTCCGCAGTAAAGCCAACGCGGTTTCAAACATAATATCCGTTTTGTTCACAGTGCTTGCGATGTTATATTTTTACATCTTTATGCAGTTCAAGGGATATTACGCGATAGGCTTGTCCATGGTCGTGACAACCTTGATAATGCTAATCGTCTATATGATTTTCGTAAAAGAAAACAAGTTCTGCTCCGATATGCGCAAGGAAGCGGACGAGGCGCAGAAAAAGGCCAGCGACGCCGCCGAACTTATGAAGAAAAACAACGAGCTGACTTCCGGAAAAGAATACGAAAGCGAAAAGAACGCCTATTCGCTGTCGCACTCGCTGGACGTGCTGTCGTTTAAGGAAGACACTTTGCTTCACTTGCCGAGCATAGACTCGGCGCTGCGCCACGAAAACTACAAAGAAAAGCTCAATGCTCTGAGAAAACACGACGATGAGTCCGATTCGCGTATATTGCGCGAGCTCAGGAAACAGGAACGCCGCAGAACAGCGACAAACAAAATTCTCATACTCGTAATTGTCTTCTGTTTCTATATGGCGTATAACGCGCTCACATCGAATTTTATCAAGTATGCGGAGTATATCCTCAACTTCAAGCAAAACGAAGCCATTATTCCGCTCATACTCGCACAGCTCGCCGCAATGCTCGCCTTCCCCGCGGCAAGTTGGTTCGCTTCCAAAATCGGCAGAAAAACCACCATATTCATCGGTTTTCTCATAATAGTGACAAGCTTTATCGCAACCGCGTTTTTCACGACGCCGAGTCCCGTGCTCTATGTGATTTTCGCCCTGCTCGGGGTAGGTTTCGGATTTGTTATGGTAAACATATACCCGTTTTTCCTCGAACTTTCGCCGTCGGGACAAATAGGGGTCAACACCGGTTATTTTGCGGTATCGATGACCGTCGCTATGGTAATAACTCCCATTTTATCGGGACTTCTAATAACGGAAGCGGCAGGGTGGTTCGGCGGCGGAGAAAACGCAGGATTCAGAGTGCTGTTTCCGTACAGCGCGATATTCCTTGTGCTCGCGACGCTTATAACGCTGTTTATTAAAAAGACGGGCGGCAGCCGCAAAGGAGCGTAAAATGATAACGGATTGTAAATTCTTAACCGAAAATGCAAAAAAACTCGGCGTAGATATAGGGAATGAAGCCTTCTTGAAGTTGAGTGAATTTTTTGACGACGTAGTTGAAAACAACAAGAAATTCAATCTCACCGCGATTACCGAAGAAAGAGATTTTATCGTAAAACACTATCTCGATTCGCTTGCCGCCGCGCCGCTTTTCAAAGATGGAGGTAAGCTTCTCGATATAGGCTCGGGCGCCGGGTTCCCCGCAATGCCGCTTGCAATTTGCGTGCCTGTCTTAGACGTCTGCGCTCTCGACGCAACTCAAAAAAAGGTCGCTTTCATTTCAAACGAAGCAAAAAAACTAAACGTACCGAATATTCAGGCGTTTTGCGGCAGGGCGGAGGAGCAGACTGCACTGCGCAATAAATTCGATTATGTGACCGCACGCGCGGTTTCTTCGCTCAGAATTTTGCTCGAACTCGCCGCTCCTATGCTTAAAGTGGGAGGAAAATTCGTTGCATATAAGGCGGACGACAGCGAACTTAACGACGCGGACAACGCCTGCAAAGAACTGTTCTTGGAAGCGGACGACATATTGCGCCTGACTCTGCCCGACGGCAGTTCAAGGTGCATACTGTCGTTTATAAAAACAAAAGAAACCAAACCTTGTTATCCCCGCCTTTACGGCGCGATTAAAAAGAAACCGTTGTAAGTCGTGAAACAACATTGTGAAACGTGTTGTTTTTTAACTCAATCGGTGTTATCATTTGAATATGGCAAAAATATTTTCTTTTGCAAATCAAAAAGGCGGAGTCGGTAAAACCACGACCTGCATAAACGTCGCTGCATTTCTCGCAATGCGGAAAAAACGCGTTCTCGTCGTCGATTTGGACCCTCAGGGAAATGCGTCGAGCAGTCTTGGTTTTTTCGATAAAACGGCAACATCCTGCCTTTACGACGCGCTTTGCGACGATTTATCCGTTTTTGAAGCGATTAAACATACCGATATCGACGGTTTGCATCTGCTTCCGTCCACAAACGATTTGGCGGGTGCCGAGATAGAACTCGCCCAGGTGATAATCGGCCGCGAAAGGGTGCTCGAAGAAAAATTGAAATCTTTGTACGAAAGCTACGATTTCATTTTTATAGACTGTCCTCCGTCTTTGGGTTTACTGACGGTGAACGCGCTTACCGCAAGCGAAAGCGTCATAATCCCCATACAGTGCGAATATTTCGCGCTTGAAGGCTTATCGCAGATTATGAACACGATAAAGCTTGTTAAAAAATTTCTCAATCCTTCTCTTTCCGTCGGCGGCGTTGTTCTCACAATGTATGACGGAAGATCAAATTTATCAAAAGAAGTGAATGCAAAAATATCCGAATATTTCGGCGACAGCATATACGACACTAAAATTCCGCGAAACGTAAGGCTTGCCGAATCTCCGAGTTATGGCAAACCAATTGTTTTGTACGACAAAAAATGCGTCGGTGCCGTCGCGTACGACGCGCTGACGCAGGAATTTTTGAAAAAAAACTTATGAGGTGAGTATGGCAGCACAAAAAGGAGGCCTCGGCGGCAAAGGGCTGAGCGCGCTGTTTAACGACAACGAACAAAATATCAGAGTGGATTTATCCGACGTCCCGACTTCGGAAATCGACATAACTCTTATCGACCGCAACCCCAATCAGCCGCGTAAAACTTTTACCGACGAATCTTTGAAAGAAATGGCAGGTTCAATCGCAACATACGGCGTACTGCAACCTCTGCTTCTCGTAAAGAGCGAAAACGGAAGATATATGATTATCGCCGGCGAACGCCGTTTCAGAGCGAGTCTGCTTGCCGGACTTCACAGCGTTCCCGCAATTATACGCGAATTGACTCCTCAGCAAATTCAGGAAATTTCGCTAATCGAAAACCTTCATCGCGAGGACTTGAACGCAATCGAAGCCGCCGAAGGTATGCGCGAACTTATGGAAAATCACGGGCTCACGCAAGAAGAAGTCGCTTTGAGAATAGGCAAATCGCGTCCGTACGTTACAAACACAATAAGACTTTTGCAACTTCCTAAGGAAGTCACCGAGATGGTGCGCGAAGGAGCGTTGTCGCCCGGTCACGCCCGTTCTCTCATTTCCATAGACGATAAAGAATATCTCATCTCTCTTGCAAAACAGGCTTGCGACAACAAGCTTACCGTCCGCGAACTCGAAAGCCGCGTAAGACTTTATTTTACGAGAAAAGCCATTCCGCAAGGACCGAGAGAAAAGAAGGTTATGTCGCTTGAATTAAAGGAATTCGTCGGCGATATGAAACGCATTTTCTCCACCCGCGTAAAACTTGTAGGCAATGACCAGAAGGGAAGAATTACCATAGATTATTTCACTCCCGACGACCTCGAACGTATTCACGCGCTCGTTCAAATTCTAAAATATAAGGATAAGCTGTAAATTAAGATTTAACGGCGCTCGTTTATAAAGCGAGCGTCGTTTCTTTATATAATAAGCAAAAAAT
>DBFJGL010000006.1:0-5320 GCA_048394785.1 Christensenellales bacterium | reverse complement strand
CTCTCCGTTTGTGCTTTACTGCTCAACACTCCCTGCCGTCGCCTTTTCCTCTCGCTCAAAGTTCTCGTTAAACCTTAAAACACCCCCGAAACATTTTATTTCGGGGGCGTTCAAGAGCGTTTCGCGGCTTTGCTTTCTGTGACTAAAATCAATAATAAATTTTTGTATTTTCGCCCCTGCTGTTCAGCGCATTCAGGAGCTTGTAATAATTATTTCCGAGATAATATCTCATATTCGGCGACGCTTCGAGCGCGGCGGCGGCAATATCGGGACTCAACGCCATATAAAAATCATACGCAAGCTCATATCTTTTCGCATAATTCTGCGCTTTTGCGCCCGAGTAGCCGTACTTAGCCTCGTACTCACGCTGCTGCGCCTCCTTTTCCAACCTTTCTTTTTCGGCGTTCTTGATATATTTTTGAATATCGTGTTCGCGGTCGGCGTCGAACTGCGCCTGCTTTTTACGGACGTCGTTATTGTACTTTTCGTACTCTTTGACGGTCTTATCCCGTTCGGATTTGAGCTTGGAAATCTTATTATCGAGTTCCGCGGCGTACTTCAAATCCAATTCGCCGAGAGCGCGTTCCCTGTCCGCCTCCAACAGTTCGAGTTCGCGGTTTACGGCGTTGACGGTCTGATTATACGCCGCCTCCGCCTGCCCCGCCGCCTTCAATCTTTCGCCGTCGAGCGCGCCGAGCTGCGAAGACGCGATACTGCTTCTGGCAAGGCCGCGTTTCAACGCGTCGTTTTCCGTCTTTTCCTTCAACTCCTCATACAACGCCCGCAAATTCTCATAGCTTTCGCCGAGCGTTTTTTCCGCCCTGTCCTTAGTCTCTCCGAGCGCGGCAGAATTGCTTTCATAACCGCTTTCGATTTTATTTTTTTCCGCGGTTTTATCGTACTCGTTGGCAACCGTCGCCTCGCGCTCCAACTCCTCGTCCGACTTTGCGGTATACTCTATTTCCTCAAGCCCCGACTCCGACGGAAACAGCTTTTCCCAATCGGGCTCCTCTATGAGCGACTGTTCGTAATCCTTATACGCCTTATCCAGCGCGTCGAGCTTCCCCGCGAGTTCTCCCTCCGAGTCCAAAGCCTCCTTGATTTTCTGCTGCCGCTCCTCCTCTTTCTGACTTTTGGTCTTGAACAAATCCTTCAACTCATCCCAAAACGACGCCATTGTTTTTCAAAGCCTCCTCCAACTTTCTGATTTTACTTTCCATCCGCGCGACTCTCTCCTGCAAAGCCTCGATTGCGGACGTCAATTCCAAATAATTCATACACCCTCCCAAACGTCCATTTTCACGACGGCGGGCGACGCTTTAAGGGCGACCGCCGAGCATCTTAGCTCAAACCCGACCTTTCTCCCCGACTTACCGATGAAAGCGGTTTGCGGATACTTTGACGCGCCGAACTCAGCCGTCGTCCTCTCCCCGTCAGTAATCACGGTAATCGTAACGGGGCTGGAACAAGTCAGCGTAACCTGCCTTACCGTCTTACACCCGTCCGTACCCAAATCGTTGACGGGACTCTTATAAGTCTTGACCGTGCCTGTGCCGAGAAACTTACCGTCCTTTGTAATCTTCAAAAGAAAATTATTCTGTTCCTTTCTGTCCGCGATAAAGACGTCCGCGGCGGCGTGCAGGCAGACGGGCACCAGCCTCGCCGCGTCAATGGGACCGACCACCGCAATCGACTTATCCTTTACGCCGTAGCGCACAATGCAATTATTTATGCAAAATGGCAAATTCATCTCTGGGTCCGCAGCATATCCCGACAGATAATAGAACCCCGAACAGAACGCCGCCGCCATAAATTCGTTGCCCGAAAGCTTCGGCATATTCTCGGCAATTCTCTGCGCCGAATAACCGTCGAATGAATAAAGCCCGTCGTCGGCGTAAAACAAAATTCTGTCGCCGCACGGCGCAATAGTGCGTTTATATATCCGTCCCGTATTCGTAAACAGCCGTTTCAGCGAAAACTCCGTTTGGTCGGCATAAGCGGTCAACCTGTATATGCCCCTCTCTCTGAATATGTAAAGATAGTCCAGAAAGGATACCAGCCTGATTACGTCGCCGTCCTCGTCCGCAAACTTTATAAAGCCGCCTTCCTGAAGCGACGCATTCCAGTTCGCGGGGTTGAAGTCGTCCGAGAACCACACTTCGCCCCCGTTGCCGTTCACCGCGCCGTACACCCTTTCCTTATGCACCGCAAGAGTATCGAGTCTCGGCGCGTTCTCAACGTCGGTCACGCTGTCACCGTCCAATATCATCAGCCTGTCCTCCTCGGACGCTATGAGCAGAACGTCTTTGCCGTTGTAGTTATAGTTAGCCGTGCTCGGCACCGCGCCGGCAACGGTTACGCCGTCTATCTTCACCCAGGAGTTTCCCGTGTACAGTTTGCAGTAATATAGCGACTTATCCCCCGAGAGTATAACTATTCTGTCGTCGCCGCCCGTCATCTCGTCCACTCTCCTGTACAGCGCGACGTCCTTTATCGTCACTCCCTGCGGAAGGTCGGGAAAGGAGCGAGAAAGCGCGCCGCCGGGATAGTACGCGTTAGCCTTGCCTATGCCGATTTCCCCTCTCAACGTGCCGTCGCCGAAGGTGACGTTATAAGCTTTCTGCGTAAATTCGGGCGAAGTCACCGCCTCGTCCTTATCGCAGGCATATCCCTTAAACCCGATTTTGACGGTACGTCTGGCAAAAACGATTTTCTTCAAATTCACCACCTCCCTGAGGGCAGCTTAATCTCTCTGCCCTTATATCGGAGCATAGTCAGCGCGTTGCGAAAGCGCGCGTCAAAATACTGCGCTATGTCGAAAACTCTGTTTCTGAAATAGTATTCCGCAAGCGCGCCGTCGCTTGCAACGTCCGCGGTCATACGGTCAATCTCCACGTCGTCGTCTATGCCGTACTCGTCGGGAATATAGACGTATCTGAGCAGTGCCGCTCCTCTGAAATCGGCTTTCAGACAGGACGGATAAGTTTTGATTTTTATCTTCTTATCGCCCAAAACAAGACTTATGGGATACAGAATGCGCTTGTCAAGTTCGCGTACGTCGATTACGCCGTTTTCGCTTTCCACGCACTGCTCGTATATCTGCGGCAGATATTCGCACGCCGCTTCGCGCACGGCGGTGTTTACGCACGCAATCAGCCTGCTTATCAAAAGGCTTTCTTCTTCCGTCGGATTTTCCTTCTGCGACAAATCCGCCGTATTCAGTTTACAAAAACATTCTTTCAGTATTTTTCGCATTCAGCGTACCTCCGACTCACGGCGCGCTCGGCAATCTCCGCCGCATACTCGCGCGCCCGTTTCTCATTTTCCGCGTCCGCGGCGGCGTTCGCCCTCTCCACCTCGGCTGCGATTTCGTCCGCGCGTTCCCTTCTCGTTCTTCTCGCGTGTTCCAGCATACGGCAGTCGGGCGCGTCGTAAGGAAGCGCGCAAACCTGCGCGCCTCCCGAGTAAAGACGGTACCCTCCTCTCGCCGCGTCGCGGTAAAGTTCATAACTGCCGTCTATTTCCCTTAACCTCTCCGCAATGGAATACAAGTCGTTTTCGACTCTGAAAAGTCCCTCTCTCATATCACTGGAACTCCGCCACAAGCTCCAAATCCTGCGTGACGGGCGTTGCGAAATCGTATTCTACGTCGTCTTTCAGCCAGCCCGTGAAATTGAAACCGAGCAGTTTTGCGTCCTTGGGTTCGACCGCGCACTTACCGTCCGCGACCTGTTGCGCGGCGGGGCACACTGCGCCCTCCTCCGTCGCGGTAAACGTCACGGTATGCCAAGTCAAATCCGCGCCCGACGCACCCGAGCCCGACGTGCCCGTAAACGTCAGTTTTGCCTGTCCCATAGGACGTTCGCACAGCAAGTCCGCGTACTTGACGAGGGTTGCGGTATAGCAGGCTTTGCCGGGTATCTGGTTCAACACGCTTCCGCCCTCGCCTTCCAGCCATCTCCAATCGCAGAGCTGATGCAGTTTGAAATCGGAGGTATTGAGCAGATAAATATCGTTATCCGCGACAAACCTGTCCGCGACGAAGGGCACGCCTGCGTACGACAATGCTTTATAACCGCCGTCGAGGTTGAGATAATCGATATTCGTGCGGTTTTTGGCGAGAAAATCGACGTACTGTTTGCGCATTTTATACGATCCGACAATCATATCTATACCGCCGCCCGACGTTTCCTCCACGCTGTCAATCGCGTCCTGAATGGCGGAAGTCGTCACCGCGGTATTCTCCGTTTTGGTATATGGCGTAAGGAAGGAATAATCGCTTCTTTTCAGCCCGTAAATGTATTCGGAGTTACCGAACACGGCTTCCAGCCCCGTAATTTCGTTGTCTTTGGAACCCTGCACGTACATTTTCGCACCTGCGGCGAGCTGTGCGGACGCGGCGCGGCTCAGCGTAACCTCATTGTTTTTTCTGTCTACGGATACAATTCTCGCCCCGGAAAGCGCGGCGTTTTTGGTGCCGTCGGCGTTGAACACGTCCACGGTGATGCCTTCCATAAGATATTTGACGGTCTTGACCGCAACCGTCTTTCCGCCCGCGGCAACCGCCTCCGCGCTCTCGGCAATCAGCCCGCTGCCGTTGCCGAACAGCATTCTGCCGAAATTGAACTTGCCGGCTTTAAGCAGACCGTCCATCTCTGCGTTCAACAGATTGACAAACGCGCCTGCGGAGTTTTGCGACGCGCGCACCGCTTTGTCGGACAACTCTATTTTGCCGAAAAGGTTTTTGAGCGTAAGCGTAAACTCCGCATAGTTGTTGCCGCCCGACGCGGGCAAATCGTCGTTTTCCGCGCCCGAGCCTATGCCTCCGTTCAAGCCGTACACGGCAAGTTTTTTGATTTCCTTACCCCAAACGTCCGCGCTCGTCTGCCCGATTTTCGCAAACAGCGGATTGATGCCGGTGTTCAGTTGTTCTGCAAGCACGCCGAGATAAAACGTCTTCAACGCTTTATCGGCATTAGTTAATGTGACCATAAATTCTCCTTATCAGATGTTGTTTTTGATGAGCCAAAGTCCTGCTTCGGCAATACTTTTCGGGACTCTCGGCGAGCTCACTCCCGACCTTCCCTCAAACGAAACCGTGACGGGCGGCGCGCCGTCGTACAGTCCTTGAAGATACTCTCGGATAATCCGATTGCGCACGTACCCGTTGGGTATAACGTATTTTTCGATAAACCCGACGTCCTTAAAAAGCTGCTCGGGAGTGCGGAACTCGTCCAACAGCACCGCCACGGTTGCGAGAAGAAACCTATCCTCTCCCGAAAACCCATTTTCCTGGATTTTCGCGGCAATGGCTTTTGCA
>DBFJGL010000005.1:0-8171 GCA_048394785.1 Christensenellales bacterium | reverse complement strand
GAGGTTTGCCCGATACTCCGTGGACTTACTTGGTTGAAAGCGAATTATTTATCCAATGAAGGAGGTTAAAAAATGGATAAAATTCAAAAACAGGAAATTATTGCAAAATACGGTCGTTCCGAGGGCGATACCGGTTCTCCCGAGGTGCAGATTGCTCTGCTTACCGCAAGAATCACCGACCTTACCGAGCACTTGAAGGTTCACCACAAGGACCACCATTCCAGACGCGGTCTGCTTATGATGGTCGGTCAGAGAAGAAATTTGCTTAACTATCTCAAAAGCACGGATATCGAGCGTTACCGCGCAATCGTCGCGGCGTTGGGTCTTCGTAAGTAAGCCGATTTCGGGGTGCGCGTTCGCACCCCTTTTTATTGCAAAAGCCGCTTTGCGCGCTTAAATAAATAAGGGAATGACGGAATTCCCAGAAGGAGTAATATGGAAAGAAAAATTTTCAAAACTGTCATCGGAGGCAGAGAAGTTACCGTTGAGACCGGAGCGTATTGCTCGCAGGCTAACGGCTCTTGTATCGTCCGTTGCGGCGACACGGTGGTTATGGTCAACGCCACTATGTCCAAAACACCGCGCGAGGGTATGGACTATTTCCCTCTCGGCGTGGATTACGAAGAAAAAATGTATGCCGTCGGCAAAATCCCCGGCGGTTTCAAAAAGAGAGAGGGCAGGGCAAGCGATAAGGCTATTCTTACAAGCCGCCTCATCGACCGTCCCATCCGTCCGCTTTTCCCCAAGGGACTATTCAACGACGTGACCGTCATTGCAACCGTTCTTTCGGTGGATACGAACATTCCCCCCGAAGTGTTCGGTATGATAGGCAGCTCCATTGCGCTTTCGATATCCGACATTCCGTTTGCGGGACCGACGGGCTCCGTCGTGGTGGGCTTGGTGGACGGCGAGTACGTCATCAACCCCGACAGCGCGCAGAGAGCCAAGTCGAGATTGCACCTCAATTTGTCCGGTACCAAGGACGCCATAATGATGGTGGAAGCGGGCGCAGATATTATTTCCGAAAAGGAAATGCTGGGCGCGATACTGTTCGGTCACGAGGAAATCAAGAGAATCGTCGCGTTTATCGAGGATATTCAGAAAGAGGTGGGCAAAGCCAAACTCGAAATGGACCTCGAACATATCCCCGAAGACATCGACGCGGCGGTGCGTGCGTATGCCGATAAGAAGATGGACGACGTGCTCGATACTTTCGACCGCTCCGAGCGCGACGAGAGAGAGGACGCGCTCAACGTCGACGTGCTTGCGCATTTCGCGGACGAGTTCAACGACGTCGCCAAAAAGACGAAGTTTATCCTCGACAGCCTCTATTACCTCAAAAAGGAAAAGGTGCGCGCCAAGATACTCAATAACGGCGTTCGTCCCGACGGCAGAGGTCTGACGGATATCCGTCCCATCTGGTGCGAGGCGGGCATTCTTCCGCGCGTTCACGGTTCCGCCGTGTTCACGAGAGGTCAGACGCAGGCGATGACGACTTGTACGCTCGGCACTATCTCCGAAGTTCAGAAGCTCGAAGGTCTGGACGACGACTACTACAAGAGATATATGCATCAATATAATATGCCCGGTTACTCCACGGGCGAAGCCAAGCCTTTGAAGAGCCCCGGCAGACGCGAGATAGGTCACGGCGCGCTTGCGGAACGCAGTCTGGAACCCGTGCTTCCCTCCGAAGAAGAATTCCCGTACGCTATACGTACCGTCAGCGAAATCCTGTCTTCCAACGGTTCTACCTCGCAGGCTTCGGTGTGCGGCAGCACCCTCGCGCTTATGGACGCGGGCGTTCCCATCAAGGCTCCCGTAGCAGGTATCGCTATGGGTCTTATCAAGAATGAGGCGGAAAATAAGGTCGCGGTGCTCAGCGATATTCAGGGACTTGAAGACTTCCTCGGCGATATGGACTTCAAGGTCGCAGGTACCTCCGAGGGTATCACCGCCATTCAGATGGATATTAAAATCAAGGGTATCGACGAGAATATCCTCACCAAGGCTCTCGAACAGGCAAGACAGGGCAGACTGTTCATTCTCGGCAAGATGTCCGAGGTGCTGGATAAGCCCCGTACCGGTCTGAGCAAGTGGGCTCCCAAAATCGAGTCCTTCACTATCGACCCCGATAAAATCCGCGACGTAATCGGCAGCGGCGGTAAGACGATAAATAAGATTATCGACGATACCGGCGTTAAAATCGACATCAACGACGACGGCGTGATTTTTGTGGCGAGCAACGACGACGCCGCTATCAGAAAAGCCAAAACCATAATCGAAAACATCGTCCGCGACGTCGAGGTCGGCGATATTTACGAGGGTAAGGTGGTCAAGATTATGGAGAACGACAAGGGACAGTTCGGCGCAAGCGTCAACTTCGCCCCCGGTAAGGACGGTATGATTCACATCTCCAAACTCTCCGAAACAAAGAGATTGGAAAAGGTGACGGACGTTATCGACATCGGCGACATCGTGCTTGTCAAGGTCATCAAAATCGACGAGAAACACCGCGTTGATTTAAGACTTAAAGAAGTCATAATGAAGGCTCCCAGATAAGTGATAACAGCAAAAAGCCACCGATAAACGGTGGCTTTTGTCATATAAAGACTAAAAAAGCGACGGCAGGGAGTGTTGAGCAGTAAAGCACAAACGAAGAGCGTAGGTTTGCTGTCGGGGCGACGCCCCGACGAATAGGACTTGCGCGGTTGATACTTTGTACAAGGGAGGGCAAAAATTTTGTTCGTACCTTTTGCCCGACCGAGTGGCATAACAAGACACGTTGCTCCGCCGCGCAATCCGCGAAGCCCCCTACGAGAAATAGGAAAAAACCGCGTGTGCTTAAGCGTGGAGCACGTAGTGCGTAACATAACACACGCGGAAGAAGCGAAAATAAAGAAGCGAGTAACATTGCGTCATCAGGCGCAATCAAGCGAGCGCAAAGATTTTCGCGAGGGGGTGGACTTACGCATTAAGGGTTGCTATATAAGCACTTTGTTTGTAAGATTATTCTTTTGATAAAGTTTGAGCGTGTGTATATGGTTTGCGTTCCTGCATAGGGGATTGCCGCGCTTCGCTCGCAATGACACGTTTGCAGTGACACAGGTTGCATATGGTTTGCGTCCTCTATTTAGGGGATTGCCGCGTCGCTTTTTCAAAGCTCCTCGCAATGACACGCTCGAAAATTGTTTCGCTCGCATTATTGTGACGGTGTCACAATGTAACTCGCTCCTGAAATTTTCTCGCATTATCCCCGCGTGTGCTTAAGCGTGGAGCACGCAGTGCGTAACATAACACACGCGGAAGAAGCGAAAATAAAGAAGCGAGTAACATTGCGTCAACTGCCGCAATCAAACGAGCGCAAAGATTTTCGCGAAGGGGCGGAGTATTAAGTTGCAAACAGGGGACAGAATATTTTTAGTGTACTTGACTACTAATATTTATTAGTATATAATTTATACGACAAGGTTAAAGTGGAAAATCATTGCGCGGACTTAAATTCGGGCGATGCGATATATAATTTGCTTTCCGCAGTCCGGCTGGTATGTTTGCGGATTTTCTCTTGGGCTTTGATTATATATACGGAGGTCAGCAATGACACACAATTTCGGAGTGTTGCTTGCGGCTCTCGGCGGCGGTGAAATCGCAGGAGTTGCGGTGGGCGTCATCGCGGCGTTGGCGTTGGGCGTGCTTGCGGGCGTAGCGGTTTACAGAAACTACACCAAAAACAAAATCGGCCTTGCGACGAGAGAAGCGGCGAGAATAGTAGAGGAGGCGCAGTTGGAGGCGAAAGCCATTCGCAAAGACGGTCTGCTCGAAGCAAAGGAACAGATGAACAAAATGCGCTCGGATTTCGAGAAGGAAACGCGCGAGCGCAAGCAGGAGTTGCAAAGGACGGAAAACCGTCTGTTACAAAAGGAGAACGCGCTGGATAAAAAAGAGGAAACCCTCGACAAGAAAGACGCGACTCTGGACAGAAAAATCGAGGACGCCGAAAGGGCGTTGAAACAGAACGAGGAAAAGAAGGAACAGCTCAAACGCATAGAAGAAGAACTTGCGCATTCGCAGGAAGACGTGCAGAAAGAGTTGGAGCGCGTTGCCGGAATGACCAAGGAAGAAGCGGCGACGGAACTCAAAGACGCGCTGCTCGATTCCGTAAAACAGGACGCGGCTCAGGCGGCGAAAGCCATCGAAGCCGAAGCAAAAGAGAATGCGGTAAAGAAAGCGCAGAACATTATCGCGCAGGCGATACAGAGATGCGCCGCCGACCACGCGACGGAGAATACCGTGTCCGTGGTGGCTCTGCCCAACGACGATATGAAGGGCAGAATTATCGGCAGAATGGGGCGTAATATCCGCGCGCTGGAATCGGCGACGGGCGTCGACCTCATCATCGACGATACCCCCGACGTCATTACGCTGTCCAGCTTTGACCCCGTAAGGCGGGAGGTGGCAAGACTGACGCTCGAAAAGCTGATTGCCGACGGAAGAATTCACCCTGCGCGTATTGAAGAAATAGTGGATAAAATCCGCAAAGAGGTGGAGGCAGGCATCAAGGAAGCGGGCGAGGAAGCCGCGTTCGACGTGGGCATTCACGGTCTGCACCCCGAAATCGTCAAGCTGCTCGGCAGGCTGAAATACCGTACGAGTTACGGTCAGAACGTGTTGAAGCACTCTCTGGAAGTCGCGCACCTTGCCGCGATTATGGCGGCTGAACTCGGCGTGGACGCAAAGGCGGCAAAGAGAGCCGGTCTGCTGCACGATATAGGAAAGTCCGTCGACCACGAACTCGAAGGCACGCACATTCAAATCGGCGTGGACATCGCAAAGAAATATCGCGAACACGCGGACGTCATTCACGCAATCGCGGCGCACCATAACGACATCGAACCCGAAACCGTCGAGGCGGTGCTCGTGCAGGCGGCAGACGCAATTTCTTCCGCACGTCCCGGCGCAAGACGCGAGTCGCTTGAAAACTACGTCAAGAGAATAGAAAAACTCGAAGTCATCGCAAAGTCGTTTGACGGAGTGGAACAGACTTTTGCTATTCAGGCAGGCAGAGAAATTCGCGTGCTCGTCAAGCCCGAACAGGTCAACGACGCCGCTACCGTTTTCCTTGCGAAGGAAATCGCGGAGAAGTTGGAGAACGAACTCGAATATCCCGGACAGATTAAGGTTAACGTAATTCGCGAGGTGAGAAGCGTTGAGTATGCAAAGTAATGCCGTTAAGACGGCGGACGAACTTGCGCTTATCCGCAAGGCGGTGCAGATTATCGACGACGTTTACGATTTTGTGCTCGCTTCGGCGCGCGAAGGTATGACGGAAATAGAGCTTGCCGACATGATTGCGAATAAAATCGCGGAACTCGGCGGCGACGGTACGTCTTTCGATACCATTGTCGCTTTCGGCGAAAACGGCTGCGAGCCGCACCACGTCCCGAATGATAAGAAGCTGGAAAAGGGCGTACTTGTCACCGTGGATATGGGCGCACTGTATAAAGGGTATTGCTCCGATTTCACGAGGACGTTCGCGTTCGGGAAACCGTCGCAGCGGCAGGTGAAGATATACGATATAGTGCGCGAGGCGCAAAAGCGCGCTGTGGCAAGCGTGCAGGCAGGCGTGAGCTGCAAGTCCGTGGACGCCGCCGCGCGCGATTATATAACCGAAAACGGGTACGGCGAGGAGTATGTGCACGGTACGGGGCACGGCGTGGGTACGCTTATTCACGAGGCTCCCACTCTCAAAGCGATAAGCGAGGAGTATCTCGAAGACAATATGGCGGTGACCATAGAGCCCGGCATTTACATCAAAGACGAGTTGGGCGTCAGAATCGAGGACGTCGTGATTGTGGGCGAAAATATTCCGCTCAGCCGTCACGCCACCGCTTTGATTGTCGTAAATCCCTGAGGGCGCAGGCGCGAGGGCGCAAGCCGACCGTATATGCGTAAATCGCAGACAACGGTAAGTCGGCAAAATCGAACGTAAAATTGCGGCTCTGCCGCGTAACCGAATATTTTATAGGAGAAATTATATTATGGCACAAGTTATGGCAGGCGATTTGAGAAAGGGCGTCACTTTCCTTTACGACGGCAATATCATGACTCTCGTAGAGTTTCAGCACGTCAAGCCCGGTAAGGGTGCGGCGTTTGTCAGGACGAAGATGAAAAACGTCGTCACGGGCAGCGTTCTCGAAAAAACCTTTAACCCCACAGAAAAACTCGAACTCGCTCACATCGAAACCAAGACGATGGAATATCTTTACAACGACGGCGAACTCTATTACTTTATGGACGCCGCAACTTACGAACAGATTCCGCTCAACAAGGGACAGGTCGAGGACGCGCTCAACTTCGTAAAGGAGAATATGCAGGTCACGATGAAGTTCTTCCAAGGTTCTCCGTTCTCCGTCGAACCCCCGAACTTTGTCGAATTGCAAATCACCATCTGCGAACCCGGCGTGCGCGGCGATACCGCTACCCCCGGCACAAAGCCCGCAACTCTGGAAACGGGTTATAACATTCAGGTGCCTATGTTCGTCAACGAGGGCGACGTTATCAGAATCGATACGCGTACCGGCGAATATATGTCGAGAGTGAACTCGTAATCACTTAAATTGCGGTTGAAAAACGCGGAAGACGCGAGCGTAAACGGTAAACATGTTGGTAATGTATGCGCCGTATCCGCTTAAATAAGCTGTGTTATACGCAAAATCGGTTTATAAAAGCTCCCTTTATGGGAGCTTTTTACATTTGGAAGCGCGGACAATAAATGAGAGGTCAAAGACTTCCGTCAGAATATAAGCTTTCTGTTGAAAACAGGGATTATATAGGATATACTTTATATGACAAAATGTATTAAAAATTATATGGAGAGATAGCGCGCGCAGAACGGCGGCGTAGGAAATCAATGGAGAAGAAAGTTATTGCCGAGCGGTCGGGAGTGATTGCGGCGCAAAGCATAGGCGGCTGGCTGGCGGCGGCAATTTTGGTGACTGCCGCGGTAGCAATGCCGTTGATAAGCAGACAGTTTTCATAAAAAATCGAGGCAACAGGTTATCTTTTGTTGACGATATGCTGCGTGGGTGCGATTGCTCTGACTGCAATGTCCGTATATTATGTCAGGCTTTGGATATTGACGCCTGCCGTGCTTGCAGAATATGTCGAAGGTAAGATTGTGTTGTATCCCACCAAGCACGAAACTCTGACGGTAATGCCGTCCGAGATAGTTTTCGTGTCGCAGAAAAATCACCGCAACAGATATAGAAATTTTAGCAGCGGCATTCTTAAAATCGAGTGGGATCACAGAACCGTCGTGCTTCATTCCGTCAAAGAAGTGGAATCGGTAAGGCGGAAAATCGAGATGATTAAAAATAATCAGAGTTTTTAGGGCGGTAGCTGTTTTGTTAAAGCAGTGTAATTAGTTTTGAGAGTGTCACTGCGAACGGAGAGAATGTAATGAACGAGTGCGGCAGTCCCATATGCAGGGGATTGGACTTTGTGGACGGGGATAGGTGCGCGTTCCTGCTTAGGGGATTGCCGCGCTTCGCTCGCAATGACAGCATTTATAAAGCTGATATAAGGATAACCGTGCTTGCAATGACAGGAGGGAGAACAGGGTGCAGAGGTTTACTTAGGGGATTGCTTCGTCACTATTTCATAGTTCCTCGCAATGACAGCATTTTAATAAAGTAGGCAAACGGGTAAAATGTTCGCAATGACAGGGGGAGAATAGGGTGTAGAGGTCTACTTATGGGATTGCCGCGTGCTGTGTAAACAGCACTCGCAATGACAGTTGGGGCGGGGAAATAATGTATTGGTTTTCCGTTCCTATTTATGGGATTGCCGCGCTTCGCTCGCAATGACAGTATTTATAAAGCTAATATAAGGATAACCGTGCTTGCAATGACAGTAATTAATAAAGTTTGCAGAGCGGAAAAAATATTCACAATGACAGCATTTTAATAAAGTCGTCAAACAGGTAAAAATGTTCGCAATGACAGGAGGGAGAATAGGGTGCAGAGGTCTACTTAGGGGATTGCCGCGCTTCGCCTGACGGCTTCGCTCGCAATGACAGGGGGGAGGGGAAATAATGTATTGGTTTTCCGTTCCTGTTTAGGGGATTGCCGCGCTTCGCTCGCAATGACAGCATTTATAAAGCTGATATAAGGATA
>DBFJGL010000004.1:0-18859 GCA_048394785.1 Christensenellales bacterium | reverse complement strand
AAAATACGCTCGATAGCAAAAATGTTTTGCGCGGAGTGACGAGAAAATGCGCTTATGCAGGTCGCGCTTTTTCAAAAAAACCAAATAGGCTCCCGAAAAGTATCGCAGAACTTTTCGGGAAGAGGAGAAACCGACTTTAATGCAACAATCCAACAGATAACTGTCGGATTGTGCATATGTGGTCGAGTTTCGACGATGGTCGGAGTGGCGAGACTTGTAGCTACCGCGTGCCTTGCGCAAGCTGAAAGGCGCGGTTGCGTAATAGCGATTATACGAGCGTCACGTCTCTGTTTCAGGCGAGCCGCTCTACCAAGACGAAAGGCACATACAAAAATATTTCACATACTGCGAGCAAAGCGAGCCAACCAAGCAAAAGATTTTTGCAAATCCGTGTGCGCAGCTGCAAAAATACGCTCGATAGCAAAAATGTTTTGCGCGGAGTGACGAGAAAATACGCATATGCAGGTCGCGCTTTTTCAAAAAGAAAAAGCACACCGTATAGTGCGCATTTTCGAGTGGTCGGAGTGGCGAGACTTGTAGCTATCGCGAGCCTTGCGCAAGCTGAAAGGCGCGATAGCGTAATAGCGAGTATACGAGCGTCACGTCTCTGTTTCAGGCGAGCCGCTCTACCAAGACGAAAGGCACGGATTATCCCGTGCCTTTCTTTGGTCGGAGTGGCGAGACTTGAACTCGCGGCCTTACGGTCCCGAACCGTACGCGCTACCAAACTGCGCTACACCCCGATTTTATATTATACGCCGCTGCATGCGGCTCGCTCACTTGCAATGCGATAATACAACCGCTTCGCATTTTGCCTAAACATATTAGCAATTCTTACCGTCAAAGTCAAGGAATTGACCTAAAACTAAAACATATATACGAACAACAGCGCGAAAACGATGCCTGCCAACATACTGACTGCCGGCACCTTGCCTTCTTCAAGCAGGGTTGCCTGCGGCAGAATTTCGCAGAAAGTTACGTACAGCATTGCGCCGCTTGCGAGTCCCATACAAACGCCCGATGCAATTTCGCTTATTCCGCCCACCGCAATGCCTATAAGCGCGCCGAGCACGGTTGCCGCGCCTGCAAGCGAAGTAAGCCCTATTGTCTTCCACGCTTTTACGCCGCCGCTTGCGAGCGGTGCGGATATTGCCATACCTTCCGGCACGTTGTGAACGGCGATTATGATTGCGACCATTATGCCCATATCCGTTTCGGCAACGCCCGTCGCGCCGATTGCCATACCCTCGGGGAAGTTATGCAACGCTATCGCAATAAGCATTATCAGCCCTGCTTTGAGCATGCTTTTGCGCATTTTGGCGTCGTGCTCCTGCGTGGACGCGTTTTCGGTGGCTTGAAGAATTGCGACTTCGTGATGCAACTCGGTGAGTTTGCGGTGAGTGTCGCGCATATTTTCCAGAATATCGAGGAGTTTGTTGAGGGCGTAAATTACTGCCATACCGATAATCAGCATAGATGCGGCAATCAGTATGCCCGCGTACTTGAATTCTATGCCCGTCTGCGACATTTCGATGGACTCGGGAAGCATCTCGAACGCAACCACGCCAACCATAACTCCGCCCGCAAAGCTGAGGACGCGCCCCATCACTTTACTGCCGCGCCCCTTAAACAAAACGCCGAGAACACCGCCCAGCCCCGTGCCGACGATGCCTGCGACAAGCGACAATATCAGAATTAAGGTATTTCCTTCCATCGACTAAACTCCTTGGCTCATAGCATATAATAAATATGCGATATTTACAAGCGATTGACCGCTATGAACGATAAATTTTACGCGGAATCTACGGCGCGTATGCCGACTCGTCTTCCCTGCCGCGACAGTCAAAATATGTAAAACCTCCATATGTAAAATTTCGACGTTGTTTCGCATACTATATTTATGCAGGTTTTTACAAAAGATATAAAAAACAAAATCAAGGTATTGCTTGCGGTGAGCGCGGCAGTAATCGCGGCAATGGCGGGAGGCTTATCGATGTCGGGAACACGCGAAGCGGCGTATGCAGAAAACAGAAAACCGAAAATTGAACTGATTGCCGAGTTTTCCACGTACTACGGCGAAAGCAGCGCGAACAGAAAACACAACGTCGCGCTTGCGGCGCGTAAAATCAACGGGCTCGTGCTCTATCCCGAGGACGAATTTTCCTTTAACGACACGGTTGGCGCACGCACCGAATCAAACGGATTTCGCACCGCGTTTATAATCAGCAACGGAGAATTCGTGGAGGGTACGGGAGGCGGTGTCTGTCAGGTTTCGAGCACTCTTTACAACTGTGCTCTGCTTGCCGACGCTACCGTAACGGAAGTGTACGCCCATTCGCTGCCGGTAAGTTACGTATTGCCGTCGTTTGACGCAATGGTAAGTTCATCCAACGATTTTCGCTTTGTAAACACCCTGTCCGCGCCGATAACCTTAAAAATGACTGCGGACGGAAAATATCTCAAAGCGCAGATATTCGGTGTAAAACAAGCCTCGATAAGACGCCGTTCGCAGACGCTTGAAAAGATACCGTTTGAAACGGAATATATCGACGACGCAAGCCTTGCCGCGGGCGAAGAAAATATTGATACCTACGGTAAATGCGGTCTTAAATCTGAAGGTTATCTCGAATACTTCCGCGACGGCATTCTGACCAAAACCGTGAAAATCCGAAAAGATTGCTATAAACCGCAAAAGCAAACCGTGCTGAGAGGCACCGCTCCGATAAATGACGAAAACAATTCCGACGGCGAAATTTCTCCGCATACGGACTACGCACCCGACGTCTTACAGTCGCAAGAACGATAGCCGTCGATACGTCAAATCCATAGCAAATTCGTCCGCCGCTTCCGCCTATACGCCGCGCGCACTCCGCGCTTTCGCTCAGCCCCGACATTGGCGCGTCGGGACGGCAGGCATTGACTTACCGCCCATCTTGTGTGTATAATATTACAATAAATAAATTCACGGAGATTTTTATGGATTATTTGTCCTCATACCGCGAGTGGCTTGCCCAAAGCGAGCTGACCGACAGCCAAAAAACAGAAATCGAGCGTTACGACGAGAAAGCAATTAAAGAAGCCTTTTGGCAGCCGTTGGAGTTCGGCACCGCCGGTATGCGCGGCATAATTGCGATGGGCACAAACCGTATGAACGAGTTTACCGTGCGGCGCGCGACAAAAGGTCTTGCCGATTACATAACCGAGCTCGGAAGCGATGCTAAGGCGAGAGGCGTCGTAATCTCTTACGACACGCGCAGATATTCCGCATATTTTGCGGCGGAATGCGCCAAAGTTTTGTCCGCAAACGGAATCAAGTGCTACCTGTTCGAAGACGTCCGCCCCGTGCCGATATGCTCTTTTGCCATAAGAAATTACAACGCCGCGGCAGGCATTATGATTACCGCGTCGCACAACCCCAAAGAATATAACGGGTATAAGGTTTACGGCGACGACGGCGCGCAGATGTCCCCCGACGCCACGGCAAAAGTAGTAGAGTATATCTCGGCGTCGCCTTATTTCGGTATAGCGCGCGCGAACGTGGATTTGAGCGACATAAAAGGCAAGGACAACTTCCGAGCCGACGAAAACATAACAGTCGTCGGTAAAAGCCTTGACGAAAAATACTTTGAAGCCATAGAAAAAGTCGGACTGTCTCCCGAAGCCGTCGCAAAATACGGCGGCTCAATAAAAATCGTCTATACTCCCGTGCACGGAAGCGGATATATGCCCGTTACGTCGGTGCTCAAAAGAATGGGAATAACCGTAAACGTGGTCGAAGCGCAGGCCGTACCCGACTGCGAGTTTTCAACCGTTCGCGTACCCAATCCCGAAGAAGCGGACACTTTGAAGCTCGGCGTAGAACTTGCCGATAAAATCGGAAGCGACGTCGTAATCGGTACGGACCCCGACGCCGACAGAATGGGCATTGCGATACGCGACGATAAAGACGACTTTACCCTGCTCAACGGAAATCAAATCGGAGTTTTGCTTGCCGATTACATTATGCTGAGAAAAACCGAACGCGGAGAGATGCCCGATAACGGCGCGCTTGTAAAGACAATCGTCACCACCGAACTCGCGCGCGACGTCGCGACGGGCTACGGAGCAACCACTTTCGACGTTTTGACCGGCTTTAAGTTCATCGGCGAAAAAATCAAGGAATGGGAAACCTCGGGCGAATACGTCTATCTGTTCGGGTTCGAGGAAAGCTACGGTTCTCTCGTCGGCACTCACGCCCGCGATAAAGACGCCGTCGTTGCGGCAATGCTGTTTGCGGAAATGATTTGTTATTATGAAAGCAAAGGCGTTTCCATTTATACCGTTTTGCAAAACATCTATGCAAAATACGGTTATTACTGCGAAAAGGCCATATCCGTTGCGTTCGGCGGAGTGGACGGAATGGAGAAAATGAAAAACATTATGCAGTCGTTGCGCACAAGCGGCATAAGCGATTTGAACGGCATAAAAGTCGTGCTTACCGAAGACTTCAAGTCGGGCGAGTCTGTTGCCGCCGACGGCACCGTCGCCCCCATACCACTGCCTAAAACGGACGCTTTGAAAATCAAACTTGAAAACGGCGATTGGGTTTGCGCGCGCCCGTCGGGCACCGAGCCGAAACTCAAAATATATGCCTCCGCAAAAAGAGAAAACGCCGAACTCGCGCTGACTGCAGCAAACGCTTATCTCGACGAAATGAAAACGCTTGCCAAATGACAATCGGTTCAAATAAATCCGGCGTATAAATGCAAAACATAAAGTAAAAAACAGCTTATAGCCGAGATATTTATATAATATTTACTGTAAGCAACTTATAACAAAGCCCCTTGCAAGGGGCTTTTTAATAGTTTTAATATGATTTATCAAAATGATTTCTCAAAGCAAAATTCCGAAACGCCTGAGCACGTTTTCTTCGGCAACGTAGTTTATCTTTCTTTCGTCCTCTCCGTGATAGTCGCTTCCGCCCGTCGCAATGAGTCCGTATTCGCCGCACAGCTGTTTCAGCCGCAAAATGTCCCTGTCGCCGTGATTTGGATAATAGACTTCCATTCCGTCAAGTCCGGCTTCCTTCAACTCTTTGAGCAGCGGCACAAGCTGACCGCTCTGCATAACGGCTTTCGGGTGAGCAAGCGACGCCGCACCCCCGAAGCGTTTTATCATAGCGACCGCCTGAACGGGCGAAAGTCTTTCGGCGGCGACGTAAGCTTTCTTATCCTTTCCGAGATAACGCTCGAACGCGTCCGACACGCTCGCGGAAACGCTCTGTCTGACCATAGCCTCCGCAATCTGTTTTCTGCCCAAATTTTCCGCTTCGAAATCGATGTCGAGAAATATGCCTAACTCCTCTAATTTTTGTTTGAGTTTAAGATTGCGGCAGCGGCGCATACCCTTGACGTTTGCAAGGTTTTTAATAAACTCGGGGTTTTTATAGTCAAAACAATATCCTAAAATATGAATTTCGCCGTTCTGATAAGCCGACAGCTCTATGCCCGACACGCAAATCATTCCGAGTTTCTGCGCGGAACATAGTGCCTCGTCAACGCCGTCCACGGTATCGTGGTCGGTTATTGCGGCAAGTCCGCACCCCTGACGGCGCACTCTTTCAAGCGTTTCCGTCGGCGTGTTTTTCCCGTCCGACGAAAGCGTGTGCAAGTGCAAATCCGCCTTTAATCTTTTACTGTCGGTCATACCTGAAACAATCATTGTCAGTCCTCGTCGAAAAATCCCATTCTGCCGTCCGCATCGCCGTCATCGCCGCCGTCGGAGTCGTTAAACTCGACAAAGTCGTCTTCGTCCGAAGCGAGCAGCGCGCGCTTTTCTTCCGCGGTCATTTCGCCTGCGTACTTCTGAACCTTATTCAGTTTCTTTCTGATGAGTTCGGTACGTTTGTCCGCCTGCGCTATGCTCGACTGCACGCCTTCCAGCTTTTTGCCCGTCCTTTGCAAAAGCGTGCAGAACTTATCGAAATCGCCCGCAAACGCCGTGAGAAGCTTGCTTATCTCCGTACTGCGCTTTTCTATTGCCACGCTCTTGAACCCCATTTGCAGACTGTTGAGCAGTGCCGCAAGCGTCGTAGGACCGCAAACGACAACGCGATATTGATTTTGCAGATTTTCAAGCAGTCCTATCCTCTTTACCACCTCTGCGTACAAACCCTCGACGGGCAGATACATAATAGCAAAATCAGTCGTCTTGGGCGGCGCGATATATTTGTCGCGTATGGACTGAGCAAACTTTTTGACGCTTTGCTCCAACGCTTTTCCCGCTCTCTCCACTCCCTCTGCGTCGGCATTGTCAGACGCCTCTATAAGCCGTTGATAGTCTTCGACGGGGAATTTGGCGTCAACGGGCAGCATAACGACGCCGTCGCCCTTACCGGGCAGTTTGATTGCAAAATCCACAAGCTCGCTTCCTCTGCCCGTTACGTTGCATTGCTTCTCGTACTGTTCCTCGTTGAGAACCTGCGAAAGCAAACTTTCCAATGCGATTTCGCCCCAAGTGCCGCGCGTCTTGACGTTTTTGAAAATTCTGTTCAAATCGTTTACGCCGCTTTGCAGATTTTGAAGTTCCGCGAAACTCTTGTTTATGGCTTCCAACCGCTCGCCCACGAGTTTGAAGGAATTGTCAAATCGTTTTTCGAGAGTACTGCTTAGTTTTTCGTCCACGGTTTCGCGCATTTTTTCCAACTGTTCCGCGTTATCCTTTCTTATGCGTTCGAGCTGAGCGGCGTTGTCCGTCTTGACGTCGGCAACGCTTTTGCGCACGTCTTCCAACCTCTCCTCGAGCGTCCTGCGCGTCCGTTCGAGCTGAGCGGCGTTATCGTTCTTTATCTCGATGAGATTTGCGCCCGTGCCGTCGCGCAGACGTTCAAAGCTTTCGCCGACAGCGTCGGTAAATCTGTTAAGACTGCGGTTTAAGTCGTTCATCTTCTCGTTATACGCGTTTATTGTGCCTGCAAGCATAGCGTTTTCGGCGCGCACGACGGCGGCTATATCCCTCTCCAAATCAGCCGCGCGTCGGTCGGCGTTTATGTCGGACGCTCCCTTTCCCGATTTTTTGACGAGCATCACAATAAGCGCGACGTTAATCAGCGACAGAACCGCTATCAGTCCCGTCAATATGTATAATGCGGTCATTTCATTTCCCATCGGTTTTTCTCCTTATATAATTCTCCGCCTTTTCTTTGCTGTCGAGCGAAGGGTTCAGTGCCGTATCGATAAGCAGTTCTTTCATCAATTTGCCTCTCATCGCGGCGGGAACTCCCAATTTTATGAGGTCGTTGCCGTCTATTTTAAGTTCCGCAACGGACATCGGCACGCCTTGCTCTACCATTTTGCGAAATACATCGCGCAATCGGTTGCCGTCGGGCGCTCTGCCCGTAGTCCCCTCCGCGTCGGCGTCCTTCAACAATGCCAAATCCTCGATTATTTCTCTGTGCTCGATTATAAACTTTTTCAGCTTGTTTTCCGACATATTGCCGTCCAAGTCGACCATATGATAACGAATGAGCCGAACAATCTTCTCCTCTTCCTTTTTCGGAAATTTCAAAGCCGAAAGCCTTCGTTCCGCAATCTCCGCGCCGAGCTCGGCGTGTCGATACATATTGCCGTCCTGTCTTACAGCCTCAGCTTTCCCTACGTCGTGAAGCAGAGCCGCCCATCGCACTTCGGGCGCGGACGCCGCAAACGCAGCCGCAGAATGTCCGTATGCGTCGTATATGTGATACTTTTTGTTCTGCTCCAACCCTTTCAGCGCGGCAAGCTCGGGAAGCAGTTCGTCTACAAGACCTATGCCGTCGAGGACTCTCAGCCCTCTGACGTGCGCCGTCTTGCACTCCGCATACGGATTTTCGACGTCCGCCGCGAATATTGCGTTCAGCTCCGTTAAAATTCGTTCGGGGGCGATGTCGCGTATTCTGAACGCGTTGTCACGCGCCGCTTCGAGCGTGCTTTTCTCGACTTCAAACCCGGTAACAGCCGCAAATCTCACCAATCTGAGCAGTCGCAGTCCGTCCTCTTTGAACACGTCGTACGGGTTGCGCGTAGCGGATATGACCTTGTTTTTTATGTCGGTTATTCCGCCCAAAATATCGACGTATTCCTCCGCAAGCACGTCGAAATAAATCGCGTTCATCTTGAAGTCGCGGCGCAGACAATCCTCTTTCATATCGTCGGTGAACTGCACGCTGTCGGGCAGATGCGCGCCGCAATCGGGATAACTGTCCTTTCTGAACGCGGTGTATTCCGCCTTGAAATCGGGGGCTTTTACAATGACCGTCCCGACTCGCAGGTTTACGTCGCAAATCTCAAATTCGCTACCTTTAAGCGCGAATTTGAGCTCGTCAACACCGAGTTTTGAGCAAATATCGATGTCGCCGCCGCTTCTTCCCATAAGTTTGTCGCGCACAAAACTGCCGACGGCGTACAG
Organism: Christensenellales bacterium; assembly: GCA_048394785.1. Classification (GTDB taxonomy): domain Bacteria; phylum Bacillota; class Clostridia; order Christensenellales; family CAG-917; genus DBFJGL01. The sequence continues at coordinate 10,435 of DBFJGL010000004.1, read as the reverse complement.
CCGCGCATACGGGGAAACGAGCCTTGCGAGTTCTTTTAATTTGTCTTTGCTATTTTGCATACACCTCGGGAGCAAGCACGCATACCTCGGGCAGGTTGCGCAGCTTCTCGTTGTAATCGAGTCCGAAACCGACAACGTATTCATTGGGTATTTCAAAGCCTACGTAGTCGCCTTTGAGCTCAACCTTTCTTCTGGACGGTTTATCGAGCAGCGAACAGAGTTTGACGGATTCGGGCTCCCTTGCCTCCAAAAGCTTTTTCAGATAAACGAGCGTCGTGCCCGTGTCTATGATGTCCTCGACAATGAGAAGATGCTTGCCTTTTACGGGCGCGGACAAGTCTTTTATGAGTTTTACTTCGCCCGAGGACGTTGCCCCTGCTCCGTAACTCGAAACCGCAATGAAATCCACCTCTGCGTCAATGGTAAGTTCACGGAAAAGGTCTGCGAAGAAAATCGTTCCGCCGCGCAATATACACACGAGCGTAAGCGTTTTGCCTTCGTAATCTTTGTTAATCTGCGCGCCGAGTTCTTTTATTCTCTTTGCGATTTCTTCTTTGCTCACGAGCACTCTTTCGATTTCTTTGCCGTACATAGTAGTATCTCCGATATTTTTTCTTTGCGTTTATTTATTTCTGTGTTATCAGGTTTATGTTTGCGTGCTGCCGCCGCTCATTGCAACGGCGCGGAGGGAAAAAGCTCAGACTTATTCGGGCGGCGATTGCGAGCACCGCTCTAAGCTTTCTTTATATATTCTCATTATGTTGACGGAGTTTTCGTCCACCGCCGCCTTTTTAGATATTTCTACGCCGCAAATTGCATAAACTTCGCTGCCGCAGGCAATCAGCAACAGAGAATCGCGCTGTCTTAACGGAATTTTTTTATCCGTCAAAAAATCGCCGAGGCTCTTTGTTCCGCCGCCGAATTTCTCTATAAAATCGCCCGCTTTCCGAGTTCGCAATCTGCACCCGTCGGGCAGTTTATCGCAATCGATATACAATCCGTCACAACTGAATACGCTGTCGCACGATACCCGTTCGACCGCGTAACCTCCCCGCATATTCATTCCGTCTTTGTCAAACGGCAAATCCAGCGGCTGACAACCGTTTGCCAACCCGAACACGATATAATCGCCGTCCTTGTGCGCGCATATCGAGTGCGGAAGCTCTATCCTGCTCCCGTTTTCGCAACGCGCAAGTCCGAAAACAAGCGCGTAATGACGCTCCTCTATATCCTGATACGCTCCGAGCGCGGCGCAACACGCCGAAATAAGCTTTTTTGCGGTGACCGTTTCCGAAAAATCGGATATTTTTGCCGCCGCCTCTCCGTCCGAGAGCAAGGGACGGGGCGTATGTTTTTCTATGAAATCGTCCGCTTCCGCGGCATTGCGGGCAAGCCGCGCCATACTCTCGTCAAACGCGGGATAACGCAGTTTTATTTGCGCAATGAGTTTGCGAAGATAATTCCTCGTATATCTGCAATCGCTATTGGTTTCGTCCTCGACGTAAGGCAGGTTGTGTTCGCGGACGTAATTGTCTATCTCCTCTCTCGGCGTACCCAGCAGCGGGCGGCAAAATCCTCCGTTTGACGCGCTCATTCCCCTAAGCCCCTTTATTCCCGTGCCGCGCAATATGCGCATAAGCACGGTTTCGGACTGGTCGCCGAGATGGTGCGCAAGCGCAACGACGTCGCACTCGCCGTCATCGAGCAGTTTTTTGAAAACGGAATATCTCAATTCGCGCGCCGCCTGTTCGATTGTGAGTCCGTTTTCTTTGGCGTATTCCAGAGCGTTTACCGAGTGACTTTGAAAGGGTATTCCGCGCTCTTTGCAGAATTCGCGGGCAAACCGAGTGTCCGACAGACTGTTTTCTCCCCTTATTCCGTGCTCTACGTTTACCGCAAAAACGTCTTCTCCGCGTTCTTTCAAAAAATGCAAAAGGCATACCGAATCCCTGCCGCCGCTGAACGCAACGGCAATCCTCTTGCCTTCAAGACCTTCGGTATGCGCATTGATGGTATAATTCACATAATTATTATAACTTATCGCGCGACGATTTACAAGCAGAATATCCTCAGCGCAAGCACGGTGCAGTCGTCGCTTGCCCCCTTATCGAGCGCGCGTGCCAAAAGCGCGTCGGCAAGTTTCTGCGGATTTACCGCGCCCTGCTCGTCGACGACTTCGCTTACGCCGAGAACGTCAAGCGCATCGTAAACGCCGTCGCTCATCATCAACACTATATCGCCGTCGTACAACTGCACGCGGTTGGTAACGGGATTGACTCCGTCCAAAATCCCTGCCGGCGGCGTGCACGACGAAACGGTTTCAATGCTGTCGCGCCGAACGATAAAACTGTCCGCCGCCCCCATCTTGATTATATCCATACTTCCGCTCGACGTGTCGATTACAGAGATGTCGAGGGATGAAAAACACTCGGTATCCCTGAGTTTCAACAGCTTGTTCGCAAGCGAGAGTATAATGCCGTTGTCTATGCCCGCCCTGTAAAAGTTTTCCACCATTCTGATTGCCTGCCTGCTCGCTTCCGCCGCCGCGTCGCCGTTGCCCATTCCGTCGGATATTGCAAACAGTCTTCTTGACGAAGACGGACAAAGAATGCTTCTGCTGTCGCCCGACACTTCTTCGTTCTCCTTCTTCCGCTCCGCCACGCCGTACGCAATCTCGAATACGGGAGCGCTTTCAAGATGAACCACGCGCATTTCCCCTCTTTTGCGCACGTCCTGCACGACAAGCGGAGTTTTGAGTTTTGCGGACACGATTTTGGCGAGCACGGCTTTATCGGAATCGCACTCGCGCACGGTAACCGCCGCCTTTACCCCCGTGCCTTCGCCCAAAACAACCACTTCGCTTGCGACAATGTTGTGTTTAAGGAGCTCCGTTGAAATGATTTCGTTTATATCTTCGGAAAAACTGACCTGTTCGGCACACTCCCGCGCCATCGAATCCATCACCAGCGATACTCCCGCAAACTGCTCCGACATCATACGTTTGCACAAATTCAACTCCTGCGCTTCCTTCTTGCGTTTTGCGTACGACTCGGCGGCTCCGTTCATAACGGACGCCAAATTATGCAGTTTGGAACATCTGCCCGTAATAAAAGGCGGCATATCGAGAATGGTGACTTTGCCTCGGTTGAGCGCGGCGGACGCCATACCCTCAATCACCGACGACGTGTCGCCTCCGAGCTGGGCGAAACAGCTTTCTCTGTCCGCGCACTTTCCGCAATAATTTTTCGCGACCTCTCTCGCGAGCCGCTGCGGAGTGAACGTACCCTCGACGTCCGCCGCCGTATCCAGGTCTTTGGACATATCGTAGAACACGTCGCTTACGGCATAGAGTTTGCCCGCCAGCTCGCCGCGGTTGCGGTTGACGATGGAATTTACGGCATTTTTATTCTTTCTGAGCGACACCCGCTTGAAAATCTCCCTGCCGCGCGCAGGTACGCAAAGATATATGACGCAGCCGCCGATAAGCAGTATAAGACTTTGCCAACCCGCCGCGACGTGCGCGCCCGTAAGCCACATTACCGCTTCGGCGGCTATAATTCCGCACGCGGACGCAAACCTCGTAAAAGGAGAAAGCGCAACCGCCAGCCCTCCCCATACTGCGGCGGCGCCGAGCAAAGTAAGACTGTCGAACCCGAGTGCCGCGCCTGCGCCCAACAGCACCGCGCACATAAGCGTTGCGGACGGAGCGAAACAATCGGACGAAAGCAGTACGAGAAACCCCGCGGCTATGAAATACATATAAAATCCGTCTCCGCCCGCGCCTGCCGTCGCGTATGCCGCCACCGCAAGCATTATGCCCGCGCAAATCTGTTCTTCCAAAGTGAAGCGCGCGCTTATCTTTCTGAATATAACTGCGTATGCTACGATTGCGGAACAAAAGGAAAAAACAAGTCCCACTACGAGAAATACCGCGATTTCGGCAACCGCTCCCATGCGCAGCGCGCTGACAACCGCATACGGCACCATAGACAAAAGCGCGGTGAGAGCGACGAAATATACCTCGACGTTCTTTTTCAGTTTGAAAAACACGCCGTACAAAACAATGAAAAGCACGACGGGCGTAACAGTGTATAAAAGCGTCCACCAATCGGGAGAAAATATTATGCACGCGACTATGAGCATAGGAGCAAGCGCAAGCAAATTCATTCGCGCATAGGCAAATCCCGAAAACAGACCTATGCAAAGCGCAAGTCCGAGCTTGTCCACCGACGCCGCAAGCACCATTGCGGCAAACGCCGCGACGTACACGGCGACGGTTCTGATTGTAACGGTTCTGCCCGTAAACGCAGTAAACGGACGAGAATAAAATTTCCCTGTCATTTCTTTTCGCATAGGGAAATAATAGTACTTTTATTTGCGCTTTTATTTTCCGATACAGTCTAATTTTGTCTGCAACGCCGCCTTTTTGTCAGGCGCAAAACTCGAATGCGCCGATTACGGATTGCGCTCGAACGCGCGCGTACGCGCATATATAGTTTTACTTGCAAGCCGCCGAGATGTTATGTTATAATCTGAAAATATAAAATCATACGGAGAGACGTTATGTACAACAAAGAAATGTACGGCTTGGGAAGCAAGCGTTCGGTCATAAGGGAATTGTTCGAATTCGGCAAACTCCGCGCGGCGGAAGTCGGAGCGGATAAGGTATATGACTTTTCTCTCGGGAACCCCAACGTCCCCGCGCCCGAATGCGTAAGAGAAGCGTTAAAAAGCCTTATAGACGAAAAAGACAGCACCAAAATTCACGGCTACACCTCGGCGCAAGGCGACGCGGACGTGAGAGCGGCGATTGCAAACAGCATCAACCGCAGATTTTTTGCAGGCATAACCCCCGATTTGATTTATATGACGTGCGGTGCGGCGGCGTCGCTCACCATATCTTTGCGCGCGCTTAACGAGGGCGACGACGAATTTATAATAATTGCCCCATATTTCCCCGAATACAGAGTGTTCATAGAAGCACAGGGCGGCAAGGCGGTTTCCGTTCCGTTTTGCGAGGAGGATTTTCAGCCCGACTTGACTGCGCTCGAAAATGCCGTAACCAAAAAAACCAAGGCAGTAATAGTCAATTCGCCAAACAACCCCTGCGGCGTGGTATATTCGAAAAATACGTTGAAAGCCATTGCGGATATACTCGGCAAAAAACAAAAAGAATTGAATAAGACGATATTCATAATTGCGGACGAACCTTACCGCGAACTCGTTTACGACGACATCGACGTTCCGTACATTATGAACCTCTACGACAACAGCGTGGTGTGTTACAGCTACTCGAAGTCGCTTTCTCTCCCCGGCGAAAGAATAGGATATATAGCGGTCAACCCTTCCGCGGCAGACGCAAAAGGACTTTACGCGGCGATTGCGGGAGCGGGACGCGCGCTCGGATACGTATGCGCTCCCTCCCTCTTTCAATACGTCGTCGCAAAATGCGTCGACGCCCTGCCCGATATTGACGCATACGCAAAAAACCGCGATTTGCTTTATAACTCGCTTACCGAAATGGGCTATCGCTGCGTGCACCCAGACGGTGCGTTTTATCTGTTCGTGAAAGCTTTGGAAGAAGACGCAAACGCCTTTTGCGAGAGAGCCAAACAACTCGGACTTCTGCTTGTTGCGGGCGACGACTTCGCGGCGCGCGGATATTGCCGCATAGCGTATTGCGTGTCCAACGATATGATAAGCCGTTCTCTCCCTTCGTTCAAAGAGTTGATAGACAGCTATAAGGCATAATCGGCGTTTTATTGTTCAAAACGGTTGAATAAATGCGCGGTTATGCCGAAAATTCACATTTGACGCATATACATTAAGAATAGTCCGAAAGGGCAATAAGGTGAAATATGGCAGATATAAACGAAGTGCGCAAACGGTTTTCAAACGATTTGTTTGCGGCAAAACAAGCGGGCATAGAAATAATCGAAGCGGATAAAAACTATTCGCTGTGCGAGATGAAAATCACTCCCTTTCATCTCAATGCCGCAGGTTGCGTTATGGGCGGAGCGATATATACTCTTGCGGACTACGCATTTGCCGTTGCCGCAAATACGGACAATCCTCTCACCGTCACGCTGTCATCGAACATAAGTTTTTTACGCTCTGTAAAAACAGACCGACTCCAAGCCGAATGTAAACTGCAAAAAGACGGAAAGAATATCTGTTTTTTCAGAGTGAACGTCACCGCCCCCGACGGCACGGTAATTGCCGCGGTTGATACAAACGGCTTTCGGCTGAACGGTTGAAATTATAACGACTTTCGGACAACTGCCTCTCAATCTATAATCGCCGATAAGCTCATTGACGCGCCCCTGCCGCGTTGCAAGTATACAAAAGCAAATAATATCGCTTTGAACGTGAAGAAAATACTGTGAGCGAAACTGATTATTTCGATAACGTCAACAGATGTCTGTTGAATATAAAAGCCGGTCGGCGCGAGTATGTCGACGAGTTGCACGGCCTTATCGGCGGCGCCCTGCGACACGTTGCTTTAAGCATACTTCAAAACTCAGACCGCGCGGACGACGTTCTGCAGGATTTTTGGGCGGACATATACGATATTGCCTCAAAATACAGATATACGACCAGCGCGTTCTCTTATCTCAAAACCTGTTTGCGCAATAAAGTCATAAACGAATACAACTCGGGAAAGCGCAAGAAGGAATACGAAGTCCATTACGTAGATTACGACACGTTCCCTTCAAAACCGCCGACCGTCGAAGACTCTCTTGAAAACGTTATGATAAAAATGGCTCTCGGCAAACTGCCCGACGAGCAGCGCGTCGTTTTCGAATTGTATTTCTTTCAAAAATGCACCGTACGGGAAATCGCAAAATATCTTAAAATGTCAAAATCAAAAGCGGACAGAATAAGACAAAAAGCAATCGAAGCGATGAAAAATATGCTTAAATAAAATTTTTATGTTTTTTGCGGGACAAATCCCCTTCTTTTTTGTTTTGTATTTATAGCGGTACAAATCACCAAGGAGAAAATTATGCCAAAAGCGGCTTGTCTGAGCAAAACCTATTCTAAAAACTTTCTCGGCAATTTTACGGGAACGTCATATAACCCGACGTCCGATTTGTGTTCCGAAACCGACGCCGCCTCGGGAAACGACGGCGAAGACGTAAACTCAGCGCGCTGCGGCGACTCGCAATACGGTTACGACGACGGCGCGAGTGTGGAAATCGAAACCATAGAATACGCGCGTAAAACGGAAGATTATCATTACATACCGGCTTTTCCCGATTATTATTGCAGAAACGACAATTTGGAAAACTCCTGCGCGAATGTGGGCGGCGCAAATATTATCGGCTATTACGGCAGATTTTACAAGGAACTTGCGCCCGATTTTACGCCGGGCATCAACCGCGAATCAGGATATTATTACTACCCTATGGGTTATCAGCCGGAACCTAAACAAGCCATAATCGAAGACCTTTACGTCAGAATGGGTACCAATATGCCCGAAGACGGCACTTCGCAGGCTCAATACAAAAACGGACTTTCAGAGTATGTCCGCTTAAAAGGCCGCTGCGTGGATTTTATGTCGCTCGGCAAAAACAACTGTCCCGATATATCCGAAATGAAAAAACAGATTGACGAGGGAGTCCCCGTTACGCTTTATCTCAGCGGATATAATTTCACCTGCATTATGGACTGCGAGCACAACACGAAACTGTACAAGCAAATTTACTCGGGCAACCATATTGCAGTAGCATTCGGCATAAATACGGTCAAATACTTCAACGAGAAAGGCGAGCAGACGAAAGAACTCGCGTATCTCGACGTGGCAACGGGCAACGCAACTTCGCTCAGCACATATGTGCTCGACAACAACGGCGTATTGGTGGACGCGGAAGCAACTAAAATTTATTGACGGCATACTCTTTCCGATATGCCTCAAAAGATAAGAGGGAAATATGAAGCCTACAATAGCGTGTATGGAACAGCAGACCTACGTCATATACTCGTCGGCGGACGACAGCGTCATCGGCGCAAAACTCTATATGACGGTGCTTGACGACAACTTCGACAATATCACTATTTATGCCTTGACGGGAGGCATTGCGATTGCTTCTCTCGCCTTTTTCGACGCGCTCGAAAAAACTTGCGATTGGGGTAAATACGCGGTCAAATACGCAACAAAACGCGTCCGCAATTCATTTGTCTACTACATACGCTTTTCAAACGACGAGTTTGACTACTACATAGAAGCGGACAGCCATAAAAATATGTCGATAAGCCAAGTGCTTTCCCGCATATACTCTTAACGGAGAATTTCAAACCTGATTTTCTTTCCGCATATATACTTTGCGAAATACATTTAACAATCGGGGCGCGAAACAATAATCCTCGTAATCGGCGATATCTAAGGCGATAACGGCAACGGCAATTCTGTCACAATTCGCTCGGCGGCGCAACGCTCTTTTCACACACCCGCGTCGCCAAAAGCATTTCTCAGCTCGCCGCATTTTCATTGCCTACGGCTCGGTATCCGCCGAACGCCGTCACTGCGTTTATGCTCGAAATTCCGCAGTCATATCTTTAGCCGTCCCTGCCCCCTCTTGCCCGCCTACGCTTTATAACACAATTTTTCTCATATTATTGACATACCGTGCGCGCTATGTTATCATCATTAAGCGGTTTTGGAGAAGTACCCAAGAGGCCGAAGGGGCTCCCCTGCTAAGGGAGTAGTACGAGAGAATCGTAGCCAGGGTTCAAATCCCTGCTTCTCCGCCACAAGCACCCAATTTGAACCCAAGCGGTTGAAAATGGGTGCTTTTTCTATTTTTTGCGCAGGTATTTTCACCCTTTGCTGACGCTCGTCACAACTCGTTACAATGACAGCTTTTTGACAAAAGCGCGTCCCTTTGCACGATTGCTCCTCTTCCCGAAAAGTTCTGCGATACTTTTGGAGAGCCCTATTATTCGTATCTCATTGTGCCTTGCCGCTATTATGCTCGCTCCGCTCTCTACAAATCCCTGCTTCTCCGCCAGCGAACACCTTATAAATGGTGTTCTTTCATTTAAGCATTATCTTATATTTGATAAAACGTATTGATTTGCACAAAGCTTTTGCAAAACTAATCAGAATTTTTTATCTTTCATTGCCGGGTTGTTAATAAGTTTTCCGTCAGCTTCAAACCTTGAGCCGTGGCAACTGCAATCCCAGCTATGTTCTCTTTTATTGTATTTGAGCGCACACCCTAAATGCGGGCAACGTCTTATAGAGGGATAAAACATATTTGCAAGTACGGCTCCCAAATTTGCAAGCAGTTGAAGGCGCAAAACTCTCCTTTTTGTGCAAAAAGTTTGAGCAAATCGGTTTGTTTTTCCGCAAATTGCGTCGGTCAAGATTTGCGCGCCGACCATTGAGCCGGTCATTCCCCACAGATTGAAGCCGGTTGTTACAAAAACGTTTTTCATATTTCCGTATCTTCCGATATACGGCATATTGTCAAGCGTCACGCAATCTTGGTTTGCCCACATACACTCGATTTCAGCGTCGGGATAAAATTTTTGTTTGAAGGCTTTAAGTTCATCGATCGCGCTTGTTTTAGTGCCTGTTCTATGCTCTCCTTTGCCTACGATAAGCAAACCCTTATAACTCCTGAAATAAAACCCCTCGTCCTTGTCATCGATATAAGTCCCGTTTATTTTATCCGCGCCGGACAATGCCATCACATAGGACCTCTTTTGATGCATTTTGACAAAAAACCAGCCGTGCATATCGATGAACGGAAAATGTGTTGCAACAACCGCCTTTTCAAATTTAATGTTACCGCTGTTTGTAAAAGCGATATTGCCTTCAATTTTTTCAACAAAGGTATTCTCGTAAATATTCAATTTTTGAGACAGCGCAAACAAAAATTTAAGCGGATGAAACTGCGCCATATCGCAAAATTTTACCCCGCTTTTTATTTTATAGGGTAAATCGCTTTCCGTGACAAGCTCCGCCTTATATCCCAAACTTTTCAGCGCTTCCGCCTCGCCGTCAAGCGCGCAATCGCATGAATACATATACGACGGCGTAACCTCAAAATCGCAATCTATCCCCTCTCCGTCTATCAACTCTTTGAATTGTTTTACCGCAAGCAAATTCGCCTGCAAATAATCTTTGGCACTTCTAACGCCATAGTGTTTAATCAAATCTCTGTACGGCGTATCGTGTTGCGCCGTAATAACCGCGGTAGTGCCTTCGGTCATACCGCCGCCAATCCTGTTTCCTTCCGCAACAACGACCTGTCTGCCCGCTTTTTGCAGATAATAGGCAGTCAAAATTCCCGCCATACCGCCGCCGATAACCAAAACGCCGCACTCGATGTCGCCGTTGAGCTTCAAATAATCTTTTCTTGTCACATCTCGGTTCCAAATACTTTTATCCATAATAACAGTGTGGGCAATTTGAAAACTTTAATAA
>DBFJGL010000003.1:0-14950 GCA_048394785.1 Christensenellales bacterium | reverse complement strand
GTTTTTTTATACTATAAATTCGATTATTATTAAAGTTCGCGTTAAACTCGCGCGGAGTCGATATAAAGAAACGTCCTTCGTTTATTCCCGCCCGAGGTTTACAATAGTAAGACGTACGAGAATTGTCTTTCTTTTGTGAGATTATACCCCTATGAACGCTTCGGGTGATTTCGGGGAAATATTGAAAGAGCTCAGGCTTGAAAGAGGACTCGGTCAAGTTGAACTTGCCCGCGCCATAGGAGTTAGCAAGGGTACAATCAGCCTTTGGGAACACTCGAAAAGAGAGCCTACGCTGTCAAATCTCATTGCGCTCAGCGCATATTTTTCAGTGTCGATAGACGACCTTGTGGGGAATAAAGTTATTTTTTAGCTTATTTTCCAATTTAACGAACATAGCGTTTGTTTTGTCGGCATCGACGATTTTTTTATACGGAAAATTTCCTTTTTTTAACCGTATGACATAATTAAACGAAAAATCAAGCGCGTAGTTACGCCTCCTCGCATTTGAAAATATGAAAAACTATGATTGTTGAATTTGACATATTGTGGTAAAATAATCAAAAGGTGCAATATGAAAATAGTTTTACCAAGAGGCATAAAAATAGGACACGCACAAACCGCCTACACAGGCGTAACAGTCGTACTTTGCGAAAACGGCGCGGTATGCGGCTGCGACGTACGCGGCGGCGCGCCGGGCACGCGCGAAACGGACTTGCTGAAATCGGAAAAAATGATGGATAAAGTCAATGCCGTAATGCTCGCGGGCGGCTCGGCATACGGGCTTGCGGCGGCGGACGGCGTAATGCGCTATCTTATGCAAAAAGGATGCGGTTATAAAGTCGGTTCCAAGGTGGTCCCCATAGTTCCGAGCGCGGTAATATTCGACTTGAATGACAAAGAATATCACTTCCCTACCGCCGAAATGGGACTTGAAGCGTGCAAATCGGCAACTTCAACCCCGAGTTTCGGCAACGTGGGCGTCGGTACGGGGGCAACGGTAGGCAAATTGCGCGGCTTGAAAAACGCGTGCAAAGGCGGCATAGGCGCGGCAACCGTTAAGATAGCGGGAGTCAACGTAACCGCAATAGCGGCGGTCAACGCGTTCGGCGACGTCGTCAATCCCGATACGGGCGCAATCATAGCGGGCGCGCGCGGCAAAAACGGTTTTATAGACACCGAAAAGACGCTTGCCGAGGGCGACTTGGGGCGCGCGCTTTTCGGCTCCAATACCACGATAGGCTGTATAATAACGGACGGAAAACTCAGTAAAGTACAGGCAAACAAACTTGCGTCGATTGCGCATAACGGATATGCGCGCGCCATTCGTCCCGTACACACCGACTATGACGGCGACACGATGTTCTGTCTGTCGGCAGGAGTAAAACCCGTGATAAACTTGGCGTTGTTGCAGGCGGCGGCGGTGCGAGCGACCGAACAAGCCATAGTCAACGCCGTCACGAGCGAACCCGTCGAATGCGTCGAGGACGACGGCGAGTGCGGTGAAGAATAAACGGGCGCATATTAAGTAATATGCTTGCGTGCATTTCACTTTAATCGCACGCGGTATTTTCCGTTAATGAGGTGTATATTCCTATTTAGGGGACTGCCGCGCGCTCGAAAATTGTTTCGTTCGCATTATTGTGACGGTTGTCACAATGTAACTCGCTCCTGAAATTTTCTCGCATTCCGCGTGCGTTATGTTGCGCACTGCGTGCTTCACGCTTAATCGCACGCGGGGTCAGTATATGTGGTTTGCGTTCCTGTTTAGGGGATTGCCGCGCATTGCAGGCAATGCTCGCAATGACACGCGGGACTGTCGTATATAAGTTATCGTCGCCTGTTTAGGGGATTGCTTCGTCACTTCGCAATCGCTCCGTTCCTCGCAATGACAAGACTATATACGCCGTGTGGTGTAATCAATTAAACAAATCTTTTTAGCTCATAGTGTCACTGCGAACAGAGTGACACGCGGGGTTATCGTGTATAAATTATCATCGCCTGTTTAGGGGATTGCCGTTAATGGGGTGTACATTCCTATTTGGGGGACTGCCGCGCTTCGCTCGCAGTGACACGCGGGTTTCTGTGTTAGGTTACACGTTTCTGTTTAGGGGATTGCCGCGCTTCGCTCGCAATGACACGTCATGTTGCCGTGTATAAATTATCGTTGCTTATGCAGAGGTGCGCTCTATATAGTTTAACAAAGCTTCATACGCCTAAGTCGGCGAGGGACGGTTGCGCATAGATTATGAAACGGTCGAAAAAGTCTGCGACGTCTTTCATCGGCGCTTCTTTTCCGATTTCGTTGTGAATTTCGTGGCGCATTCCCTCGTAAATTCTGCACTCGACGGGCACACCCTGCCTTTTGTACATTTCTTCGAGTTTTTTGACTCCCCTGCCTTTTGCGCCGATGGGGTCGTCCGAACCGCTGAAAATGCCGATTGAAGTTGCGGGGTTGAGCTTTGCAAGCGACTTTTTGGAGCATACGCGCGCCACGCCCGACATCATAGCATAATCGAAATTTATGCTCAAATCGCAGCCGCAATATTCGTCATCTATGAATTGCCTGCGGTTATCCTTATCGCGGGTGAGCCACTGGCTTCTGCCGCTGTCGCCCTTGAACGAAAACAATTTATCCGTGAGAATATTCACCGCTTTCGGACGCCAATTCGGCGCGATGAGTTTGAGAGGCGCGGTGAGTATCTTGCCGAGTTTGGCAAGTCCGTTCATTTTGCCCGAGCCGAGCAGAGCGATTGCCTTTATGTCCGTGCCCTCCTGCGCAAACGCCTGTGCAAGGAAGCTGCCGTAACTGTGCCCTATAAGGAACACTGGCAGTCCGTATTTTTCTTTTAACATTTCACGGAAAAAAACCAAATCTTTCACGGTTTTCGAAAATACGTCGCCCGAGTGCCTGCCGAGTTCCTCTTTTTTCTCCGTTCTGCCGTGCGCGCGGTGGTCGTCGCAAAAAACGATATACCCGCGCGAATTGAGATATTTTGCAAAACCGTCGTACCGTCTTGCGTATTCGCTTACGCCGTGCGCAATCATTATCACGCCGACGGGCGACGATACGTCGTCCCAAAGCGTCACGAAAATGTCTGTGTTATCAAAACTTTTTACGTAAGTTTCCTGCATAGCGTTTCGTCCTTTTTTTAATTATACATTCGCAATCGCCGCTTTACAATAGCAAAATGAAGATTTAACCTACTTTCGGCAATTTTGTCCCAAGCGTTGCCCCTGCAAATGCAAAGTGGTATAATAAATTTATGAAAGCTGCTATTTATCTCAACTGCGGACGCACCATAACCCCGAAGGACGGCTACGACGTTGTTATATGCGCCGACGGGGGCTATAACGTGTGCCCCTTGAAAGCCGATTATCTCATAGGCGACGGCGATTCCGTATGCCGAACACCCGAGAACGTCGAATCGGTCAAGCTGAACGCAAGAAAAAATTTTACCGATTGCGAAGCCGCAGTCGATTTTGCAAAAAAACTCGGCGCAACAGAAATTCATTTTTACGGGGTTTTGGGCGGCAGATGCGACCACGTTCTCGGCAACTTCAACGCAATGGCTTTAAGTTACGCATCGGGTATAAAAACCGTTGCCGTGGACGACGACGTTTGCGTTTATTTTTCGGACAAAAAAATCACGCTCCCCTGCCGCAAGGGCGCGACTGTTTCCGTTTTGCCGCACGGCGGCGACGTCCTGGTTGCCGATTACGATAACCTCGAGTATCCGCTTGTCAACCTTACTCTTACCCCTCGCGACGCGCGCGGGGTGTCAAACGTCACGATGTCGGAAAATTTTACCCTCGACATCGTAAAAGGCGAAGCTTTGATTTTCGTGTATGAATAATCGAGTTGATTTTTTCTGATAACCGAGCGGCGGTATAACTTCGTTTTATCGCGGCGGTACTACCGTATATAATGTTACGACCTCTACATATGGGATTGCCGCGCTACGCCTAACGGCTACGCTCGCAATGACACGATAATCCTACGTGTCACTGCGAGGAGCGGAGTGACGTAGCAGTTCCGAGAGCGGAGCGAACGGTCTGCATCGTAAACGGAGCGACGTGGCAGTCCCCTATGTAGAGATGTGCACCTTGTTCACTGTTTAACATAATATTGTAAAGTTTCGGTTCCTGTAAATGTAAATAGGGGTTGTTGATTGCGCGCGCGTGTGTTATAATCTTATGGTATTATTGGGAGGAATTATGAAAAAGTACAGATTGAAAACTCCTTTTGAGGTGGCGTCGGTGCCGCTCGGCGAGTATCCACGTCCGCAGTTCGCGCGCGACAGTTACGTCACGCTTAACGGAGAATGGGACTATTGCATTTGCCCCAAAATTCAAAAATTCCCGGGGTGGCAGGGTAAAATCCTCGTTCCGTTTTCGCCCGAGTGCCTGTTGTCGGGACTTAAAGAAGGCGTAACCGTAACCCCCGACGACGTTCTGTATTATCACCGCGCGTTCACCCTGCCCGAAGACTTCATAAAAAGCCGCGTGTTTTTGCACTTCGACGCCGTCGATTATGAGTGCGAGATTACTTTGAACGGCAAGCTTGCAGGCAGGCACAGAGGCGGATACACCCCCTTTACGCTGGACGTGACAGACATCATCAAGGACGGCGGAAACGCAATAGACGTCACGGTGACCGACCCGTCGGATACCCATTATCAGGCGCGCGCAAAACAAAAAATCAAGTCGGGAGGCATCTGGTACACTCCGCAATCGGGCATCTGGCAAAGCGTATGGCTGGAAAGCGTGCCCGAAAAATATCTCGCGGACTTCACAATCATTCCCGATATAGACAGAAAAAGCGTGCTGTTTAAGTTCGATACCGTGGGCACGGATATTGCCGACGTCGTGATTACCGATAACGGCGAACCCGTTGCCGCAACCCGTATCACGGGCGCAGAGGGCGAAATACCCATGCCCGACTTCAAACTGTGGTCACCCGAAAGCCCCAAACTCTACGACGTGGCGATAAAGGTCGGCGACGATATAGTTTATTCCTATTTCGGAATGCGCAAATTCTCCGTCGTAACCGACGCCTTCGGCGTCAAACGACTCGGGCTCAACAACAAACCCTATTTCCATAACGGCGTGCTCGACCAAGGGTATTGGTCTGACGGTATGCTCACTCCCCCATCCAACTCCGCGCTCGAATACGACGTCAAGCTGATTAAGGCGATGGGGTTCAATATGATAAGAAAACACATCAAAATCGAACCGATGCGCTGGTATTATCATTGCGATAAGGAAGGTATCCTCGTGTGGCAGGATATGGTGTCGGGAGGCTCCAAATACAACTTTTTGACAATAGGCGCGCTCCCCTTTATCGGCATTCACCTGAAGGACGACAAGTATAAAATGTTCGGACGAGCGGAGAAGGAAAACCGCGACGAGTACGAACGCGATATGACGGATACGATAAACCGACTCAAAAACGTGGTGTCGCTTGCGATGTGGGTGCCCTTCAACGAAGGGTGGGGACAGTTTGACAGCGTGCGTATCACAGAAAAAATCAAAAGCCTCGACTCCACCCGCACCGTCGACAGCGTGAGCGGCTGGCACGACCAAGGCAAAGATACGTCGGACTTCAAGAGCTTGCATATATACTTCAAGCCCGTAAAAATGCCGAAGGACAAGAGGTGTATTCTGCTGAGCGAATTCGGCGGTTATTCGGTTGCCGTAAAAGAGCACGTTTTTTGCGACAAGGCGTTCGGATATAAGATATTCAAAACCCCGTCCGCTCTCGCAGACGCGTATGAAAAGTTGTATCAAACGAGAATTATTCCTGCCTTGAAAGACGGACTGTCCGCCGCGGTCTATACGCAGCTGAGCGACGTGGAACAGGAAATAAACGGACTTGTGACTTACGACCGCAAAGTGGTGAAACTGCCCGTGGACAGGGTAAGACGGATAAACGCCGAATTGAAATTCGATGACGAACATAAATAGGCTTGTTCTTTATTTACTCACCGCATAAAGATAACATATTTTCGCACGGCGAGCGAAACGCGAAACGAACGCTAATATTGCATAAACGAGAGTTTAGATAACAAAATCACATTATAAAGAGGTTATTATGTCAGTTGCCGACAAAATTTTTATCGATACCTGCCGCGATATAATCGATAACGGCGTGTGGGATACCGATTTGCCCGTCAGACCGAAATGGCTGGACGGCACTCCTGCGCATACGGTCAAAAAGTTCTGCATCGTAAATCGCTACGACCTTTCAAAGGAGTTTCCCATTCTTACCTTGCGTAAGACCAATTTCAAGGCGGCGATTGACGAAATACTCTGGATTTGGCAGAAAAAGTCCAACAACGTGAATGAGCTTAACTCTCATATCTGGGACAGTTGGGCGGACGAAAACGGCTCTATCGGCAAGGCGTACGGTTACCAGCTGGGCATTAAGCATCAGTATAAAGAGGGCGAGTTCGACCAGGTGGACAGAGTGCTTTTCGACCTTAAAAACAATCCGTCCTCGCGCAGAATTATGACCAACATATATAACTTCGCGGACCTTCACGAAATGAACCTCTACCCTTGCGCGTACTCGATGACTTTCAACGTCACGGGCAATAGGTTGAACGCAATTCTCAATCAGCGCAGTCAGGATACGCTGACGGCAAACAACTGGAATGTGGTGCAGTATGCGGTGCTTACGCATATGTTTGCGCAAGTCAGCGGACTCGAAGTCGGCGAGCTTGTACACGTCATATCCGACGCTCATATCTACGACAGACATATCGACATTGTGGAAAATATACTCAAAAATCCGCAATATCCCGCGCCCAAGTTCGTTATGAATAAGGATATTAAAAATTTCTACGATTTCACGGTGGACGATTTTGACCTCGAAGGGTACGAATGGACTCCGCTGAAAGGTAAAATCGAGGTGGCCGTATGAGATGTATCGTTGTTGTGGATAACGAATGGGGCATCGGCAAAAACAACGATTTGCTGTTCAGATTAAAAGCCGATATGGCACATTTCAAGGCGTTGACGACGGGCAATACGGTGGTGATGGGCAGTAATACTCTGCTCTCTTTCCCAAATGCGCAACCCCTTAAAAACCGCACCAACATCGTGCTGTGGCCGGGCGGTAAGCGCGACGACGTCATTTTGGTGGAGAGCCTCGACGAGCTGTTCGACGAGCTTAAAAAATACGACGCGGACTCCACTTATGTCATCGGCGGCGCAATGATGTATCATACTATGCTCCCCTATTGCGACGAGGCTATTATTACGAAAGTCTATGCGAGCGGCGGCGCAACCGTGTTTTTCGACAACCTCGACCTGCTGCCGAATTGGCACCTCTCGAGCGCGGAAGAACCTATTATGGACGGCGATTATAAGATACAGTTCTGCGTGTATAAGAACGAGAACGTAAAATCTTTTTAAGCATAATATATCAGGAGTTTTGATACAAAACATAAAGCGCAGTCCTTGAAGACTGCGCTTTATAAATAGTTAAATTGATATTTGGTTTCGTTAAACAGTATATGGTGTACGTTCCTATTTAGGGGACTGCCGCGCTTCGCTCGCAGTGACACATAATGCCTATAATAAAGTGTACACCTCTGTTTAAGGGACTGCCGCGTCACTCCGTTCCTCGCAGTGACACGTTGATGACGGTATAATTGTGAGGAGCTGTGGACTGTATTATACGCAGTGACACATAATGCCTGTAATATAAAGTTTACACCTCTGCTTAGGGGACTGCCGCGCATTGCAGGCAATGCTCGCAGTGACACGTTGATGACGGCATAATTGCGAGGAACAGCGGACTGTATTATATGCTGTTTTGTCCCCGAAAATGCTGTTTTCAGTCGTTTTTGCGGAGTTCCGTGCGGCGGATTTTGCCCGAAATCGTCTTGGGGAGCTCGTCCACAAAATTGATTACGCGCGGATATTTGTACGGCGCGGTGGCTTCTTTGACGTAGGTCTGAATTTCCTTTTTAAGTTCGTCCGTGCCTTCGTAACCTTTTGCGAGTACGATTGTTGCCTTTACAACCTGTCCCCTGACGGGGTCGGGTACGCCCGTGACCGCGCATTCCACTACCGAGGGGTGCTCCATAAGCACGCTTTCTATTTCAAAAGGTCCGATGCGGTATCCGCTGGACTTGATTATGTCGTCCGTGCGCCCGACAAAGAACATATACCCTTCTTCGTCGCACCAAGCCATATCGCCGGTGTGATAAAGTCCGTCGTGCATTGTGTTTGCCGTTTCCTCGGGGTTGTTGTAATATTCTCTGAACAGTCCGTACGGTCTGCCCTTGGAAATATCGACGCAGATTTCGCCCACTTCGCCCATAGGAACTTCCTTTCCGTCGGCGTCGGCAAGCAGCAGTTTGTAAATCGGAGTGGGTTTGCCCATACTGCCGAGTTTGGGAGTCATACCCGTGAGATTTGCGATTGTGAGCGTGGTTTCGGTCTGTCCGAAGCCTTCCATTATGCTGAGTCCCGTCGCCGCTTTAAGCTGATTGTACACCTCGGGGTTCAACGCCTCGCCGGCGGTAGTAATGTATTTGAGCGAGCTCAAATCATGCTTGGACAAGTCCGCTTTTATCATAAAACGGTATATCGTGGGCGGCGCGCAGAACGTGGTTATGCGATATTTTGCAATCATATCGAGCACTTTTTCCTGCTCGAACCTCTCGAAATCGTAGGTGAACACGCAACCGCCGAGCAACCACTGTCCGTACAGCTTGCCCCACACCGCTTTGCCCCAGCCCGTTTCCGCAACGGTGAAATGCACGCCGTCGCTGTCGACGTTGTGCCACCATTTTGCGGTGATGAAGTGGCTGAGCGCGTAAGTGTGTTCGTGCGCCGCAATCTTGGGATAAGCGGTCGTACCCGACGTAAAGTACATCAGCATCAGCTCGTCGCGTTTTGGCGCGGTACCGTCAGTCGGACGCTCGTAAACTTTTGAGAACGCCGCGCTTTCGTCTGTAAAACAGTGCCAGCCGTCCGCTTTTCCGTTTGCGACGATTTTGACAGTCACGCCCGAACATCTCGCGGCAGCGGCGTCCGCCTCGTGAAGGACGCTGCCCGTGGCGGTGCACATAATCGCCTTGACGCCCGCCGCCTCGAACCTGTATACGAAATCCTTTTCCTTTAACTGGTCGGTGGCGGGTATGACGATCGCGCCTATTTTGTGTAGCGCGACAATGGCAGTCCAAAACTCCCAATGACGCCGCAAAACAAGCATTACCCTATCCCCCTTGCGTATGCCGAGCGAAAGAAAGTAGTTTGCCGCCTGATTTGACAACTCCATAATATCGCCGAAAGTGAAAATTCGCTCCTCGCCGTCGTTTGAAATCCAAATCATCGCCCTGCGCTCGGGCTGCTCCTTTCCGATGGCGTCAACCACGTCGAACCCGAAGTTGAAGTCCTCGGGAGCGTGGAAGCGCACGCCTTTGAGCTTGCCGTCGCCGTCTATTTCTTCCGTCAAAAATTTTTCGTACAGTTTCATCGGCTATATCTCTTTGCAATTTAATGCTCAAAAGGCTGACAAGCAGCCTTTTGAACTTTTACCGTATGTCGTTTACAGTGTTTATATGTGTTATTATTTGAGGTTGTTTTTAAGAGTATCGAGCTCTTTTCCGAGTTCTTCGGGAAGCTTGTCGCCAATCTTCTTGTAGAACTCCGCAATTCCGTTTGCGTCGTCGGACCACAGTTCCTTGTCCACGGTGAGCAGGTTTACGATGTCAGCCTCGGTAAGGTCGGTGCCGTTGAGGTTGATGTCGGCGGGGTCGGGAACGTATCCGATGGGGGTTTCGACTGCGTCTGCGGTGCCTTCGGTACGGCGCAGAATCCAATCCAGAACTCTCATATTGTCGCCGAAGCCCGGCCACAGGAAGTTGCCGTCCTCGTCGGTGCGGAACCAGTTGACGTTGAAGAACTTGGGTTTCTTGGCAACCTTGTCGCCCATCTCAATCCAATGCTTGAAGTAGTCGCCCATATGATAACCGCAGAAGGGAAGCATTGCCATCGGGTCGCGTCTTACAACGCCCACCGCGCCGCTTGCCGCCGCGGTCGTTTCGGAAGCCATTATGGAGCCTACGAACACGCCGTGGTTCCAATCTCTTGCCTCGTATACCAACGGAGCCGTCTTTGCGCGTCTGCCGCCGAACACGATTGCGTCGAGGGGTACTCCCTGAGGATTTTCAAACTCGGAAGAAATGCAGGGGCAGTTGATTGCGGGAGCCGTGAAACGGGAGTTGGGATGAGCGCCCTTTATGCCGTTTGCTCTGTCTTCCGCCGTCCAGGGATTGCCCTTCCAATCGGTTGCGTTTTCGGGAGGATTTTTGTCAAGACCTTCCCACCACACGGTGTTGTTTTCGAGGTTGTGTACGACGTTGGTGAAAATGGTGTTCTTTCTTGTCGCCGCAAGCGCGTTGGGGTTGGACTTGGCGTTGGTGCCGGGGGCTACGCCGAAGAAGCCGTTTTCGGGGTTGATGGCGTAAAGTCTGCCGTCTGCGCCCACTCTTATCCACGCGATGTCGTCGCCGACGGTGAACACTTTGTAACCCTTATCCGCAAATTCCTTGGGAGGAATGAGCATTGCGAGGTTGGTTTTGCCGCACGCGGACGGGAACGCCGCCGCAATATATTTGGTTTCGCCGTTGGGTTTCTCGACGCCGAGTATGAGCATATGCTCCGCAAGCCAGCCTTCCTGCCAGCCTTGGTAGGACGCTATTCTCAACGCAAAGCACTTCTTGCCGAGAAGCACGTTTCCGCCGTAACCGCTGTTGACGGACATAATGGTGTTGTCTTCGGGGAATTGGCAGATATATCTCTTTTCCTCGTCGATGTCCGCTTTTGCGTGCAGACCGCGGACGAAATCGTCGCTTGCGCCGAGTTGGTCGAGCACGTTTTGTCCCACGCGCGTCATTATAACCATATTAAGCACGACGTAAATGGAGTCGGTCAGCTCAATGCCGATTTTGGAGAAGGGGGAACCTACCGCGCCCATAGAATAAGGAATGATGTACATCGTTCTGCCCTTCATGGCTCCGTCGTAAATGCCTTTGAGCATAGCGTACGCCTCGTCTTTCTGCATCCAATTGTTGGTGGGACCTGCGGTTTCCTTTTTGTCCGTGCAGATAAAGGTTCTGCCCTCGACGCGAGCGACGTCATTGACTGCGGTGCGGTGCAGATAGCAACCGGGAAGCACGTCCTGATTGAGCTTTATCATTTCGCCCGTGGAGCAAGCCTCCGCGCGCAACGCTTCAAGCTGCTCGTTGCTGCCGTCGATGAGTACGACTTTATCGGGCTTGCAAAGCTCGATGCTCTCGTTTACGAATTTTTCAACGCCTTTGCTTTGAAATGTCATATTAACCTCCGTATGTGTTACACACAAATTATTTCTTGATATACAGTATATTTATATACTGCGCTGTTTGATATGATACAATAAAACGGTTTTCAAGTCAACTTATAAACATAAATGTGTGCCGTTTTGAAAACGTTAAAAAATTTTAACGCCGCAAGTATGCGGCGTTCTGTCTTTCACTCGGCGGCGTTTGCCCGCTCTGTTTTGTATTTTTGAGCATTCTATGCGGCTGTTTTCAAAATCAGTCGAGCAAGGTGTCGTGCAAAATAGCGTAAGTCGACGACGCTTTGTCCACCCAATTCTTGTAAATGAATTTTGCAACCTGACGGTTTGCAACCACCATTTTCAACTCCATAAGAGTGGAGCTGTCGTTGTTGATGCGCATAAGTACGGTATACGTTCCGTCCGCGTTTTTGGAATAATCGCAAAAATAGGACTGACGCTTTTTGAAACGCATACGGTTCTCGCGCGTATAATTTGTTATGTCGTCGCGAACGGACGCGGGTATGCGCGTGAAAAACAGCGCAAGACAGCTTACTCCGTCCTGAGTGATGTTGAGATTGTCCGTCTTGGGCACGCGATATACGAGATTTGTATCGATGAGTTCGGCAAGATATTGCTTGCACTCCATATAAGTAAGCCAATTATTGTCGGAAGTACAGACGTCGAGCAAGGTTGCCTCGGACAGAGGTATCGCCATCTTATCGAACACGAAAAGTATTATCAGCTTTTGAACTTTGCTGTCCATAAGCGGTTTGATGCCATCTTCGATAACGCCCATATCTGCCTCCTCTAAAATCTACTAAGCAAGGAAACAAATTCTAACACGAACATTGTCGAAAAACAACTTATTATGTAAAAAATATGCGGAAATACTAACTGTTGTATGCAAGTTTGCTCAACACCACATCAAACCGTCACTTTAACGCAAAACCGCCGCGCCCTTACGGCACGGCGGTATTTTACGGCGTTGCGGCAAAGCGTATCGTCACGCAAACTTTCGCGCCCCTGTTTTGCTCTCATTTAGCAAAGCAACGGCATTTTATGCGAAAAATACACTTATCGTGTTTGAATGTTATTTCTCGTCCATTGTGTTTTCGAGGCAGCGGACAAAGAACCGTATGGCTTTTTCAAGCTGGTCTACGTGCAAACGCTCGTTTCTGCCGTGTATGCGCGCCTGGTCGTCAAGGCTGTTGATAAACGGACTGAAACGATATACGTTGTCGGTGAGCGGATTGTAAAAACGCGCGTCGGACGCCGCAATGAACGGGTAAGGCGCGACGACTATATCGTCGAACACTTCGAGCACGCTCTTTCTGATATTCTCGTATGCCGAACAATGCACGTCCGCTTCGGGCGAGGGGTTGGAGTATTGCAGAAGACGGACTTCGAGCTGTCCTTTATCCACATATTTTTTGAGCAGTTTTTCGAGATACGCCTTGACGTCGTCGGCGGTTTCGCCGGTGACCATTCTGTAATTGATATTGGCGCGCACCTCCATAGGTATGACGTTTCTCGCGTCCGAGCCCCAAAGCATCGTGGGCGCAAACGTCGTGCGTACGAGCGCATTTGTCATGGGAGCGGCTACGGTGAGCACCCATTTGACGAGCGGACTGAGCAAATCGCGGTTGGTGAACACAAATCTGAACGCAGGGTTGGCGTACGGCGCAAGCGATTTGAACATCTCTTTTGCCATTGGCGTCCATCTTGTTTTCATCGGGTGGCTTTCCACGGTTTTGACTGCGTCGGACAGCACGCCGACAGCGGTGGGCGGATTGGGGTTGGACGCGTGACCGCCCGACTTTTTGACGACGAGTTCCAAGTCGCCGTTGCCCTTTTCGCACGCGCCGATAAGCGCGACGGTGTGAGGTATGCCGAGCATTTTGCCGTCAAGCACCGTGCCGCCTTCGTCCACGACGAACTCCATAGCTACGCCCTGTTCTTTGAGATATTTGACGATGTTTGCCGCGCCGCCCACAGACGTGCCCGGCTCCTCGTCGTGTCCGAAACACAGATACAAATCTCTGTCAAAAGTCCTGCCGTTTGCAAGGTGATATTCCACGGCTTCGAGCAGAGCTATCATATGCGATTTCATATCCTGCGCGCCTCTGCCGTATATGTATCCGTCCTCGGTCAGCTCGCCGCCGAACGGATCGTGTTCCCACCCCTCCGCAGGCGCGGGCACGACGTCTATGTGCGACAGAAAACAACCGCCTTTAAGACTCGGATTTTTGCCTTTTATTTTGAAGATAAGGCTGTAATCTTCTATTATCGTGCGCTCGGCGTGCTTGTGAATGAGCGGATAAGTCCTCTCCAACCACTCGCGGTAGTCGATGAAAGGCTGTATGTTGTCGGAATATTCCTCCACCATACTCACCGTTTTTATGCGTATCGCCTCCTGCAAATGGCGCACCGCCGCGTCTTTGTCCACCTTGACGGGTTCGGCTTTGACGACGTTCTCTTTTACGGGTTTGTTAAGCGCGGTTCTGATAATCATCGCCGCGATTATTGCCACGACAACCGCCGCAATTACAATGCCGACTATTGCTCCGACTGACAACATATTCTCTCCTTGGCGGACAAGCCGCCGCAAGTTTTATTGATAAAATTATACTACTTGCGGTAGCTTTTTTCAAGCGATAATCCGCTTAATTAACAGAGTGATTATTACGTTAAACCGTGTATAGGTTGCACGTTTCTGTTTAGGGGACTGCCGCGCTTCGCTCGCAGTGACACGGAGGGGGGGGATATAAGTTATCGTCGCCTATTTAGGGAATTGCCGTGCATGGAGTATACGTTTCTGTTTAGGGGACTGCCGCGCTTCGCTCGCAGTGACACATTGCTTCGCTCGCAGTGACACATTGTCAGCGTATCTATGAGGTTTTAATCTCTGCTTTTGAGGTTACGCTTGTAATCATCGATTATATATTTCAAGTCGCTTGCGGCTTCGTTTAATCTTGCGACGGCGTCGGTTTTACGCGGCTGCTTTTTACGCCATAACGGACATTGCCCGTTTTTATTTACGCCTCTTTTGCATTGCGCGCAATATCCCAAATTCTCCTCCCAAAATCTGAACGACAGCTTTGTATACAGCGGCTGATAACAGTCGCAATTTCCGCATATCTGCTTAATCATCTTCCCTTATCTCCTTTTCCGCCTCCTCCAATATCTGCCTCGCTCCCGAAATGTTTTCAAGCATTCTGCAAAGGTAGTCCAACGCATATTGTCTGTTTACACCGGACCTGTGTTTGCCTGATTTCCAACAGTCGCAGGTATGCTTATTTGACATTATAGCTTTATTGCGAATACAGTAGCCTACGTCCGAACGGATAAAACTGTGCTCGCCCCTCGTGTAGTAGCCGCGAAAGTAATAGCACCTGTGACATTGCTTCGTGTTGGTTTCATTGTAGTTGTTTTCCATCTTTTTCTCCTTATGGTTGTTTTATCTTGTAGTTATGTTATTGCAAAATAAATGCCTATTGTTGTTTTATAGGTATTGCCTATAAATTTTTTTTACATTAAAAACCACCCTTAATGCGTAAGCCCACGCGGTTCTTTACTATTTCTCGTAGGGGACTTAGTTTTGCATTTATTTTC
>DBFJGL010000002.1:0-5750 GCA_048394785.1 Christensenellales bacterium | reverse complement strand
GATAATATACGTTAAGTTTAGGGGGATTTATTTTGGCAAAAACGGAAACTGCGGCTAAGGCTGCAAGAAGGCACAAATTCGAGCAAAGGCAGATAAGTTATCTGTCCAAACAAAAAGGAGTGTCTGCTAATTGGGGCGTTTTCATTTACAGTATGGTTATAATAACGCTCGTTTATATCGCGGACGAACTTTCCACGCAGCTAAACGGACAAATGCAGGAAGTCATTGCCGACCAGCTGTTCGGCTCTTTCGAAGGCAACGCACTCGGGACTCTCACCACGCTTACGACGGTATTTACCGCCGCGGGAGCATTCATATCGTTATTCTACAAGCCTTTATCCGACCGCTACGGCAGAAAACTGTTTTTGTTTGTAAACGCGTTGGGAATGGGCGTCGGGACGCTGATAGTCGGACTTGCCACCAACATACCCGTATATCTTGTCGGTACGCTGTTTGTATTTTTCTTTATTCCCAACGATATTCAACAAGTCTACATAATGGAAGCAGCGCCTGCCAAATACCGCGCCACTACCTACTCCGTCATAAAATGCGCGGCGACGTTGGGTATGCTTGCCATACCTCTTTTGAGAAAAACCGTTATGCCGACAAATGCCGATTTCGGCAACGTTTACCTTATCATCGCGAGCATAGCGGCGGCGGCAGGTTTGCTTGCCCTCCTGTTTGTACGCGAACCCGACCTCTACGTAAAAGAACGGCTTGCATATCTTAATCTATCCGATGAGGAGCGAGCCGCAAAAAAGGAGGCGGAAAAAGAAGCCGCGGCGCAAGGCGGCATTGTCCCCGCTCTCAAATTCTGCATCAAACACAAACAGATGCTGTGGGTAATCATCACAAGCGGTCTTATCGGCGCGGGTATGATAATCACTTCTTATTATAATGCGTCTATGTCGTTGGGATACGAGCTTCATTTCGCGGCGGCAGGCGCAGAGGACGTAAAAGTCGCCGTAAAGGGCGCGATAGACAACGCTCTTCTGCTATTTCCCATAGGCAGTGCGTTTATACAGCTGATACAGGGTTTTATTTCGGATAAAGTCGGCAGAAAACCCGCCACGGCCGTGCTTGCGGTATCCTGCATAATTTCATACGTTTTATTCTTTGTAGGCTGCAATAACGCTTGGAACCCTTACGTCGTAGGTCTGTTCTGCGGAATGGCAATCGGCGCGTATTGGTCGACGGGCGATATATACGCAATCATAGCATCCGAGTCCTGCCCCACCAACCTCCGTTCCTCGATTATGGGAGTGCGTCCCACGCTCAGCACGATTATAGGCGGCATTCCGTTTGTCATAGGCATGGCTGTCATTCTCTTTACAAACGACTCCGTAATTCCCACGGTATGTATGTGTATAGCCGTGCCGTTCATGGCGTTGGGACTGATATTCACTATGCTCAAAGTGCACGAAACCAAGGGCGTCGACCTCGACAAAGTTACGGGTGCGGAGTGGGACAAAAAAACGCCCGTATGCGAAGATGCAATCAATGAAGAAAAAACCGAAGAAGAAATAAATAAAGCGGAAGAATAAACCGCCGTCGCTTATAAAACCGAAAGGAGTAAATATGCAGGAAATCAGAATACCTATTGACGCAAAACGCATATCTAACGATAGATATTGGCAATTCGGAATAGGCAGTTGTCACTTGGCTATGTCACAAAGAGCGGATTATCTCGAACAGTTGGACGAAGCTGTAAAAGAACTCGGTTTCAAGCGCGTTCGCAGTCACGGAGTTTTTCACGAAAGCATGTATCTTTATCAGAACGCGGCGGAATTTATCCCCCTGCCCGGGCTCAAAAAATACGTCACGCGCTCGTTTTTCGAAATTGCGAAAGTGTACGACAATCTGTTGGAGAGAGGCGTGCGCCCCATTGTTGAACTCGGACTTATGCCCAAACAACTCGCGTCGGGAAAGCGCACCGTATTCAAATATAATATGAACATCACGCCTCCCAAAAAGATGAAAGAATGGAGTGAGCTCGTGCGCGATTTCGCCTCATTTTTGATAGAACGCTACGGCAAAGAAGAAGTGGAAAGCTGGTTGTTCGAGGTATGGAACGAACCCGATTTTGTCGGCATATTCTGGTCGGGCGGCAAAAAGAAGTATATGGAGCTGTACGCCGCCACCGTCCGCGCGCTCAAATCCGTCGACGAAAATCTCAAAGTGGGCGGTCCCGTCACCACCTGCGGCACCTGGATTACGGATATGAAAGAATACTGCACAAAAAACAATTTGCCTCTCGACTTCCTGTCCACCCATCTTTACCCCGGCGACGACGTCGATACGCTGAATATGGCAAAGTCGATGGTGGGACGGTACTTAAAGGTATTCAAAAACCGCAATAAAAAACTCAATTCGTATCAAGGCATCAACGCTTTGATGTACTCCGAAGAAAGCAGAAAACGTACGGACAGAACATACGTTTCTAATAAAATCCGTAAAATCGAAAGCGAGGCCGCCGATACTCCCTGGTATCTCACGGAGTGGAACGCAAACGCCATATGCACCGCGCCCGAACACGACACAAAAGCCGCCGCGGCTTATTCCGTCAAGACGGTTATGGACGCGCAGGGGCATATCGACGGGTGCTGTTATTGGTCGCTGTCCGACATTTTCGAGGAACTCAATTTATTCCCCGAACCGTTCAGCGGTTCTTTCGGACTTATGACCGTTTACGGAGTAAAAAAGCCAAACTTCTACGCTTTCAAATTTATGAACGAGCTGGGCGACAAACGCATAGATATGCCTCTCGCCTGCGGCGACGCGGAAGCGGCGGCGTTTGAGAGCGAAAACGAAATGCAGATACTCCTCTACCGTCAATCTTTCGTATGGGAAGGCGAGGGCGAGAACATAACTCTCGAAATCGCGCTCGACCGCCCCGTAAAAGGCGTAACCGTGCAAAAAATCGACGACGATAACGCCAACCCCATACGCGTATGGCAGGATATAGGCAGCCCATCTATACCCACCAAAGCGGAGGTCCGCCGCATAAACGAACTTGCAGCCCCCAAATCGGAAGCGTTAAAATATGACGCTACGGACACGGGAATACGCATATCCGCCGCGCTTTGCCCAAACGACGTGCATTTTATAAAAATTTCGTTTTAACGACGTTATCACATAATGTTATAGAAAACAGCCGCCGAAAGGCGGTTGTTTTTGTCCGTACTTTTCCGAAATTTCGCGATTATTTTAATTTCCGCTCGTTAAGATTTGAACGGAAAATATTTGATTTAATCGTTCCTCAGCTCAAAAATCTTAACCCCGTTTTGCATAAAA
Source organism: Christensenellales bacterium (assembly GCA_048394785.1). GTDB lineage: Bacteria > Bacillota > Clostridia > Christensenellales > CAG-917 > DBFJGL01. The sequence goes on along the minus strand of DBFJGL010000002.1, from coordinate 2,456 downwards.
CAACTGTTTAGAATGGCGTTTTTTGCTTGCCGAGGCGACAATGCGGCATATTTTTGATGCAAAAGACAGCACGCGCCCGCAACGTAAGGAGCCGCCATCGAAGTGCCCGTCATCATTACATATGCGCCGCCTGCCGCAAGACCTTTTACCCTCACTCCTTTTGCGTAAACGTCGGGACGCGCAACGCCCTGATAAACGCCGCTGGACGAAAATTCGGCAACGTTATATTCGTCGTCTATTGCGCCTACGCTTATTACTTCACGGCTGACGGCAGGAGATTTCAAACCGTTTTTTCCGCTGTTGCCGGACGCGCAAACCACGGTAAGGCCCGCTCCGACCAACATATCCGCACCGAGTTTCAGAGGGTCTGCAAACTCCGAAGGTTCCGCTCCGAAACTCATACACACCGCTTTTATCCCCTCTCTCCTGAAATTATCGTACAGCCATTGCATGGCGTCAAGCACCTTGAACGCGCCGCTTTCTCCGTTGCCCGCAATAGCTTTCAGCGCAACGACGTCGCACTCGGGCGCAACGCCGCATATCTTTCTGCCCGACAGAAGTCCGTTGCCTGCCGCTACGCCCGCGACAAAGGTACCGTGTCCGTTATCGTCGTACGGCTCGTCCTCTCCGTTTATAAAATCGTAAAACCCGACAATTCTTTCGCGCGGCATTGATAAATCGCTGTGCACGGATACGCCCGTGTCTATAACGGCAAGCTTCACTCCTCTGCCCGTAAGCCTGCCCGCACCGGAGGAAAACACCGAAGACCTGGACTCCGATTCGGATATTTTCTCCACGTTGTAATCGAGCGCGCTCACCCTCGTCTGCGAACAAACATACTCAACCTCTCTCATATCGGATAATCTGCGCGCGTCTTCATAGTTGCAGCTTATAGCCACAGAGCGAATGAACGGATAACGCCTTATCACTTCGAAGCGGCGCTCCAATACGCCGAGATGATACGGATTGCCAACCTTTACGAGCGCGGTGGTCTTGCCCTCGCACATAAGCACTCCCACGAGTCTGTTATCGATCTTTTTCATTTCAACATATCGATTATGCTCCTCATACGGCGGAGCTGTTCGGGAGAGAGAAATGCGGACGACTTATTGTAAAAGTCCTCCAATTCCTCTGCGTTGAAGTTGCCCGTACCTTTAAGAGCCGCGGCGTTTCTGAACAGCTCGTTCATCAACTCGTCTTTGGGCATTGCGGCAAGCCTGCCTATATCCGACGCGTCGTAACCGCCGCGTGCGCCGTTTTGCTCGAAAGCGTTTGTTCTGCGCTCCTTTTGTCCTTGACTCTCGCGCTCGCTTTCCGCCCCGTATCCTTCCGTTCCGCCGTTCCCGAACTCGGAAGTTTTTCGTCGCTCCTTGTCGTAACGCGGGTCATAGTACGCGCCCTTTCTGCCGTCGTTATTGCCGTTTCCGTTATAAAAACTCATACGCCCTCCGTCACATTCATTGTATGCCGTCATATAGTGAAGGTGATTGAGGTGAGCAATGAATTTGGATATGAACGCATTGATATCGATAATGTCTTTATTGAACGGCGGCGCAATCGGTTCAAAAGGCGCGGAAAGTTCGGGCGCGGGCAAAAACGCTCCCGACCTTGCCTCCATTCTCTCGGCAATGAACAACTCATCCCCCGACAACGCAAATCCTATGTCCGCAATACTGCCTCTCATAATGAATATGACGGGTACGCATCGACGAGAAGACAACGGCGGCTACTTAGTCCGAAACGAACGCGACAGCCGCGATTTCGGACATTACGACAGCGGCCGTTACGCTTATCAGCCGCAAAAACAGGAAAAAGGCAAATACGGAGGCGGCAAAATTTATGCCGACGGCAGAACGGAGCGCAAGCGCTCCAATTCGGATATGTACGCCACTCCGTTTGCCGAATACAACAGCATAGGCATAACGCAGGAACTGTCCTCGGGCGGAGAAAAGAAAGAAAACCCCTTAACAAATATCCTGCCTATGCTTATGAACCTGATGGGCGCAAAATCGGGCGTTTCGGCGGCAGGCGTAAAAGATGCGGAAAACACGGGCGGCACGCGGTCGCACAGCTCAAATTCCGACAAAAAAAACCAATACGCCGATTACGGGCGGCAAAACTCGGACGCACAACGGAGCGAGTCTGATTCGGATAGCGACTGTTTCTGCAAAACGGTGCGATACACCCGCCCTGCGGCACGCCGCACTCCCTTTTCGTTTGCAGGCGGCGAAGTCGGTGAAATTATGTCCAATCTAACGGAGCATATGCGGCGAAATTGCGGCAGACAGGGTTAAACGGAATAATTTGCGTTTTACCGAACAAAATTTGCTCGGCAATAGTCAATGTTCTTATCGGTTTTCAGCATAAAACTCTGTTTGCGATGACAACTGTTGTCCGAAAACAGAGCTATCGCACCGTTTTAATTTAGCGACGCTTCGTTTTGATATATAATTATC
>DBFJGL010000001.1:0-4972 GCA_048394785.1 Christensenellales bacterium | reverse complement strand
AACGAGGTGCGAATAAATTTAAGTATAACAAAACACTACACTCCCGTTTAGGGGATTTCGCGCGCCTATCTAATAGGCAGAGTGCTTGTATAATAACCCTTAATGCGTAAGCCCACCCCTCAACCCCCTCGTAGGGGGCTTCGCGGATTGCGCGGCGAAGCAACGTGTCTTGTTATATCACTCGGTCGGGCAAAAGGTACGAACAAAATTTTTGCCCTCCCTTGTACAGAATATTAACCGCGCAAGTCCTATTCGTCGGGGCGTCGCCCCGACAGCAAACCTACGCTCTCCGTTTATGCTTTACTGCTCAACACTAACTGCCGTCGCCTTTTGCGCACGCTCAAAGTTTTTGCTTAATATCTTGGTGCGCTTAAAATTGCGGTCTGCTATTCGGCAAAGTTTTTGTCTTCGAGTTCGCCTACCTTGACAGCCGCGGCGCCGAGCCATTCTTTGCGCCATTCCTCCAAGCCGTCGTATAAGTCCGCTTTGAGATATGCCTTTGCCATTTCCACGCCCGTCTCAGGCGCGACAATCCAGCCGCCCATACAAAGAACCTGCGCTCCGTTGATGACGCGCGCCATACGCGCGGAATAAACCCCTTCGCACGCAACCGCCTGTACGCCCTTGAATTTGTTGGCGACGACGCTCATTCCCGCTCCCGTGCCGCATATCAATATTGCTCTGTCGTATTCGCCGCTCCGAATTTTAGGCACTACGTCAGCCGCCACTCTGTAATAGGGGTGAACGTCGCCGAGGTCCACCGTGCCCAAATCGTCCGTTGCCGCGTCGAACTCAACGCCAAGCGATTTTGCCGCGTCGGGATCGGACAAAAAACTTTTGATTGCCTCTTTCAGCATATAGCCGGATTTATCAGAGCCTATTGCAACTTTCATACTCTCCTCCGTCCGTACGCCGCGAACGCTGCGGCGCGCAGGAATAATTATAAATGAATTTCAGTTAATTAAAACTTTTAATTAAGTATAAAACCGCATTAACGCTTTGTCAATAGGCAAAATAAAACCGCAGGGATAAAAATTTTATGTATCGGCATACAAAACCGAGCATAAATATACCGTGAACCCGTAAACGCGAAATACGCGCCGATTCGACACAAACACTATATGTTGTGCCTATCACTAAAATTAAATGCTATATTTTCCGTTTTGGACTTGACAGGCTAACGTATTGCAACTATAATGGGGAAGCAAATTATCCAATGGAGGTCACATTATGTTGAATGTGAAAAAGCGTGACGGAAGCGTTGTTCCGTTCAATCTCAGCAAAATCAAAATTGCCATCGAAAAGGCTTTTGCCGCAGTGGGCAAAAACTATAACGACGACATTATCGATATGCTTGCTCTGCGCGTAACCGCCGACTTCAACTCCAAGCTCAAAGGCGACGTCGTAACCGTCGAGGATATTCAGGACTCCGTCGAAGTCGTGCTTATCCAAGCGAGCTATGTAGAAGTGTCCAAGGCATACATTCTTTACAGAAAACAGCACGAGAAACTCAGAAACGTCGGCTCCACAATGCTTGACTACAAGAACACCGTGGACAACTATCTGAAAATAAACGACTGGCGCGTCAAGGAAAACTCCACCGTCACCTACTCCGTAGGCGGACTTATCCTCAGCAACTCCGGCGCAATCACCGCCAACTATTGGCTGAGCGAAATTTACGACGAGGAAATCGGCAACGCGCACCGCAACGCCGAAATTCATATCCACGACCTCAGTATGCTCACCGGTTACTGCGCGGGCTGGTCGCTCAAACAGCTCATCAAAGAAGGTCTTGGCGGCATTCCCGGAAAAATCACGTCCGCTCCCGCGTCCCACCTCTCCACTCTGTGCAATCAGATGGTCAACTTCCTCGGAATTATGCAGAACGAGTGGGCAGGCGCGCAGGCGTTCTCCTCTTTCGACACCTACCTCGCGCCCTTTGTCAAGATAGACAACCTGTCTTACAAAGAGGTCAAACAGTGCATACAGTCCTTCATTTACGGCGTGAACACTCCTTCCCGCTGGGGTACGCAGGCACCTTTCACCAACATCACGTTGGACTGGGTTGTCCCCAACGACCTTGCCGAACTCCCCGCGATTGTGGGCGGCAAAGAAGTGGATTTCAAATATAAGGACTGCGCAAAGGAAATGGCGATGGTCAACAAGGCGTTCATCGAAATTATGATCGAGGGCGACGCCAACGGCAGAGGTTTTCAGTATCCCATTCCCACCTACTCCATCACGCGTGATTTCGATTGGTCGGAAACGGAAAACAACCGTCTGTTGTTTGAAATGACCGCAAAATACGGCACCCCCTATTTCAGCAACTACATCAACTCCGATATGGAGCCGAGCGATGTGAGAAGTATGTGCTGCCGTCTGCGCCTCGACCTGAGAGAACTGAGAAAGAAGTCCGGCGGTTTCTTCGGAAGCGGCGAATCAACGGGTTCTGTGGGCGTCGTCACCATCAATATGCCGAGAATCGCGTACGAAGCAAAGACCGAAGCGGAGTTCTTCCAAAACCTCGAACGCCTGATGAATATTTCGGCGCGCAGCCTTAAAATCAAGAGAAACGTCATAACCAAGCTTATGGACGAGGGACTCTACCCCTACACCAAGCGTTATCTGGGCACCTTCAACAACCACTTCTCCACAATCGGACTGGTGGGTATGAACGAAGCCTGCCTCAACGCAAGATGGATTGGCAAAAATCTGACGGAAAAATCCGCGCAGGAGTTTACTCAGAAAGTGCTCAACTTTATGCGCAACAAGCTGTCGGACTATCAGGAAATGTACGGCGACCTTTACAACCTCGAAGCGACGCCCGCCGAGTCCACCTCTTACAGACTTGCCAAGCACGACAAGGCTAAGTATCCCAACATCATAACCGCGTCTATGGGCGAAGACGCCGCGCCTTATTACACCAACAGCTCGCACCTGCCCGTCGGCTACACCGCGGACATCTTCGACGCGCTCGACGTTCAGGACGACTTGCAGACGCTCTATACCTCCGGCACGGTATTCCACGCCTTCCTCGGTCAGAAACTTGACAGCTGGCAGGCGGCGGCAAACCTCGTAAAGAAGATTGCCGAAAACTATAAACTGCCCTACTATACGCTTTCTCCCACATATTCCATCTGCGCCGAGCACGGCTATCTGGAAGGCGAGCAGTTCACCTGCCCCATCTGCGGAAGAAAGGCGGAAGTTTACAGCAGAATTACAGGTTACTACCGTCCCGTACAGAATTGGAACGACGGTAAGCTGGAAGAATTCAAGGCGCGTCAAACTTATGACATCGCAACTTCCGTATTGAAGAAGACTCCCGTAAGCGACCAAGACGCATTCGAATGCCCCACCGCGGAAAGTGCGAAACCCTCGCTTAAAGGACTTACGATTTTCACCGCGAAGACCTGCCCCAACTGCAAAACCGCAAAGGCTATGCTTGACAAAGCGGGCATCGAGTACACGGTCATCGACGCCGAAGAAAACAGAGATATGACGACGGCATTCGGCATAAAGAAAGCCCCCACGTTGCTCGTCCCCAACGGAAACGGCTTCGACGCGTTCGACAACGCAAGCAAAATCAAGAAATACATCGACGGCGTAAGAGCGTAAACAAAAAAACGTATCGGTACGGTATGCTTACGGGCATACCGTATTTTTTAAGGAGGTATTATGGTTGACGTAATCGTGATAGGCGCAGGTCCTGCCGGAATGACGGCGGCACTCAACTGCCTGAGAGCGGAAAAAAGCGTGCTCGTATTGGAATCGGAAAGCTTCGGCGGACAGATTGCGCTGTCGCCGCGCGTGGAGAATTTCCCCACCGTGAATTCCGCACCCGGCAGCGAACTTATGGACAAACTGTACGACCAAATTGTTGAATGGGGAGCGCAAATCGAACTTGAATGCGTAGAAAAGATAGATAAAACCCCGATTGGGTTCAAAGTGACGACGGATTACGGCGAGCACGAGTGCCTGAGCGTTATCATAGCGACGGGCGTTAAGCATCGCGAAATAGGCGTTGAGCGAGAAGATGAACTTGTGGGTAACGGCGTAAGTTATTGCGCAATCTGCGACGGGGCGTTCTATTCGGGTGAAGAAGTCGCGGTAATCGGCGACGCAAATACCGCACTGCAATATTCTCTGTTGCTTTCGGGATATTGCAAGACCGTGCACATATGCACGCTGTTTGACAGATTTTTCGGCGACAGAGTTTTTCAGGAGAAAATACTCGAAAAACAAAAGGAAAACGTCAGAATTTATCACAATCTCAGCCTCGAAAAATTCGTGGGCGAAGACGAGCTTACGGGACTTGTATTCCGCAACACAAAGGACGACTCCGAGTTTGCGCTCAACGTAAAAGCCGTGTTTATCTGCATAGGTCAGGTGCCGAACAACGACGCGTTTAAGGACATTGTGGAGTTGGACAAAAACGGATATATCGTATCGGACGAGAGCTGCGCAACCTCCTGCGAAGGAATTTTTGTCGCAGGCGACTGCCGCACCAAAAGCGTGCGCCAACTGATAACCGCCGCGTCCGACGGCTCGATTGCCGCGTTCAATGCGTGTCAGTATATAGAAACAAAAATGAATGCGTAAATAAATTTCAAACATAAAAAGAGTACAAAACCCCATCGACTGATTCGATGGGGTTTTGTTATGATTAAAATTTACGCCAAACAGTTTATACGGTTGACGTCCTCTGCATAGGGGACTGCCGCGTCGCAACTATGTTGCTCCTCGCAGTGACACAATGTGTAATGTACTCCCCGTTTGTGCTTTACTGCTCAACATTCCCTGCCGTCGTCTTTTTCCCTCGCTCAAAGTTCACGTTAAACCGAGTATATAGTTTACGTTCCTGTTTAGGGGACTGCCGCGCTTCGCTCGCAGTGACACGCGGGTTTCTGTGTTAGGTTACACGTTTCTGTTTAGGGGATTGCCGCGCTTCGCTCGCAATGACACGTCATGTTGC